>NZ_NMOK02000015.1:0-384353 GCF_003399985.2 Paenibacillus sp. ATY16 | reverse complement strand
AACGAAGTGTCTACTTTTTAGTTTAAGTCCAACAGATAGCGGAATTAAGTTAAACTTCCACGAATTTCAATTCTGCAGCTTTGTTGATGAACGGGATATAGGGAAACTTGGGGTCTGCGGGTCTTTTTAGGAAGAACTCATAAGGGATTTAGTTAAACTATCGTGACATATAGTTCAATGATCCAGAGCAGTTTGCCGCCGCGGCAGCTGCTCTTTATATCGTTGAGCTATTGGGCAGTTATATGCAACTTCTGGTAACTGGAAGCGTATTTCACTTTTAGTTCAGCGAGGGGATGGTTGTTCTGAAAAAGGTTGGTTATTCAATCATTTTGTTAATTGCAGTACTAATTTTATTTGGGTTATATCGCTTTCAAGAACCTATCCTTACTGAACATGAGGCTACGTCTAAAGCAAGAATGTATCTTGAAACAGTAAACCGAAATTTAGATTTAACTTATGACACAAATATTGTTGAGATGAGTGTATTGAATAAAGATACGTTTTGGAATAAAGTCACTGGTAATAGAACTTGGTATATACATATCGACGGTGTAGCTATCAGTCTAGAAGCAGATTCTGGCGAATTTATTGACATGGTATTCCCTTATGATGGTGTACTCACCAAGGAAGAGCATCCTGACTGGTTTCATTAAACATTTATTGAATTAACGGGAAACATTACTTCGAAATCTGCTCTAAGGTGGGATGATATGGAATGTGATATACAGATCTTGATGGATAACTATCAGCTCAAAGAGGGGACATTTCTCTATGGATTAGTTGAAGAAGCAACTTTCCATGAAGCATATTTTTGGAATTATTATAATGCACAGATTGAAATTAATAAGCAGACAATTAACAAATCATTAGATAGAGAATTAACCAAAATTGTTCACTGGGTACATAAAAGAATTCATGATTTACTACTTTGCCATTTTATCGAAACGAATGTTTACTCAATAGCTAAATTGCCAGAAAGTAAATTAATATATTTTACTGAAAGATTAGACTTTATGATGGAAGGGTACTTTGGCAACTTTGTAATGAGTGAAAAACAATTTGGTGACGATATTAAGAATCCTAACTATCCAGAGTTATACAAAAATTAATATTTACTTACTTTTTGAGTTCGGCATGATTCTTTAGGCTAAATATTAGTGAGTAGCGAGGTCATCGGCAAATGAGGATAGTTGTAACTGGCGGAGCGATAATAAGAGATAGCAAAGGTAGAATTTGAACGCTAGTTTAATAATACAGCAGCATTCTAGGACATTTGTGTCCAAGAATGCCGCTATTTTTTTAAGCTAAAAGGTTTGGGAGAGGACTTATCACTGCGCCGTGCTTCACAATAATTGCAATTGCCTTCCTCCGGGGCACAAGCAAGGTCGTGGCGCGGCGGAAGGGGCTAAACAAAGAAGATACGAAAAACTTGCAGACAGATCTCTCGGAAACTCCGGTGGCAGCGAATACGACGAAGATTGATTCTCTCTTGTGGAAGATGCTTGCGATTCATCCATTAGTCCATAACGATTTCTACCGTAAGGTTAACCCGTTAGCACTCACCCATTAAACTCGGGTTATAGTGACGGCAATCATACCAGAAACCTGCGTGGATATGTTAAACTAATGGGAACTAAACCATGAGGTGTTGAATTTGAAAACAATTATTGTGATTGGTGGCGGCATTACTGGGCTGTCGGCCATGCATGAATTTCGCAAATGGAGGAAGGCAACCGGAGCTGCGGTCAGGCTTTTATTAATTGAAGCGTCTGCACAGTTAGGCGGTAAAATTCAAACCGTCAGGCATCAACAATTCGTGATGGAGACCGGGGCAGATTCTATTGTAGCGCGAAAAATAGACGACATGAGCGTGATTGAAGAACTGGGCTTGAAGGATGACGTGGTCTATAACGCGACTGGTCGCTCCTTCATATACGCTGGTGGACATCTGAAGCCGATTCCGGACGACGCGGTGTTCGGTATTCCGACAAGCATCGAGTCTCTCGCCAAGAGTACGCTCGTCTCGGCAGAAGGCAAAGTTGCGGCGCTAAAAGATTTGTATACGAAAAATGAGACGTTTACGAAGGACGATTCTGTCGGCGCGTTTCTGGAGTATTTTCTCGGGAGCGAACTTGTCGAAAAGCAAATTGCTCCCGTCCTTTCCGGGGTCTATTCAGGGAATTTGAGCGAATTGACAATTGCCTCAACACTACCTTACTTGATCGACTACAAGGAGCAATACGGAAGTATTATTAAAGGGCTAGAGACAAACAAGCAGAAGTTTAGGATTGGTGAGAAAAAGTTTTTCTCGCTAAAAAACGGTCTGGGCTCACTAATTGACGCCTTTCAAGCTGGTCTGACCGAAGAATTGCTGTTAAACACTAAAGTCTGCAGAATTGATAAGGACAATGGCCGGTATCACGTGCACTTAGACAATCAGGACATGATCGAAGCGGATTATGTTGTACTAAGCATTCCGCATACCGCAGCAGAACCGATTCTTGACGATTCGAGCCTTACGGAGCAATTCTCGGGATTGAAAAGCAGCTCGCTCATCAGCATATATGTCGGCTTTGACGTGCCCGATTCAGTGCTCCCCGCCGATGGAACGGGATTTATTACCGCGACAACCGATGAATTGTTCTGCAACGCTTGCACGTGGACAAGTCGCAAATGGGAGCATACGTCCAAATCCGGAAATTTGCTCGTCCGGTTATTTTATAAAAGCAGCCATCCCTCGTACGCTTTAATAAAGGATCTGGATCACGATGGACTGCTAAAGGTGGCGCTTAGCGATATTGAGAAGGGGCTTGGAATTACCGCCGAACCTGTCGTTAACGAGATCACCGACTGGTCCGGGCAAATGCCAATTTATTCGATTACCCATCCGCGAAGCGTCCATGCACTTGAAAGCATCATGGCAGATGTATTCCCAGGCATTATCCTTGCTGGATGCTCTTATTATGGCGCGGGGATCTCGGACTGCATGAAGAACGGGGCCGATTCGGCAAGAAAAATCATTGATTTGTTGAAGGAAAGCTATTCCCCAACCAATAAGTAAGGGCATCAGATAATAGTTGATCAAGCTAACTGGGAACATTAGTTCAATCATAAAAGCTGCAGCAGATCGAAGGATCAGCTGCAGCTTTATTACGTTAACCGACAGGCTAAACAACAATAGTCTAGTATCTTTTCTGGTATTAGCTTATTATTAGTAAAATTAATTTGAGGAGAGATGCAGATGTCGGACATACAGGCAGTTGTATTAGACCTGGACGGAACACTGCTCGGCAGCGACAAATCCATATCGCCTAGAAATTACGAAGCTGTTAAACGGTGTTATGATTCTGGAATCCATATTATCGTTGCCACGGCACGACCGCCTAGAGCGGCCAATCAATTTGTGAAGAAATTTTCTTTTGTAGACTACTTGGTTTATTACAATGGTGCTCAAACAATATGCAAGTCTAAGCAAACTCTACGGCACATTAGTATCCCTATGGAGATTAGCCATCAGATTAACCATTTCATCAAGTTACATGCAGCTCAATCGATAATTAATTACGAGGTCAATGACTCATGCTATACATGTACACCAATTTCTGACTCAGAACTTAGTCATTTCGGTATCCGTTCAAGTGATCCTAAACCTTTGGTTGTTGATAAGGATTTTTTAAGTTCACTTTCCCCAACAAAAATATTGGTTCATGGTTACAGCGCATGGATAGATATTATCGAGCAATTCGGCGACCATGTGAATGTAATCGCAACCGACGGAGGTGTACTGGTTCAAATCATGCACAAATCAGCCTCAAAGGAAGATGCCGTGCAATGGGTGCTTAATGAAATTGGGGTGAAGGCAGAAAATGTAATGGTATTCGGGGATGACTTTAACGATTTAGGTTTATTCCATAACTGTGGATTTCCGGTTGCTATGGAAAACGCAATAATGGAGTTGAAAAATTGTGCAAAACACATTACTGAATCAAATGATAATGATGGTGTTGCTGTTGCTCTCGAGAAATTGGTGCTGTGACAAGCTAATAATGACTGGACTAACGGAAAGTTTTAGTTGATGATTCAAAGAGAATGATTTGAACAGAGAGTTGGCACGCTGGAGGATCATATAAATATTTGGTCACCAAGGTTGCCGCATGACAAAGGAGAACGAAGCAATGAAAAAGTTCATACTCTTCGATCATGATGGTGTTCTGGTTGATACGGAATTCTGGTATTACAAAGCGGGAGCACGCGCTCTAGCTGATATAGGATTTACTTTGGATAAAGACCAATACCTTCGCGATATGACTCAGTCATTGGGCACTTGGTCCCAAGCTAGGGCGGCAGGTATCGATGAACATATCATCAGTAAACAGCGTGAGGTTCGCAACGTCTATTATCAGGAATATCTAAGAACTGAAGCTATAGAGATTGAAGGTGTAGCTGAAACTCTGGCTGAGCTGTCAAAGTACGTTCGCATGGCGATCGTGACAACTTCAAAACGTGCTGATTTTCAACTTATTCATGAAAATCGTCAGATTACACAATTTATGGAATTCGTCCTTATTCGCGAAGACTACGAGCGCACCAAGCCTCACCCGGAGCCTTACTTGACCGGACTAAAGCGTTTCGGAGCTACCAAAGAAGAGACCTTGGTTGTGGAGGATTCAAACAGAGGGTTGAACTCAGCCGTGGCAGCTGGTATCGACTGTGCTATTGTACATAACGACTTCACAAAAACACATGACTTCACAAAAGCCAGTTATCGAATCAGAACTCTGATTGAACTAAAGGATATCATCTTGAGTTGGCAATAACACAAGAGGCTTAAGCTAAGGGAAACTTTAGTTCAAAACACCAAGAAGAAGTATGTGATGGCTGCTTTGCAACATAAGTTCTAAAAACTAAACGAACCTCGTTACTCAATCACCGTGATCCGGCTCGGAATATTGGCCAGATTCGTGCTCACGATCTCTACTCTATAGTCAGCTCGGAGAGCATCCAGCACCTCAGGTACGTTTATTCTGAAGCGCTTTAGCTTACCGTCATCCCGAAGCACGTTAATAATGCTGCCTTCCTTGTTTATGATACGGCCTTGAATCGTTCGCCGTGCCTTTATCAGAAGATCGATTAGCATCACAGCGAGGAGCCCAAGAAATACTAGGCTCACGAGAAAATACGTAAAGCCAATAAAAGTGGGCACCACTTGATGGTCAGTTGTGAATAATCTCACGACTGACAACGATAGCGTTCTATCATCACTGAGAGCCATGTAAGATCAGTATGGAAAAACATCTAATTAACCAACTTTGATTTGTTTAATTTGGATACTAGTATACACGATTGAGGGAAGGAGAGAACAACTTTATGCATTTATACCGCTGCCATCATAATGGCCACGGGACCTTTATGTGCGCACCTGTATTAAGATCGGTTCACTCGGTTAGTCCATTCAACTATCGGAGAACGTTAGTTCAAGAACAAAATGGTAAATTGAAAGTGGTGATAACAGCCTAATGATTGAATTTCTAAAAAATAAAGGAATTAAAGCGTACAACGAAATTGTTGAGATAGCAGAACAACCAAACCTCTTGTTCTCTAATGACAGTGGTCAGTATTATGCGGAAGCTAATTATAATCTTTACACCATTCAGAAGCTAAACAAATTAATTATTGAAAACTCATGGTCGGTGTATTTAAATAAGTACTTTAGGGGAAAGTCATTTGTTTTTTACGTCTGGGGAGATTTTCAAATACCTGCCATAAGGTTATCAGTTGTTTCCTATTATGAGGGGTTAGAGTTACCATTTGGATGTACATTGAACAAGGGTAGTAACATACAGAACGTACTGTTTCAATACAAAGAGGAAGCACAGTTTCATGGTTTTACGATTGCTGAAACGGAAGATTCAAACTTAAATGATGATGAAACAGAAAGAGATCACATACTAACTGTATACTCAAAAATCATAAACTGTTAGATACATTACCGGTGAGCTGTGCCATAGCAAGGGAAGGAGACAACTTTTTGAAGGCTTTTCATTATAATTCGTATCGTTCATCCCGAGATAACCCGGATTTTTATTTATCTTATTGGGGGAAAGAAGACTGTTCTCCTAACCATGCATTCGGTCCTGGCATACGTGACCATTATAAGGTGCATTTTGTACACCGGGGAACCGGAACTGTGCAGGTTGGCGGTTCTACGTTTAAGTTGACTTCAGGCCAAGCTTTTCTGGCTTACCCCGGTAAAGTGATTTCCTATCAGGCTGATGCTATCGATCCATGGAGTTATTCTTGGATCGGCTTTCGCGGCGAACAGGTGGGCGAGGTTCTGGAGCGAACCAAGCTGACATCAGAGGAGCCGGTGTTCCCTATGGATAAGCAGCTCATGCCCAATTTGTACGAACTGCTTTTGGAAGCGGCGAACCATCCCAGGAATCATGACTTGAGATTGACTTCGCTCCTGATTGAGTTTCTTACGGTGTTGATTGATTCGCAGCCTTCATCGGCTGATGGCAGTGTTCAGCCTCGCAAGCAAGATACATACATCCATCGCAGCTTGGATTTTATCCATAGTCATTTCAGCGAGCCGATAACGGTTCAGCAGATGGCCGCCTCGCTTGGGTTGGATCGCAAGTACTTGTCATTCCTCTTTAAGGAGGCAATGGGACTGCCCCCGCAGCAATACTTGCTTAATTACCGGATGGATCGGGCGGGGGATCTGTTGCGTAAAGGTGAATATTCGATAGGCGAGGTTGCCCGTTCGGTAGGTTATCAGGATGCACTGCTGTTCTCCAAAATGTTTAAAAAGCTAAAAGGAGTCCCTCCAAAGCTGTATCGATAGCAGATAAATTCAGACATTATGCCATATTTACCTTCCATGCGGACATAGGCCGTCCCAATCAGGCGTACTATAATGAGCCTATACGTTAAGAGGAGGTTGTAAGAATGTTATATACGGCAAGACAAGAAAGATACGAATCCATGACATATAATCGCTGCGGAAAGAGCGGATTGAAGCTCTCTGCGATCTCGCTTGGACTATGGCACAATTTTGGCGGAATCGATAAGTATGAGAATGGCAGGGCGATGGTTAGAAGGGCATTTGATCTGGGCATTACGCATTTTGACCTGGCGAACAATTACGGGCCGCCTCCCGGATCCGCAGAAGAATCATTCGGCCGTATGTTGAAGGATGATTTGAGTCCCTACCGGGACGAGTTGATTATCTCGACGAAAGCGGGATATTACATGTGGCCTGGACCTTATGGGGAATGGGGCTCCAAGAAAAGCCTCGTATCGAGTCTGGATCAGAGCTTGAAGCGGATGGGGGTTGATTATGTTGATATTTTCTATCATCACCGTCCTGATCCGGATACACCTCTAGAGGAAACGATGGCTGCGCTGGATATGATCGTCCGTCAAGGTAAGGCGCTGTATGTGGGGATCTCCAACTATCGACCGGAACAAACGCGAGAAGCGTCCCGCATCTTGAAGCAATTGGGTACTCCCTGCGTGATCCATCAGCCGAATTACTCCATGATGTCAAGGTGGATAGAGGATGGCCTGCAAGAAGTTCTCGAGGAGGAGGGAATCGGATCGATCGTATTCTCGCCGCTCGAGAAAGGAATTCTTACCGACCGGTATTTGAATGGCATTACTTCTGACTCTCGTGCTGCGGGACCAAGCGTATTCTTACGCCCCGAGGATATTAGCGAGACGCGTCTTGCAAAAGTCAAAGAATTGAACAAATTAGCATTGGAAAGAGGCCAGAAACTGTCCCAGATGGCATTAGCCTGGGTTCTACGCGGCGGCCGGGTCACTTCTGCGTTAATAGGCGCCAGCAAAGTAGAACAGATAGAAGATGCCGTTGGCGCACTCGCGAATGCATCGTTTTCTCAAGACGAGTTGGATCGGATCGAGTACATTTTAAAATAAGCGAAAGACTCTAAAGCAGCGATATTTAATAGGCTGCTTTTTTTATTGGGAATTTCTCGAATATTGCCGATAATAGTAACAAACATAGATTTGAAAAGGAGTATTATCCATATGAAAGCTATGGCTATACTAAGAGATTCTAGCTTTGAAAGCGCCGAAGAACAAAGACTTAGCATTACTTCTTTTGCTCAATCCGAGAATATTAAGGTTGCCTATTGGCATCAGATTTTTGAGGATAATTACGCAGGTATTTATGATAAACTTCCCAAATTAGACGCAGTAATTGTAACTAAGGTATCACGAATTTCAAAAGAGGTAAAAATGCTTGATGAATTTAAGAAGACGCTATATAAAAATGGTGTTAAATTAATATCGATGTTTAGTTAAATTAGAGGAGAATTCCATAAAGCTATAGAGAACTTAGTTCAGAAAAGCAAGACGGTAGCTAATCTACAGATCAGCTGCGTCTTGCTTTAAGTACAGGAGAAACAGCGCCAATAATTAGAGATCAAGTATAACGGTTAGCCGGAAACGGCAGGTCAAGATGCTCCCTCAAGGTAGCGCCGGTGTAATCCAACCGGAACAAGCCTCGCTTCTGCAAAATAGGCACGACTTGCTCGACGAAATCCTCTAATCCGTCAGGTAACGAAGGCGCCATCAGCATAAAGCCATCAGCAGCGCGGTTTCGGAACCAATACTCTAAAGTGTCGGCAATCTTCTCCGGGGTACCAACCAGATGGTCGCTGCTGAACGATCCGGTGAGCAGGGAGTAAACCTCGCGAAGCGTCGGATTTATCCGGGAGATAATCGGCTGATGCTTCAAATAGTCGGTTTTGGTCATCGGGAGGCGATCCAGTCCGGCATCCTTGGCCCGGTCTTCTAGGGTAAAGCCGGTGAAATCGACGAAGCCTTGGAAATAATCGGATAGAAAACCGATACCGGTCTCTTCGGGAATGAGGGACTCTAGCCGGCTTCTCTTCTCTCTCGCTTCTTCTTCCGTTGAACCGATAATAGGAGAGATGCCTTGTAGAATATGAACTTGATCCGGGTTCCGTCCGGCGGCAGCCACTTTGTTCTTGAAGGTATCATAATACGACTTCGCATCATCGAAATCGTACTTGATGGAGAAGATGACTTCGCCTACCCGGGAAGAGAGCTCTTGCCCGGAATCGGAGACACCGGCTTGAACGAGTACGGGGCGTCCTTGGGGGGAACGGCCAATATTCAGAGGACCTTCTACCGAGAAGAACTCTCCCTTGTGCTGGAGCCGATGAAGCTTGTTGCGATCAAAGAAAACTCCGCCCTCCTTGTCGTGAATAAAAGCATTATCCTCCCAGCTATCCCACAGACCTAGCACCACGTCCAGGAACTCACTGGCCCTTCGATAGCGGAATCCATGCTCAAGATGATCCTCGGCACCGAAATTTCTCGCAGTGTTCCCTGATAAATCGCGGGTCGTGACGATATTCCAGCCAGCCCGGCCCTTGCTAATATGATCTACGGACATCAACAGGCGAGCGAGGTTGAACGGCTCGATGTAGGAGGTAGATGCTGTGGCGACAATGCCGATTTGCTCCGTACTGGCCGCCAAAGCGGCGATAAGGGTAATAGGCTCGTAACGGTTAAGAATGTTGGGATGAGAGACTTCGTTGATCGCTAGGCTGTCTGCAAGAAATGCGATATCGAATTTCCCTTTTTCGGCAGTTCTTACAAGCTTCTTGTAGTAGTCGATGTCAATGCTGGCACCGGCGTGTGCTTGCGGTAGTCTCCATGAGGCGACATGCATTCCGGTGCCGACCAGATAAGCCGACAGTTTCATTTGGCGTGTTGCACTACTCATGATATGCCCCCTAAATATAAGTATTTTCATGTGAATAGTATAATTAAAGGTTTCCTTTTTGGGAAGATATTGACACCTTGTGAAAAATGAATTAAATTAGTTGAAGCGTATCGGAATAATAAGAATTTAATAGGGGATCATTAAGTTGACCAGATGTCTGGAAACTAAGTACTCGTCCTTCAAATGAAGGGGGAAGGGCTTAGTTTTTTTTTATTTGTATGAGGAGGTGACGATTTGATTCTCGTGGAGCAACTGAGCAAAACCTATCTGACGACAAAAGGAAGTGTCTCAGCGCTGGACCGCATCGATTTACGGATAGCCACTGGGGAAATCTTCGGCGTTATCGGGGTTAGCGGAGCCGGCAAATCCACGCTGATCCGGTGTATGAACCGACTGGAGGAACCGGATTCGGGGCGTATCTGGATCGGAGGCGACGATATTACGCAATTGAAGGGCCGTAAACTACGCCAGGCACGGCAGAAGATCGGCATGATTTTTCAACATTTTAATCTGCTGGACGGTAAAACCGTGTATCAGAATGTTGCGTTTCCGCTCGTGGTCGCAGGTCATCCGAGGGAACGAATTCGGCAGCGTGTCCGGGAGATTCTTGACTTGGTTAAGCTGTCCGACAAGGAAGGGACATACCCGGCACAACTTAGCGGGGGGCAGAAGCAGAGGGTTGGCATTGCCCGCGCGCTCGCGAATGATCCGGATGTACTTCTAAGCGATGAAGCGACTTCGGCTCTCGATCCGGAAACGACCTATTCCATTCTGGAACTGCTAAAGGACATTAATCGCCAGTTGAAGCTGACGATCGTGCTCATTACTCACGAGTTGGAAGTCCTCCAGCATATATGCGATAGCATGGCCGTTATCGAGAATGGGAGAATCGTGGAGACCGGTCCAGTCGCCAAATTGTTCCTGAATCCGGAGAGCGATACCGCACGGAAATTCGTAAGCGTTCTGGAGCAGTATCGTAATAGAAGAGGGCTGATTGAAGGATTGGGGGAGGGAATTTGAAAAACGATTTATTCGAGCTCCTGTGGAAAGCTCTTCGAGAGACTCTCTATATGGTGGCTTGGTCATCCTTCTTTGCTCTTCTACTGGGAATGGCCCTTGGTATTCTGCTTGTTGTAACAGATAAAGGACATGTCTTACAGTCCGTGCATGTCAATAAGGTGATAAGCTTCCTCATCAACGGCATCCGATCGATTCCGTTTATTATCCTGATCGTGCTGTTGCTTCCCCTAGCGCGCCTAATCGTAGGAACGTCGCTTGGTCCAACCGCGGCTATCGTTGCGTTATCGATCGGTGCTGCTCCTTTCCTGGGACGAATTGTGGAAAATTCGTTAAAGGAAGTAGGCGCGGGGAAGATTGAAGCGGCGATCGCAGTCGGTGCTTCGCCCATTACGATCATCTTACGGGTCCTCATTCCCGAAGCGCTGCCAGCGCTTGTGCGTGGCGTAACGATTGCCATCATCGGAATCACCGAATTAACGGCGGTTGCCGGAGCTATTGGAGCTGGCGGACTAGGAAGTCTAGCGATTCGCTTCGGCTACCAACGATTCCGAGAGGATATTATGTTCGCAACCGTTTTGGTTATCATACTCCTGATTCAAACCATTCAGTGGACCGGCGATGGGATAGCGAAGTCCATTCACAACAGGCGTTATAAGCTCGAATAATCCTGGTTTGCCGGGGAAGAGCGACCTGAGAGTTCAATACTATTACAAATATAAAAATGGAAAGTAGGAGAGAGAAAATGTCTAAGAAAAGAATGGCCGTCCTTGTTGCCTTCCTGTTTGTTGTGAGTCTGATTGCCGCTGCTTGCGGTTCGAATAACAACGGGTCCTCCGGCAATAGTTCTCCGCAAGCCTCCGCGAATCAGATTCCGAGCGACAGTCCGTCTTCGTCCGCCTCCGAGCCGGTTAAAGAAGTCACGTTAAAAGTGGGAGCGGCAGCCGTGCCTCATGCCGAAATATTGGAGTTCATCAAGCCTAAGCTTAAAGAGGAAGGCGTTAATTTGGAGATCGAAATACTCGACGATGAAGGGCAGTTGAATCCGGCCTTGCAGGAAAAGCAGATCGACGCCAATTACTTCCAACACGTTCCTTATCTGGATTCCGTCAAAGACGAGAAGGGCTACGACTTCGTCGTAACGACGAAAGTGCATGTGGAGCCGATCGGCTTCTACTCGAGCAAGCTCAAATCCAAGGACGAAATCAAAGAGGGAGCAACAATCGGCATTCCTAACAATCCGTCCAATGAATATCGTGCTCTCGTTCTCCTGCAGCAGCAGGGTCTGATCAAGCTCAAAGACGGACTGACGACTTACGAGGCAACACCGAAAGATATCATCGACAATCCGAAGAAACTCAAGTTCGTAGAAGCGGATTCCGCTACATTGCCAAGATCTCTTCCGGATCTGGACGGAGCGATTATTAATACAAACTTGGTTCTGGAGGCCAAGATCGATCCGCAGAGCGCATTGTTCAGGGAAGACGCAAATTCGCCGTACGCGAATGTCATCGTTGTAAGAAGCGGTGACGAGAACCGGGATGAGATTAAGAAGTTAAACGCCGCGTTAACAACACCGGAAGTGAAGAAGTTTATTGAAGACAAATACGGAGTAGCGGTTGTTCCTGCGTTCTAAGCAAATAATAGTAATATCGTAAGAATAAAGATGACTGTCGAGACTTTTCTCGACAGTCTGTAACGCAACCTGATAAGGGCTGCGTTTTTTTGTGTCTGTTTCAAGTAGGGTACGGCGTTTGAATCCAAGAAGGATAGGTGAGCTTCTTTGTGATCAATTATAGAAATGTAAAATGAGCGTATTGATCTTTTATATTAGACGTGGCTGTTTGAGTTGTTCTATATTATTTAAAACCAACTATTTTTAGGTGATTTATCTGTTTAAGTTTGCTTTCAGTACATGGGCCGGACTGAACCTTCATCAGTCTAAGCTTCTATTCAAAGTGGATCGTTATATAGGAAAGGGGATAGTAGAAGCATGGGAACCTTAAATGAATACTTGAAACAGAAAAGGGAAGCACTTCTAACCCGTAGAGTTCAAGCCGAGAAACAGCCGGATCAAGTTAATTCTATCAGTGCTAAGGTAAGAGCGTCAGGAAGAAGCGGTGTTCGGGAAATCCGAATTCGGGACTTCCAAGTCATAAGCGACAGTCCGCCGGATTTCGCGGGCTATAATCTTGGTCCCTCTTCTCCTGAGCTTCAGCTTGGGGTGCTCGGAAGCTGCTTGACGCACATCGCATTAATCCAAGCTGCTGAAAGACAAGTCTCTCTTCACTCGCTTGAAGTAGAAGTAACAGGGGAGATGCACCCGCTAGCCGGTCGTCCGGGCTACGAGCATATCCCGATTTACCCTCATAACATTCACTACAAATTGATAATAGGATCCGAAGAGTCAGAGGAAACATTGCAGGCGCTCCATCAAGCGATCGAACAGGTTTGCCCGATCTTCAACCTGCTTCGCAACCCTCAGCAAATTGAAGGGCAATTGGAAATCAGTCGTCTAAGCTCAGCAACAGTGTTGTAGAGTCCATTTCCAGGGAGCCTTCATTTTTCAGTACGGGGTCCATTAAATGTAGCGCGATCCAAGCAAGGATATCCCATTGTGTTTCAAGCTGGGGCTTCGCAGTCAGGAAGAGATCTAGCTGCTAAGTCTGCAGATGCTGTTTATACGCGCCTATGGAACATTTGAAGAAGCGAAAGCTTACTACCGGGACGTAAAAACAAGAGCTGAGACGTATGAACGGGAGATCTTGATTTTCCCGGGTATAAGTCCGATTGTCGGTAGAACAGAAGAAGAGGCAGAACGAAAGTATCAGGAGATTGTCGAATTGGTTGAAACCTAGGACTCTCGGTTCCGCGTAATCATAATACACTTTCTCATACCATTTCATAGACCTGCAACGATACATGAATTCGTTAAGTTAATAAGATGAGTAAGCATCGTCAGCCACTCAATAAAAGATTCGGGCATCCCATGATGAGTAGACGAGCGAAACGAGGTCGGAATCCCCCTTGGCTCCACCATAATAAAAACAAAGAAAAACCTTTGTGTATCAAGGGTTTTTCTTTGTTTTATTATGGTGCTCAATTGGCTTTAGTTCAACAAAGTGGAAACGACCGGACATGAAGCAACAAAAAAAGACCGGGGAAATCAATGCTCTACTCGGTCTTTTCAGTTAATTTGTTGGTTGTTTCCGGCACCTCGTAGTATTCGGAATTGTTCCGGGGTCATCCCCTCTGACTTTCGAAACCGCTGAATGAAGTATGTACTGTTTGCAAAACCGACAAGCTCAGCAATATTCTTTATGGTCATGCTCGTCGATACCAGCAGGTTTTTGGATTGGAGAATACGGCATTCCGTTAAATACTCAATCGGAGTCTTCCCAATTAAGCTGTGGAACTGCCTACTGAAATGCGAAGGACTGCAGCTTGCTTGCGATGACATCTGTTCGAGCGTGAGCGGCTCACGGCAGTGTGAGCGTATCCACTCCGCTACCTCAGTTAGCCTGTCCCGCATTCCAGGTTTAGGGATGCCTTCAATAGTCTCAGCATGCTGGACGATTAAAGCGATCATTTCATAAGTAATGGCAGATAATCTAGCTGCTCCTTCCTGCATTGGAGGCATGCGGAAATCTAACAATTCTGACCACAACTGGTCAAGCCGTTCTACTCCTTCCCACGAGAAGAGCCAAGGCTCTCGATCCCCCCGTCCTTGCAGTAGTGTACCTAAACCGCGAGCCGTAAAATGAATCCACCTGATATCCCATGGCTCAAAGCTGTCAGCGTAGTATTGCTGTGGCACACCTGGACCGTAAAGAAAACCGGTACCACTGTTCAGCTCCACGGTTTTTTCTCCGATCCGAACATATCCCTTGCCAGCCCGAACGATATGCCAGTTGTATGTGGTGAGTCCATTAGGTCGGTTCTCGTAATGCTCTGTCTCGTTTGCGTAGTGGCCAAATGATTCTGGGTAACAGAGAAAGCGTTCGAATCGTGGCTCAGGAACAAAGTGATTTATGCGCAATGATCTCACTCCAAATAGCATAATTGTGATATGCATAACAAAAAAATGTGATTTAACGCTCTTTTTATAAATAATATAATTAGCCTATTGGATAAATTGCAAGCAAAATAATGATATTGGAAACGGAGAATTATTAGATGAGAATGGGAATGGATTACTACCCGGAGCATTGGGATCGCTCTATGTGGGAGAAAGATGCGAAGCTCATGCAAGATACGGGCGTCAGCCTGATTCGTGTTGCTGAATTCGCTTGGTCTAGATTAGAGCCCACGGAAGGCACTTACGATTTTACGTGGCTTGATGATGCAATCGATACATTTGCAAAACACGGTATCCAGGTTGTCATCGGAACACCGACCTGTACACCTCCGAATTGGCTTGTCCATGAGTATCCAGATGTACTGCCGCGTGACGCACAGCTGCATCCGCACTATCCCGGAGTTCGGGGACACCGATGCTATAATAGCCTTTCAATGAGACACTACTCGGCCTTAATCGTGGAAAAGCTTGCGCTTCACTATGCGGCTAACCCGGCTGTCGTAGGATGGCAGATTGATAATGAGTTCGGTCTGCATGAGTGCAACTGCGATCATTGCAATTCGCGGTTCCGGGATTGGTTGCAAAATAAGTATGGTTCTATCGAGGCAGTCAACTCAGAATGGGGGACTGTCGTTTGGAGCGGGGAATACAGCAATTGGTCACAAATCACTACCCCGCTAGGAGGCACCAAGCATAAAAATCCATCGTATTTGCTGGATTACAAACGTTTTGAAACCGATTCGGTAGTCGAGTTCCAACAACTGCAATTGAACATCTTGAAGAAGCATTGTCCGAATCATTTCGTTACACACAACATCTGGAGCTATCCGATGAGCCTGGATTACTACAAACTTTGTGAGAATCTGGACTTTGTCTCCCTTGATTATTATCCGAGCACGAGTCCGGAAAAGGATGTTTCAAGTGGATATAGTGGAGCATTGACCTTGGATTTGACGCGCGGAATCAAACGGCAGAATTTCTGGATCATGGAGACGATTAGCGGTCCCCCAGGCTGCTGGATGCCAATGTGGCGTACGCCGCATCCTGGATTTATACGAGCCTTTGCTTGGCAATGCATTGCACGTGGAGCGGATACGCTTGTGCATTTCCGGTGGCGGAGCGCTCCGTCGGGAGCAGAACAATTCTGGCACGGGCTGATTGACCATAGTAATGTACCCGGGAGGCGGTTTGAAGAGTACCGTGGACTCTGCCAAGAAGTACAGAAACTTGCTCCTCTCTTAGAAAGGACAAAAGTACAGAGCGAAGCGGTCATCCTTCATTCGCACGATCAATTTAACGCCTTTCAGATGCAGCCGCAAGTAGAAGGAATGGATTATTTCGATAATATAAAAACAATTCATCGCGCCTTCACTAAACTAGGCATTATGACAGATGTACTGAGCGAGAATGAAGACCTGAGCGGATATAAGCTCATTGTGGCTCCTTCGCTGTTCTTGCTCGACCCGGATCTAGCGTCACGTTTGGAGGAATGCGTCAAGAATGGGGCGACGCTTGTATTGATGCCTCGAACAGGCGTGAAGAATCATAATAACATATGTTGGATTCGACCTTTGCCCGGACCGCTTTCCGATGCTGCGGGGGTCACTGTAGCGGAGTACGATCCAATAGGCAGAGATGCTCACACTATTCGTTGGCAAAACAAGTCTTACTCCTGCAGTCAATGGTGTGACATCTTATCACCTCAAAGTGCGGAACCGGTAGCATGGTACGAAGATGATTTCTTCGCCGGCCAGACCGCTGCAACCGTTCACGCTTTGTGTGAAGGCAAAGTGTACTACTTGGGAACGATTCCTGAGGAAGCTTTTTATATAGATTTTTTTAAAGAGGCTGCAGACGAATCAGGCCTGCACTTATTCCCTGGATTACCAGAAGGTGTCCAAATCTCATTGCGTGCAAATGAGTCAACACGATATTTGTTCCTAATGAACCTTACGCGTAAGCCACAGACCGTACAGCTTGATGGGATATATAGAAGTATCTTCAACGATTGTGATATGGACCAATCCTTAACAATGGAGCCATATGCGGTCGAAATCGTGGAGCTTCCACAGAAAAACGTATAGCTTTGTGTCAGCCATTCTATTTCTTCGTTCGGTAGACACGCTCCGGCCGGCCGACGACACCGTAGGACAGATCGGCATAGACGTTGCCTAGTCCGACAAGGTGCTCCAAATACCGCCTGCTCGTCGAGCGACTCGTGCCGATCAGCTTCGCAACCTGCTCAGCCGACAAGCCCTTGCTCTCGGAGGCGAGCGTTTGCACGACCTTCTCCAGCGTGAGCTTGTCAATTCCTTTGGGCAGCAGCATGGAATCTGCAGCAATCTCAACCTTGCTCGAACCGGCAAGCACGCGGTCGATATCGTTCTGGTTAACGGTATGCGAATGCGCTAAACGGTGCAGCTCTGTCTGAAAGGCAACATAGCGAAGGAGTGTTTCCCTGAGCCGGTTAAAGACGAGCGGTTTCATAATATAATCGAATGCACCGCCACGGATTGCTTCACGCACCGCTTCGCTTTCTCTTGCGGCGGTAATCATTATGACGTCCGTATCCCGATAATGCTGACGGATGTAGTGCAGCATGCTTAATCCGTTCGTATCGGGAAAGTAGATGTCGAGCAGCACGAGCTGGGGATTTAACACTTCCAGTTGCGTCCGGGCTTGCGTTTCGTCGGTAGCAATGCCGACGACATGAAAACCTTCGATTTGTTCCACAAAGCGTCTGTTGATTTCAGCGATTTTGACATCGTCCTCCACAATCAGCACTTCTATAGTTGGCGCCTCCGTCATCATTTCGATTGCTCCTTCTGGCTTAAATCCGCATATTTTGGTATGGCTACCGTAAAAATCGTACCTCCCTGAGAGCTGCGGCTGAAGGTCAAGTAGCCGTTCAGTTTATGAATGGCATGCTCAACTAGAGATAGCCCTATGCCTCGATGTTCACCTTGCTTGGTGGAGAAGCCCTTCTTGAATATAGCCTCGCTGAAATCCTCAGGTATGCCAACACCGTTATCCTCGCATTCAATAATTAAATCATCGCCTAGATCGGTCAGAAACAAGGAGGTAAGCTTGTTATCCTCGTCCAGCTCTCTGCGGGCAAGCACCGCTTCCATCGCATTATCAACCAGATTGCCGATAATAGTGACCAGCAGACTTCGGTCTATATGAGGCGGTATGTCGCGGAAGGAGCTTTCCTCGTCAAGAAAGAAGGTGATCTTCAGCTCCTTGGCGTGATTGTATTTGCCAATGAGCAGCCCGGCGATTACCGGGTCGGGAACTTCGCGCATGATGAATTGGACGAGATTTTGATGAACGCTAGCTTCTCTTGAAATAAGCTCGATCGCTTCCTGATAAGACTCGAGCTGGATAAGTCCCGAGATCACGTACAGCTTGTTGGAAAACTCATGGGTCTGGGCGCGAAGCGAATCCGCGAACCGCTTGACCTGCGATAGTTCCTCGGCAAGCCGGTACAGCTCGGATTTGCTGCGGAAGCTGGATACGGCGCCGCTCACCCGATTCTGGAAATCTTTGATCGGTACGCGATTCACAATGACCTCTTCCTCGCCAATCAGCATCTCCCGATCCGATTGGGCAAGTCCGGAACGAACAACATCCATTAGACCCGTATTCGGAATGATCTCCTCCACCTGCTTGCCGATAATGCTCTCGTGCTCGGGTATGGCAAGAAGCTGGTGCGCATAGCGGTTGGCCAGTGTTATGCGTCCGGCTCGGTTAATCGCGATGATGCCTTCGCGGATCGATTCCAGAATCGCTTGTTTCTCCATATAAAGTTCGCCTATCTCCTTCGGTTCAAGGCCGTGGATGGACCGCCTTACGCTGCGGGCAATGAGGATGGAGCCAATCGTGCCTACCACAAGGACGACGAAGGAAACGAGCATCACTTCAATTTGATACGCATCGGTGATGGAATTGACATTGCCGGTTAAAAATCCGACGGAAACGATGCCGATAACGCGGCCGCTTTTATCAAAGATCGGAGCTTTGCCGCGCAGGGAAGGGCCCATTGAGCCGGTAGCCCTGGAAATAATGGGTTTTCCTTCAAGAACAGGACCGTTGTCCCCGCCGACCATGAGCCCGCCAATTCGTTCCGGAATCGGATGGGAGTACCGTAGGCCTTCTCGATTCCCAACGACGATGTATTGCGCGCCGGTTTCGAGCCGAACCGATTCGGCCAGAGGCTGTATGACGAGCGCAGGGTTCTTGTCGTCGAAGGCGCTGCGGATTTCGGGCATGACTGCAAGCGTCTCCGCAACCTTGAGCGCCTGCTCCCCGATTTGCTTCTCCAGCAGGGTAGTAATGACAACGTAGAAAATGCCGCCCAAACTAATAATGACGAAAGCGAGCAGGGAACAGATAATAAGAATGAGCTTCGTTTGCAGCCGCATGCAGGACGCCTCCGATTTTTCCTCCTATTGTAGCACAACTTGTAACCGCTATCTTAAATGACGTCCGTGAACAAAATGAACAAAATGGCCACAATCGCTTTATTATCGTTTATGTCCTTAACATTCTCATTTGATAAAACGGATGTTATTCTGAAAGCGCTTCAAAGAAAGCGCATACAAAAAACAAATTTCATGCGGGAGGTCTTCATACATGAAAAAAATACTTATGAAATCCTGGAAAGCCGCTCCAATCGCCTTGCTCGCCCTCAGCCTTGCTGCATGCGGCAGCGCAGCAAACCAATCGGGCTCCGGCTCCTCGAACTATCCTAGCAAATCGCTGACGCTCGTAGCGCCATCGGGCGCAGGCGGCGGCTGGGACATGACGGCGCGCACGATTACGAAGGTGCTGACGGAAACGAAAGCGACCGATAAGGCCATCACCGTCGAGAACAAGCCGGGCGGCGGCGGCGCTGTATTCATGGCCGAGTATGCGACGAAAGACGTTAAGGACAACCATAAGCTGTTCGTCAGCTCTCCTCCGATTCTGATCAACCATTTGAAGAAGGAAGGGAACTCGCCTTACGGCTACAACGATACGACGCCGCTGGCGCAATTGACGAAGGATTACGGCGCCATCGCCGTTGCTGCGGATTCCAAATACAACGACCTGAAATCGCTTTTGGACGACATGAAGGCAGATCCGTCGAAGTTTACGGTAGCTGGCGGGTCCGCGCCAGGCTCGATGGATCATCTGGTCTCGATTCTGCCTGCATTCAAATACGGAATTGATCCGAAGAGCGTCAAGTATGTTTCCTATGACGGCGGCGGCGAAGCGATTACCGCCCTGCTTGGCGGCAACGCTGATGTGCTGGGCACGGATGCGTCCTCGCTTGACCAATACTTAAAGGCCGGTAAGATTAAGGTTCTCGCGGTTGAGTCCCCGGAGCGGCTGACCGGCGGCAGTCTGGCGGATGTGCCAACGCTGAAGGAGCAGGGCATTGACGCAGAGTTTCTCATCTGGCGCGGCATCTTCGGTCCGAAGGAGATGAGTGCGGATGCTAAGTCCTTCTGGGATACGAAGCTCAAGGCGATGGTAGAATCGGAGCAATGGAAATCGGAAATGACGGCCAATAACTGGCAGACCGATTACAAAAACGCGGAAGATTTCAAAGCATTCCTGGGACAGCAAGAAACGCAGCTTAACGAAATGCTGACGGCGCTTAGCATGCAAAAATAGAGAAACCATGCAGCAATAGGGGGGAATCTTCTCCCCTATTGCTTACAGAGGAGAGTGACCTGGATGAACCTTTCTTTCGACCGCTATGCAGGCATCGTTTTCTGTGCGATCGGAATCGCATTTATGATCGGCAGCAGATCCATTACGGCAAGCTCCTACGGCAGCAATGTTGGGGCGAACATTTTCCCTATGTTTCTGGGCGGTTTTCTGTCCTTGATGAGCGTAAGACTCATCTACGAGACATTTCGCAAACAGCAGCAGCACAAAAGCAAATCCAACCTTGACTACAAACGGTTCGGCATTATTTTCGCCGCAGCCGTCTTATATGCCTTCTTCCTGGAGGACATTGGCTTTGTCATCTCGACGTTTCTGTTCCTAATGATCGGCTTTCAGACGATGGAAAGAGGCAAGCTTTGGAAATCGGTTCTTATTGCGGCTTGCTTCTCGTATGGCGTTTATTATCTTTTTGTCAACGTGCTGGACGGCTCTCTGCCAGGTTTCCCAGCTTGGCTTGGCATCTCCTAGGAGGTTACTCGATGAGCACAATTGATTATTTGGCGCATGGACTGGCCACGGCCATGCAGTGGCATAACGTTGTTTTCGTCTTCCTGGGTGTGCTGATCGGCACCGTCGTTGGCGTGCTGCCCGGCATCGGCCCGATGAGCGGTGTTGCACTCCTTATCCCCATTACGGCTACCATGACCGGAGGGCTCGGACCCGAGGAAGCAGCCACCAGCTCGATCATATTGCTTGCAGGGGTTTATTACGGGGCGATGTATGGCGGTTCTACCACCTCAATCCTGCTAAATACGCCAGGCGAATCCTCATCGGTCGTCACTACGCTCGACGGTTATCAAATGGCGAAGC
Source organism: Paenibacillus sp. ATY16 (assembly GCF_003399985.2). Taxonomy (NCBI): domain Bacteria; kingdom Bacillati; phylum Bacillota; class Bacilli; order Caryophanales; family Paenibacillaceae; genus Paenibacillus; species Paenibacillus sp. ATY16. The sequence continues at coordinate 362,949 of NZ_NMOK02000015.1, read as the reverse complement.
AGGGCAGGGCTGGCGCCGCGCTCGCGATTTCGGCAATCGGCTCGTTCGCTGCAGGCATTATTTCGCTCATCGGTCTCATTTTTCTTGCACAGCCGCTGTCGGCTGTCGCAATCAAGTTCGGCCCTGCCGAATATTTCTCCCTGATGGTGCTCGGCTTGTTGGCGATCAGCGGCCTGGCGGGCAAATCGATGGTGAAGGCGCTGATGATGACGGCGTTCGGCCTGCTGCTGGCGACGATCGGCATCGACAGCGTATCGGGCGTCGAGCGTTTTACTTTCGGAATGCCGGAGCTTTATCAAGGACTTGAGTTTTTGACCATCGCAGTCGGCATGTTCGCCGTCGGCGAAGTGTTCAAGACGATTTTGGAGCGTGAGAATAGCGATGGCGAAATTGCCAAGATCAATCGTATCCTCCCGACCAAGCAGGATATGAAAGACAGCGCAGGGCCGATCGCCCGCGGCTCCGTGCTTGGCTTCTTCATCGGCCTGCTTCCCGGCGCCGGCGCGATTCTGGCCTCCTTCTTTTCCTATGTGATGGAGAAGAAGCTTAGCAAAAACCCGGAGAAGTTCGGCAAAGGCGCTATCGCTGGCGTAGCCGCACCGGAATCGGCGAACAACGCGGCTTCCGGCGGCGCGATGATTCCGCTTCTTACAATGGGTATTCCTTCGTCGGGCACGACGGCCATTCTTATGGGCGCGTTCATTATGTACAACGTTCAGCCGGGTCCTTTGCTATTCCAGGATCACCCGCAGCTCGCGTGGGGCGTTATCGCCAGCATGTTCGTCGGCAACCTGATGCTCCTTATTCTGAACATGCCGCTCGTCAAGCTGTTCGCCAAGGTCATCGAGACGCCGGCCAAATATTTAATTCCGCTTATTATTGTTTTTTCTGTATTCGGGGTATACGCGGTGCAGTATTCAACCTTCGATTTGCTGCTCATTATGGCTTGCGGCGTCATCGGCTATGTATTGTCCAAGAATGATTTTCCGCTCGCTCCGCTCGTTCTTGGCCTTATTCTCGGCCCGATGATGGAGAACAATATGCGGCGGGCTTTGACGATTTCGAACGGCGACTTCATGATTTTCCTGCAAAAGCCGGTATCCCTCGCCTTCCTTATTATCGGAGTGTTGTGGATTAGCATTCCGCTTCTACTGAAGCTGCGCGGCAAGAAGGTCATCATTAACGAAGAAGGCTAAACGGATAGGAGGTTTTTTAAGGTGGATCTGCAGTGGCTTCTTCTCGGCCTGCTCAAAATTATGCTGATCAATATCGTGCTCAGCGGCGATAATGCTGTCGTTATTGCCCTGGCTTGCCGCAATTTACCCGAGGAGCAGCAGAAGAAAGCGATCTTCTTTGGAAGCTTTGGCGCTATTGCGCTGCGAATCGTACTAACGTTTGCCGCTGTTTGGCTGCTGCATATCCCTTTCGTCCAGCTGGCCGGAGGGCTGCTGCTCATATGGATCGCTTTGAAGCTGATGAAGGGGGGCGACGAAGAGGGGGAGCTGGCATCCAGCAGCGAACTCGGCGCGGCTATTAAAACGATTCTAATCGCCGACCTGGTTATGAGTCTGGATAACGTTCTGGCCGTTGCCGGCGCGGCGGATGGCAACTATGCGCTCATCGGCCTGGCACTTGCGATAAGCATTCCATTGATTATTTGGGGAAGCACGCTAATCATGCGATTAATGAAGAAATTTCCGATCATTATCGTGCTGGGCGTCGCATTGCTTGGATATACCGCTGGCGAAATGATCATTGGCGATGAGAGAGTCGCGCATGCAGTGGATACATGGCCGCCAATCGTTCACAGCTTGCTTCCGGTGCTGCTTGCCGTTGCCATCGTGACAGCTGGCAAGCTGATGCAGCGCAAACTGCACACGGTTATAAGGCAGGATGTGCAATCCTAGAAACAAATGGAGGCGCTCTTATGGATGGCTTAGGCACTAGAACGATTGTTGAAATCAATCAAACGGCCAACACGTTTCAATCGAGCATCGTGATGAAGGTAGACAACCGGGTGATCGATGTGAAGAGCATTCTTGGACTCAGTCTGTCTCTGCTGCATGATTCGCAATATGAACTGGAAATTCACGGTCCGGACGAGCTGGAAGCGAAGGCGGTTATGGCCCGGTTGTTCGAAAAGCACGGCCTGCCGGTTACGTTGACACGTTAGCGGATACCAAAGTTGAACTGGAAGGGAAGCTGAGAAGAATGGCTATGCCGAAAACAGGGAGCAGCAACATCGTCATCCGGCTGGAGATGGACAAGGAGGCGGCAACTTTTGGCTTGATTGCTACGGCAATCGGCAAAGCGGGCGGCGATATTGTCGCCATCGACGTAAGCGGCAACGGCAGAACGTCGACCGTTCGGGATTTGACGATTAATATTGTGGATGCGGCGAGCAAGGATGTCATCGTCCGTATGCTGGACCATCTGCCAGGAGTAACGGTGCTGCAAGTGTCCGATCAGACCTTCCTGATGCATCTGGGCGGTAAGATCGAGGTAACACCCAAAATGACCATCAAAACAAGGGACGATCTCTCCCGTGTCTATACCCCCGGTGTCGCCAACATCTGCATGGCTATTCACGACAATCCAAGCAGTGCCCACAAGCTGACCATTAAACGCAATACGGTTGCGGTCGTATCGGACGGAAGTGCCGTTCTGGGTCTTGGCAACATCGGCCCGCTCGCTGCGATGCCGGTCATGGAAGGCAAGGCAATGCTGTTCAAGCAGCTGGCTGGCGTTGACGCTTTCCCAATCTGTCTGGATACGCAGGATACGGAAGAAATCATCGCTACGATCAAACGGATCGCCCCGGCCTTCGGCGGCATTAATTTGGAGGATATTTCGTCCCCGCGCTGCTTCGAGATCGAAGAGCGGCTGATTGAGGAACTGGATATTCCGGTTTTTCATGACGATCAGCACGGAACTGCCGTTGTTCTACTGGCTGGATTGTATAATGCCGTGAAGCTAGTCGGCAAGCAGCTCACAGATTGCAAGATCGTACTGTGCGGTATCGGCGCGGCAGGCATTGCATGCACGAAAATATTGCAGGCAGCGGGAGTAACGCGGATTGTAGGCGTTGACCGGGAAGGAGCGCTTGTACGAGGCAACAGCTATGCGCACGAAGCATGGCGCTGGTATGCGGAGCATACGAATCCGGAGATGGAGAGCGGAGCGTTGTCCGATGTTATCGAAGGCGCGGATATTTTCATCGGTGTTTCGGGCCCGGGCGTACTAAAGCGCACGGATATTGAACGGATGGCTGCCGATCCGATTGTGTTCGCGATGGCTAATCCGACTCCGGAGATTTTGCCGGAGGAAGCCGAGGGCCTTGTCCGCGTTATGGCAACCGGGCGCTCGGATTATCCGAACCAGATTAACAACGTGCTGTGCTTCCCGGGTCTATTCCGGGGCGTGCTGGATTGCCGGGCTTCCCACGTTACGGAAGCGATGAAGCTGGCTGCGGCCCAGGCAATCGCAGACGTCGTGAGCGAAGAGGAATTAGGCGAGCATTACATCATCCCGGGCGTATTTAATCCGCATGTTGCAGAACGGGTGAAGGAGGCAGTTATTCAAGCTGCTTATGCCTCCGGCGTAGCGCGCAGGAGAGTGCGAAGCACAACCAGCTAACCTGCAGACGTCGGCAGGCATATCAGAGGATGGGGGATAACAAGTTTTAAGCCCTCGCATCACCAATCATGGTCGATGCGAGGGCTTTTCAGTTACTTTCGGACTTTGCTATTAGATACTGATTCTAACCAAGTCATTATTCAATACCGTACTGCCTTCCTGCGGTACAAAGGCGGCGTTGGTACCGAAGTTGTTGATAATGACGTTTGAAGTTCTTGAAGTTAAAACGACAACCTCGTAATGAAATTGGATACCGCCTACATTGGTCGAAAAGCTGCTGAACGTGTTAGCCGGAATTACGCGGTTCGTGGTACTCAGCACGACAGGTGAACCGGAATCCCAGTTGATAACGATGACCCTTACGGCAATGGCTGAATTTCGGCGATTCAAGATTTCGGTATGGGCAATAGTGACAGCCGTACTTTTATTAATGACACCGGTACTCAAGGCGGCGACAAAGTTATTTATACTAGCTTGATTCTGCAGCATCGTAACCAATTGCGATTTCATTTTGCTGCTTCTGGTCACTCTTTTTGCCGTTGTTTTTTTGAATTTTTTCATTTTCAATCTTATCACTCCTTCTAGCTGTAAAGTAATATATTGTATTCACGATTTAATAGATTCACCTGTGCTAGTGCTTATTTAATAGATTCATAGTTTCATAGAATTCGTTCACTAAAGAGATAAGGAAAATCCTAGGCGGGGCATTCTCTTTTTGGCAACGACAGAAAAAACGGTAAAAAGCACTCTGAACATAGAGTGCCCTTATGAATAACTGAAAGTATGAGATTTTAGGTTATTCTTCGCTATTTTCGAATCTTCCTCGAATCCTCCTCTTTTTCCTTTTATCCATCCTTTTGATTTGTTCAGCGATCGTGTATCCGATTAGGTAGGCCGCAGCCGAGGTGTTTCCATCCACGGTAAATGGGATAATGGAAGCATCCGCAACAATTAAATTTTTCACCCCATGAACGTGTCCCCTCCGGTCAACGACCCCGCCCTTGCTTAAGGGGGCCATGCGAAGCGAGCTTTGCTGATGATGATTGTGGTCGAAATTTTCTCTAATAAATTGCTCGAGTTCGCTATCGTCATCTATCGTTTCAAGCGTTGGTGAAATGAGGCGATATGTTGGATCTATGGAGTTTAGTTCAGCAGCTATATCTTTTACATAGATCTTGTAAATGTTTTTTATGGCTTCCATATCACTCGGATTATCGAGAAAGCCTTCATCTGCGAGCACGATTTTAAGAGGGTCTTTGTTTTGGATTCGAATGGAACCGCGACTTTTCGGGTGCAGATAAATTAAACCTAACGTTAACGTATCGTCTTCGGAACCAATACCCAGAATCTGAACCGCCCGACGGCGCCTGCCGTCTATTTCCAAAGGGGCAGGCAGGAAAGCGCCTCCGGTATAAAGGGCATTAGGATCATTGGAAGGTAAAGGCCTGTCGTGCGGATTTGATTGAAATACCGCAAAGTTCAGTGTGTGATTTCTTAAGCTTTTACCCACGTTCGAATTATGGAAGACGCAGCGAATTCCAGCATCCTTCAGTGTTTTTGAGGATCCGATTCCGGATAGCATTAAGAGCTGGGCGCTGTTAATACCCGCTGCAATAATGACTTTTTTCCTTGCGCGCGCGATTATACGCTTACCGCTTTTTAGGAATTCGACTCCGCTAGCTCGCTTATTGGAAAAAATCACGCGTAACGCAGTCGAATCGGAAAGTAATGTTAATTTACGGCCATTTACTCCCCGACCATTCAGCGCTAATATATCGGAAGATAAAAAGGCAGTGGAGGAGCTTTCTCTTCTGCCATTCGGATTCTGATACAATTGCCATCGGGTAAAGGGGCCAATTGGGGTTCTCGGGTCATTATAATCGAGAATTTCAGAGAATCCGGTAGCTCGCTCAATTGCGGTAACTACTTTTTTTGCCATGGATGTCGGATTTACGGGAGCCTGACGAATGTCAATGCGCCCATGATAACCGTGCGCCAAGGTATTATTTGTTTTCCCGTTATATCTTTCAAGTCTTTTAAACCGCTGAACCGCTCGATTTGGAGACCAGAGAGGCCCGAGCAGCCTTTCCCATTCTTTGAATACCTTGCTTGTTGGGCGTACGTATTGTTCCCCGTTTATCGATGAACCGCCTCCCAAGAGACGTCCTGTCGTCCATTCAAACGTTCGATCGTCTAGCCCCGCTTGCGGAACACCTTCTCCTTGCCAGAAATACTGAGGGAAGTATTGTTCCTCCAACTCGGAAGCCATCGTCGAGTCGCTAATCGGTTTATCTTTATCATTGTTTCCGCCTGCTTCCAGAACAAGGACGGATGTTCTTTTATCGTCGGACAAGGTTTTGGCGATGACCGCTCCTGCAGGTCCTGTACCCACTACGATGTAGTCATAGATGAAGTCGCTTCCCATAAAAACTCTCCTTTTACATTAAGGGGCTAATGTAGGATATTAAGTTGAGTTGTCTCATGTGTCGAAAAAAGCAGCTACCTTATATTCACAATCAGAATATAATGAAAAACAATTCTAATTTATTGTAAAACAATAAATTTTATGTTAAGGTCATTTTGTGATTAAATTAGCGAGGTGCTTTTATGAAACGGGGAACAACACTTTTTTTGAAGATGGCCGTTATTCTTATTGGAATTCCGGTTCTTGCTTTGTGCATTTTTTTAGTGCCCAAAATCGGGGATTTTGCTGGAGAATCTTATCCGGATCTTGCTTATATAAAGCCTCTCGTTCTAATCGATATGTACGCGGCAGCGATACCTTTTTACTTTGCTTTGTATCAAGCCTTTAAACTTTTAAGCTATATCGATAACAATCAAGCGTTCTCGGAATTATCCGTTAAGGCTTTAAAGAATATAAAATATTGTGGCATCACCATCAGTATCTTGTACCTGCTAGGTATGCCGCTCTACTATCTCATGGCGCAAAAAGTTGATCCTCCAAGCTTCATGCCAATGGGAACAGCCATTATTTTCGCCTCAATGGTGATCGCCGTTTTTGCAGCCGTTCTCCAAAGGCTGTTACAAGAAGCCATTCGAATAAAATCGGAAAATGATTTAACGGTGTAAGTTTGAAACTTTATCCTTATTCTTATAAGCAGCCAGCGTTCATTTTACGCTGGCTGCTTATTTGTTGAACTATTGGGCAGGGCAGCGTAATAAATATAGTTGAAGGAAAGGGTGATCGCTAATATGGATAAAATATTAGAAGCGCTTCTTGAAGGATTTAAGAAGCAGTATTCCAAATCAAAAGCCATTATTCCGCCAAAGGTATATGATGTATCCCCTCAAAGTAAGGAGGAAATATTCGATATGAATTTCCCCGGACTTTACATTTTTTATGGCCAGACGAGCTATTGCTCCAAAAAAAAGGTGCTTTACTTAGGGGGATCCGGAGCGCAAGGGGGCGTTGGGAAAAAGGTTCAAACTCAACTCGACAAGCTTAAATCGGATTCCGGTTTTCAGAAAAACATGAAAGAGTTGGGGTATGATGGAGCTATTCATTATGACATGGCTAGTTTTTTAGACAGCGCGAAGGCGACAGTTCTACTGGAGGAGATACATATCGTTGAATTTGAAGGGAAAGAAAACCTGAAGCTTGTTGAGAGGTTTCTTAGCATCGAAGAAGAACCTCTTTTTTGCAAAGAGCATATTACGGAGCCCATGAAAGATCGGCATAAACGTTATATAGATGAGTGCCGGGATGAGGTACTCCAAACCGATTAATCAGGAATGGGAAAGATGTCAGGGACAATACAGATATCGTTAGCCGGATTGGGATATACACGAATGCGGCTTGTTGCCAATCTACTAATTTTTTCCTTTGTATAAGCACAGATCTAGGTGTATAATCCGTTCAGACATCGGAGCGAGAAGTGGGGAAATGGTTATGAACAGCGGATTGGTAAACGCCATTATTGCGTATATCATGTGGGGAGTTCTCCCCCTATATTGGAAATTGTTTAACGACGTGCCTGCGGGAGAGATTCTGTCCCATCGGGTCGTCTGGTCGTTCGTCTTCATGGGTATTCTTGTTGCCGTCCAGCGCCGCTGGGGCGACATGAAGCGGATTGCGTCCAGCCGCACGCTTCTGCTTCCACTCGCCGCGAGCGGACTGCTGATCGCGGCGAATTGGCTGATCTTCATCTGGGCGGTCAACAACGGTCATGTCGTAGAGACAAGTCTCGGTTATTATTTGAACCCGTTGCTGAACGTTCTGCTGGCGGTTGTCTTCCTTCGCGAGAAGCCCAACCGTGGCCAATGGCTCGCGATTGCCATCGCTGGATTGGCAGTGCTCATCATTGCCATCGACTACGGGCGGTTCCCGTGGGTCGCGATATCGCTGGCCGCGTCGTTCGGCTTGTACGGCTTAGCGAAGAAAAAGATCGCGCAAGACGCCTCTGTTGGCTTGCTGTCGGAAACGGCAGTCGTCCTGCCCGTCGCGCTTGGTTACTGGATTTACTTGGCTGCCGCGGGGAAAACGACGGCATGGACGCTGCCCGCGTCCACGTTCATCGAACTGCTTTTGTCAGGCGTGGTTACGGCATTGCCGCTGCTCTTCTTTGCGCGGGCTGCCGCTCGCATGGCGTTGTCCACACTTGGATTCGTACAATACATTGGGCCGACGATTATGTTGTTGTTAAGCATATTCATATTCAAGGAATCGGTCTCTCCGGTGCTGCTTGTCGGGTTCGCGCTCATCTGGACATCGCTCATCGTATATGCCGTGGCATCCGTTCGCGGTACGAGACTCGCGAAGGCGAGTTGAGCTTAAGCTAAAAGGCTAGACAGACAACATCAATTAATTTAAAACAAACCGGCAGCAGATCAGAGATCCGATGCCGGTTTTTGTTATGCATAGTATGTAAGTGGCCTCTGAATTAAATAGGTAGAATAGGCCCTTGTTCATATATTTATTTAATAGTAAAAAGTAAATAAGCAACTGAAGTGGAGGAAATTTACTATGCACATAGTATGGTCGACTTTGTTAATACAAGTTTTGGTATTAGCCGTTATTTTAACTTTTGTTATATGGGGGATAGTTAGAATAATAAAGATTATAAAGAAGTAGTCGCAATCCGTTGATGAAGAGAAAAGAGCACCCGCCATTCATCGTCGAATGGAGCGGGTGCTCTTTATTTACAAGGTCTGATTGCTCTGACCGCTCTCGAGATCGAGGTCATTCTTTTTTACCATTATTATCAAATTGTGTGTCATGTTCATAGCTACATAATAAAATAATCAAATTTATTCTATTATTTTCAAGTAGGCGGGTTCCAAAAAGTGTATAATTCTTGTTAGTTTATGTCGAATTACCGCGCTTTTATGGGGAGGGAAATCAAGGAATGGAATTAAATGCGATCCCCGGTTCCGAACGGGGGCCAATTGCCGTATCCAAGCTGCTTGTTCCAAATGCGGCATCCAATTATGTCGAGCGGCCGAGACTGTCGAGTATTATGGACCGGTCGAACACCTGCCGGCTGACGGTGGTAGCGGCGCCTGCCGGATTCGGCAAAACAACGCTGGTCAGCGGCTGGATCAGCAGGCGGGCGGCTCGCGCAGCCTGGCTGTCGCTTGAACCGGCCGATAATACGTTCGTGCGGTTTTGGAGCTGTGCGGCCGCGGCGATTAACCGGACGATTCCGGGCTTCTACGAAGCGGCGATGCCGATCTTCCTCTCATTCGGCGAGACGTCCGCGGAGTCGGCGATGTCCTTTTTCCTGAACGAGTTAACGGGTCGGATTGCCGAGGAGACGATACTTGTGGTGGACGACTTTCATTTCATCGATAATCCGTCTATTCATAACGGCCTCGCTTATTTGCTTGACCATCTGCCCCCGGCTCTTCATCTCGTCATCGTCAGCCGCACGGTTCCGCCGCTTCCGCTGTCACGGATGCGGGCGCGGAGACAGGTGCTGGAGCTGGACGGACGTCATCTGCGGTTCACGGCGGATGAAGCGATGGAGCTTCAAAACAAGACGTCGGAGACAAGGCTTACGCCTGAAGAAATGACGGAGCTTGACGCCAAAACCGAAGGCTGGGCGGTAGGACTGATTCTGGCCTTTCATTCCTTGGCCGCAACAGGCGGCAACGAGAATTTTCTTCGTTCCTTCGACGGTCATAACCGGTACGTATTTGATTACCTGATCGACGAGGTTATCCATCGGCAGCCGCAGAATGTGCAGAGCTTTTTGCTGCGCACAAGCATTCTGGAGCGCTTTTCCGTATCGCTATGCGATGCGGTGACCGATTCGACGAACTCCGCTTCCGCGATTGCCTATTTGGAAAAATCTAATCTGTTTGTCAGCCCGCTCGACGATACGCGTACCTGGTATAAATATCATCATCTTTTTGCGGAGGCGCTCCGGAATCGATTGGACGAAACCTGTGACCAGGCAACAAGAAGCGAGCTTCACCGGAAAGCTCATCGATGGTTCGGAGAACGCGGCTTGTATCGGGAAGCGATCAAGCATGCGCTGGCTGCGGAGGATTTCGATTCGGCCGGCCAATACATGGAACGGCATTTGCCTGAAATAATCGGAAGCGGAGAAGAGGCTGATCTGCTTCGATGGCTTAGCGAGATGCCGCTCAGAAGCATCGTAAGGTTTACGAATCTGTTCTTTTTCCAGGAAAGCGTACAAGCCGCGAAAGGGCGGGCGGCTGAAGCCCGCCGGTATTTGGATCAAGTTACAGCCTTATTGGATACGGAGCCCGGGCTGATTGAAAGCGAACGGGTAAAGGAAATGCAAGTGCATATCCGGATGTACGGCAACTCGCTTTCCTATTATGAAGGGGATATTGACGGGTTCATCGGACAGCTGAAAAGCAATCTGGATTTATTGGTGCGGCATGGATCGATTGCGAATGTCGTGAACATGGGCGAGGCTCTGCTGTACCGCGGTCCAGTCGGATTTGGCGGCAGACTGCGCAAAATCGCTTATTTGTCTTCACACGTTTCGGCCGATGAGAAGCTCTCGCTTGTGCTGCATCGGAGCCTGGAGGGCTTGGGCGTGATTTTGCTTGCGGATTTGTTATACGAACTCAATCGCATTGCAGAATCGCGGCTAACTCTTGAAAAGGCGCTATATGGCGGGTCGTTTCCGCGCAATCCCGCGGCTTTAGCGCCTGGATACATCCTGCTGTCCAAAATTTTGCAAGCGGAAGGGCAATTGGATCAGGCCAGGGACGTCATCCTTCGCGCGATTGAAGAGATGAGGGAATGCCGTTCTCCACGCTGGCAGATGATCGTGGAAGCAAGACTGGCGAGACTGCAGCTTGCCGCGGGAGAAACCGAGGCAGCTGCCGCATGGATTAATGCCCGCCGTATTCGAATCATGGAGCGCGCGGATGTGAGCCGCGAATACGAGAACTTTACTTTGGCGCGCGTCTTGATGTCGCAGGGCGAGCTGCGCAAGGCTTTGGGATGGCTCTCGCGAATTAGCCTGGAAGCGAAACAGGCGGACCGGATTGCAAGCCGAATTGAAGCGCTGCTGCTTCAGGCCTTATGCCACAAGGAGCTGGCGGATTACGCCAGTGCCGCCTTTGCGTTGGCACAAGCCTGCGAATTAGCGCACCCGGAAGGTTTTATCCGCATTTTCATGGACGAGGGACAAGCATTAACTCCTCTATTCGAGCGGTGGTTAAGCGAAGCTAAGCTGGATGGAGAAATGGCTGCATACGCGAATCTGTTACGTGAGAGGATTTACGAAGGCGGTTGGACTGCTTCCTATACCCGGGCGAAAGAAATCCCAGCCATCAAGTTGACCGAGCGGGAACGGGAAGTATTGCGGAAAATCGGCGAGGGTCTTTCGAACGAAGAAATCGGCCGGCAGCTTTTTCTCTCCACGGGGACGGTCAAGAAGTACGCTTATAACATTTACGAGAAGCTGCAGGTCAAGAATCGGGTGCAGGCCATCTCGAGAGCAAAGGGAATGGGATTGTTGTAAATACCAACTTTAGTTGGTTGAGAGAGCGAAGCCAAGTTCCCTATAATTCTTTTTTAGAAGAAAGATAGGGAGGGATTGCCGAAGCCGAGGCGACAAGAGCGGAAGCTGTTGCGGTGATTCTGAAGCTAAACCGGTTAAGAACATTGGATGAATAAAAAAGGAGGGGATAAGGTTCCCGTCATTAGCGGATGACAAGAACCTTATCCCCTTCCTCGCTCACACAAACGATACATCGGATTCGTCGTTGAATTCTTCCTCCAGCACCTCGACCGGTACCGTCTGCTCTTCTTCCGGCGTGGCCATCGGATGAATTCTCGCCGTACCTGCCCCTACATTAACATGCTCGATAAAAACGGGGACGCCGAAATAAGATACGGTTATCGCATCCGGTGAATCGGCGATCTCCTTTGCTCTGAACGCTTCCACAGTCCATCACCTCTTGCAAAGTATTTACATAGTTACGGATGTTTATCCGCCGGTTCGCATCGAACAAAAACACGATATTCTCCGAACAAATTGCCTCTTTTCATTCGAAAAAATCCCGCTGCGAAACAATTACCCTCCCCTCTGAAAACAACTGTCGGTTACGGCCGAACTCCCCTTTCGATAAAATGAAAGCGTATACGACGAAGTCGAGAGGGAGATTATGATGAACTTTGACTTAAATATCGTTCCGTTCAGTCGGAGAGACTCGTTCCTGGCGGTCTCGATTCTGCCTGAAGCCCAAGATAGAGAACAAGGTCTGTACCTGCGTACCGTTCGCGGCGGCGATGATAAATTCGGCGAGGCTTTTCATGTCGTCATGCTGGATGAAGGCGGCCAAGCCGTACCGTTCAACTCGGCAGCCTCGCCTGAGCGGGTGAAGCTGGCATCGGAATGCGGCTTAACGGCCGAGATCTGCATTTCCGACAGCCGGACGTTCCGCGTCCGGACAAGCGGCTGCGGAATCCGATTAACGTTCCGTACATCCGCCTATGATTACGCGTTTCAAGAGTCACCCGGCAGATGGGAGGTCAACAGCTTCACCCACGAATGCCGGTTCAGGCTTACGGCGCTTGTCGGAGACCTGCGGATGGAGGTGCCATGGGATAAAATCAAAAGCACTTACGTGATCGCCGACTTCCTGCCGGACCGGGCAACAGGGCAATCCGAATTCGCCATCGAAGAATTCCGGACCGTACTGGAGCCGCGGGCTGCCTGGAAGCCGTTCGATGATATCGTAAATGAAGTGAAGGAAGAGTTTAGCCAGTGGCTGAATAACAGCTTGCCGATGCCCGAACGCTGGGAAGATAGCCGTGCTCTTGCTTCCTATATTACCTGGTCCTGCCTTGTTCCGGCGGAAGGATGCCTGACGCGTCCCGCTATGTATATGTCGAAGAACTGGATGACGAATATTTGGAGCTGGGATCACTGCTTTAACGCCATGGCGCTCGTACGCCACGATCCGAAGCTGGCTTGGGATCAGTTCATGATCTTCTTCGACCGCCAGGACGAGAGCGGGCTTATCCCGGATTTCATCAACGATAAGTATGCGTTATGGAATTGCAACAAACCGCCTATTCACGGATGGACGCTTGCTTGGATGATGGCGAGAACGGATTTTATCCAAGAGGAGCAGCTTGCTGAGGTATACGGGCCTTTATCCAAATGGACAAATTGGTGGTTCCGGTACCGCGATAATGATGGCGACGGCATACCGCAATACAATCACGGCAATGACTCCGGATGGGATAACAGTACGGCGTTTAACAACGGCATTCCCGTCGAAAGCCCGGATTTGGCGGCTTTTCTAATTATTCAATCGGAAGTATTGGCCGGCATCGCGGAGCGGCTTGGAAAAGCGGAAGAGGCGGTCGGATGGCGGAAGCTTGCCGAGGACACACTAGAAAAAATGATTGCCCATTTCTGGGACAACGGACGGTTTGCATCCTGCCGCTCCGGCACTCACGAGAAATCGGAAGGAGACAGTCTGCTCCTGTTCGTACCGATTCTATTGGGCAGTCGTCTGCCTGAAGATATCCGTGCTGCTCTGCTGCGGGGATTGAGAGAAGAGGGCAGATTTTTGACGGCTAACGGCTGGGCGACGGAAAGTCTCAATAGTCCCTTCTATCTTTCCGATGGTTACTGGCGGGGTCCGATCTGGGCGCCATCAACCATGCTTTTAGTTGAAGGCGCTGCCGCGGCAGGAGACAGAGAGCTTGCGGAAACCGTCTCGAGGCGGTTCTGCGCGATGCTTGACCGGAGCGGGATGGCCGAGAATTTCGACGCGGTTACGGGGGAAGGCTTGCGGGATCGCGCATTCACTTGGACGTCCAGCGTATTTCTGATTTTGGCGAATGAATATACAACTTAATGGCTTGATCGCACTTCTTCACCGTCTTAAAAAGACTGGCGAGGAAGTGCTTTTGACGTTTGGGGACCTATGACATTGTCTGTCGGAATGGTCCATGCTACAATTCAGTTGATTTTTGCAAGCAGCAGCACGGAGGGCATCCCTATGAACGATTTACTGAAACGGCTTCGCATTCGCCTTCAGCCAAGCGCTTACCGGAGCATTCGCACCAAATTTCTCGTCAGTTTTCTTATTGTTACGATTATCCCGCTGCTTTCGCTTGGCGCCATGTCCTACTATCAATCGGCGAAGGTTATTAATTCCCAGTTCGGCAAATACGGCGAGAACGCCGTAGCGCAGCTGGAACAGCAGACGAGCTCCTATTTGAACCGGATGAATCAGACGACGGAGACGATTTATACGTATTTGCTTGATCCCGCGTGGGCTGACTTAGGAGATCAGCCTCCTTCAACCTATAGCGATATCATGGATAAAAATGATTTGGAGTCGCTTTTGAAAGCGCTTAAAGCCGATCGGACGACCGGCATTTATATCATTACTCGTACCGGCTATTATTATGGGGAAAATAATCTGGACGTATCCAAGCTGACGGCCATTCCCGCATGGCATACGATGTCGGATTCCCAATCGGGCAAATATTGGCTTGGTTTCTACCCTCAGAGCCACGGAATGAACGATACGGCTGATGCCGGCATGCCGGTTCTGGGCTTGGCCGTATCGATTAATAATCCCTATGGAGCCCTGAAAGGAAGCAAAATTTTAATCGAAGAGAATGCCGAAGAGCTGCTTCACATGTTCAAGCTGTTCGAGAACGATACGAAGGCGCATCTTCGAATCAATGACTCAAGCGGAAGGGTTATCTATGAAACGGCGGGGGCTTTTGCTTCGCAGTCAAGCGATATTGTCTGGAACAAAACCATAGCCGTAAACGGGTGGAACATAGAATCAAGGCTGCCTGCCGCGTCGTTCTATCGTTCCTCCGGCATTATCAGGTCGAACACGATAATCGTGGCAACCGCTTCTTGTCTTTTGGCATTTGGACTCGCTTATTTGTTCTCATCCCGTTTCACCGTGCGGATCCGCCGGCTCAAAGACGCAATGCAGAAGGTCAGCTTCGGCAAGCTGCATACGAGAACGCAGGTGGAAGCGAAGGACGAGCTGGGCGTTCTCGATATCAGCTTTAACAATATGGTAAGCGGCATACAGACGTTAGTCGGCGAGATTGAACAAAGCGAGAGGCTTAAGAAGGAAGCGGAGCTCAAAGCCTTTCACTATCAGATCAATCCCCATCTGCTGTTCAATACGCTGAACTCGATTCAATGGAAAGCAAGGCTGCAGGGAGCGGAGGACATTCGCCAGATGCTATACCATCTGACCAAGGTGCTGGAGGGCAATCTGGATATCTCGCAGGAGATGATTCCCCTCGGGAGCGAGCTGAAGATTATCGAGCATTATCTCAAAGTCCAGGAAATACGTTATGGCTCCGTGTTTACGTACAAGCTGGAATGCGAAGAGCAGCTTAAGCGCTATTTGATTCCCCGAATGACGCTGCAGCCGCTATTCGAAAATATTTTTTTCCATGGGTTCGAGGATGGTCAAGGCGAGATTGGGTTAACCATTCGCGAAGCAGGCAATCATCTGCGGCTTATCCTGTCCGATAACGGAGCGGGCATTCCCGCAGCGAAGCTGGAACGTCTTCTCTTGCCGAGTACGGAGAAGCGCAAGGGTAGGGGGGGGCTTGGCGTGCAGAACGCGAATCAGAAGTTCAAGCTGCATTTTGGACCGCAGTTCGGGTTAAACATACAATCGATTCATGGAGAAGGAACAACCATCGTCATCGAATGGCCCAAGAAGGAGGAGAATCCGCATGGAAACGGAAACAGCGATTAAAGTATTGATTGCAGACGACGAGAGTATTGTCCGCAAAGGACTCCGTTCGACCGTACCTTGGGAGAAATACGGAATGGAAGTGGTCTCGGATGCCCCGAACGGGCGCAAAGCTTGGGAAGCTTTTCTGGAACACCGGCCCCAGGTCGTCATCACGGATATCGTGATGCCCGAGATGGACGGCATAGAATTATCTCGGAAAGTGAAAGAAACAGCTCCCGATACAAAAATCATTCTGCTCAGCTGCCATCGGGACTTCGAATACGCGCAGCAGGGCATGAAGCTTGGCGCATCCGGTTATTTGCTAAAAACGGCATTCGAGGATGAAGAGCTGGAGGAAATGCTCGCGAAGTTCCAAAGAGAGTTCGCGGCAGCTTCGGAATCGGCGGCTGTGAAAGACAAGGAAACCGATCAAGGAGAGCGACTGAGCACTCTTCTATATGCTTGGCTGAACGGACACAATGATAAGTTTATCGGCGAAATGGAGAAGCGTTCCGGCGAGGACCGGTCCTTTAACGATGAGCCCGTCTATATCTATTTTATTAAAACCGTGGGCTGCGAATGCTCATGGCCGGATCTGCTGAGGCAAGGCACCTCTCATGATCAGCAGCTTTGTACCGGTATGCTAATTCCGTATGGGGAAGAGCGCTGTTATTGCATGCTGCCCAAATCTAAGGCAAATGCTATGGAGAGCTTGCTGGTGGAGCATAAAAGCAAGCTTGCGAAGCTGCAATGGTCGAGAAGAGGTCCGCTCTCGGATACGGAAGAAAGATTGGAAGCCTTGCAGTCGCTTCATAAAGAGGCCGAAATGGAGAAGGCTTATAATGTATCCAAATCGGATTGGCCGGAAGCCATTTGGCGCGCCGTCAAGCTGCTTCACGACAATCCGTCCGCCGAATGGTCCGTCAGCGACGTGGCAAGGCAGGTCGGTCTCAGCCGCAGCCATTTCTCGATTCTGTTCAAGAAAGCGGTCGGGGACAGCTTTGTCGCTTTTCAATACAAGCGGAAGCTTAAGCTGGCTACGGGATTATTAAGAGATACCCATCTAACGATGCAGGAAATTGCCGAGCGCACGGGGCTTGGCGACAGCAAATATTTCAGCAAGTGGTTCAAGCGGTGCACGGGGGAGACGCCAAGCCGTTACCGCGCCGAACAAAAAGACAACAGGCATCTAACAGAAGACCACCCGCCTTCGCAATCGAACAAAAACACGGAAACAATCGAATAGTTATCGGTTTTGAACCGCTTTCATTTTCGTTATGATGAAAGCGGTTCAATTATTATATATCTCATTTTTCAAAAGGGGAGCTGCCAGAAATGAAAAAGAAACTAACCTTTATTCTTCTGACAACTGTAGTGTCGATGGCTGCGCTGACGGCATGCGGCGGCAATAATGAAAGCTCGGGCGGCAATTCGGCGCAGTCCGCGGGCGGCAAAGGTTCCGCCGATGTGAAGAAGCTTCGGTTCGCGACATGGGATACAGGCGACGCGCTTAAGATCGAGCAGGATATCGCGAAGAAATTCGAAGCCGATCATCCCGGAACGCAGGTGCAGGTAGAAGCCTACGCGGATGGCTTTGACCAGAAGCTCGCTGCGGGCTTTGGCGCTACGAATCCTCCGGATGTGATGTACATGTGGGACTTCCCAACGTATCACCGGTCGCTTGAGCCTCTTAACAGCTACGCGGACGGCGACAAGGATCTGAATAAGGATGATTTCTACAGCGGTTTGTTCAATTATGCGACTATAGATAACAATCTCTATGGCATTCCGGCAGGCTTTACGACTCGCGTGGTCTACTACAACAAAAAGATGTTTGACGATGCGGGCATCGCGTATCCGAAGGATGGCTGGACATGGGATGATTTTCAGTCCGCCGCACAGAAGCTGACGGATAAATCGAAGAAGCAATACGGCTTTGGCGTACGCGCGGAGAACGATACGTATGATCTGCAAGGCTTTGTATGGAGCAACGGCGGTTCTTATATTTCGGAGGACGGCAAAACAATCGACGGTTATATGAACAGCAAGGAAACAGCCGGCGCCATCCAAATGTTTGGCGATATGCTGAAGAACGGCTCGGCTGTATTGACGGGCGGCAAAGGGCAGCAAAGCGGAGAGGATATTTTCAAAGGCGGAAAAATCGCCATGTGGGAAAGCGGCATCTGGCCGCTCGAATCCTTCAAGCAAGCAGGCATTGACGTAGGCACGGTAGAGATGCCGGCCTTCCCGGGCAAGCCGGTAAAAGGCGTCGTCGCCGAATCTGCCCTGTCCATTGCCAAGGATTCCAAGCAGAAGGAGCTGGCTTGGGAATTTATCAAATATTACGTGTCGAGCGAAGCCATCAAGATGCGCGTAGCCGACCTGCCGGTACGGGTAAGCGTAGTAAGCGAGCTGAAGAAGGACCAGGATCCTCTGTACAAGCCTTACTATACAATGCTGGAGCGCTCGGACAATACGCCTGCCTTCCTTCTTAACGACAAGTGGAATGAAGTGAACCGCCAGCTGTCCGCCGCGGTTGAAGCGGTCGTGCACGGCAGCAATGCGCAGGATGCGCTTAATCAAGCCGTAAAGGATAGCGAACGGTATTTGAAATAACATTACAGCTTTGGAAAGAAGGTTAGGAGATGGCTCAGACCTACTCGCAGACAGCAGGGAACAACGCGGCCAGCTTCACGCCTAGAAGAAAACGCAGATGGGGTGGGGCTGCGCCCTACCTCTTCATCTTCCCGTGGATCTTCGGATTCCTCGTTTTCACGCTAGGCCCGTTATTGTTCTCGCTTATTATTTCTTTTTTTGATTGGCCTATCGTAGGCCAAGTGCATTTCATTGGTCTTGGAAACTACAAATCCATGTTTACGGATGATCCGTTATTCTGGAAGTCGCTAGGCGTAACGCTTAAGTTTGCCGCGCTGTTTGTTCCTTTCAACATTATCGTCGCGCTGGGGCTTGCCATTCTGCTCAATCAGAACACGCGCGGCACGGCTATTTTCCGAACCGCCTTTTATCTGCCTTCCGTTATTTCCGGCGTTGCTCTAGCGATGATCTGGTCCTGGGTGTACAGCGGCGATTACGGTATCTTGAATTATTTTCTCTCGATTCTTGGCGTGCAAGGTCCGGACTGGCTGAACGATACCAAATGGTCCATGGTTGCGATGGTTGTCGCAAGCCTATGGGGACAAGGCTCCATGATGCTCGTCTTTCTCGCCGGGCTTAAGGGAATTCCGAAGGATCTATATGAATCTGCTTCACTGGATGGAGCGGGGAAAATCAGGCAGTTCTTCAGCGTGACGGTTCCCATGCTTAGCCCAACCATTCTGTTCAACCTGATTACTTCCATTATCGCGGCCTTCCAGCAGCTCACTCTCGCGTTACTCTTGACGGGCGGCGGGCCGATGAAAGCCACTTACTTCTACGCGATGTACATGTACGAGAATGCGTTCAAATATTACAAAATGGGTTATTCCGCAGCTAACGCATGGTTTATGTTCCTTATCGTGCTTACGTTAACCTTCCTGGTATTCAAGTCTTCCGAAGCCTGGGTGTTCTATGAAGGCGAGATGAAGCGCAAGCCTCAGAAGAAAACGAAAGCTGGCGGAAAGGGGAAAACCGCATGAAAAAGCTATTTATCTATGCGTTATTGATCTGCTGCTCGCTGCTGTTCGCCGCGCCGTTGTTCTGGGCAGTGACCACGGCGCTTAAGTCACAAGCCGAGCTGTACCTTTTTCCGCCGAAATGGATTCCTTCCGCACTCCAATTCAGTAACTTTTCGGATGCATGGACGATACAGCCCTTCAACTTATTCCTGAAAAACACGGTTATCGTGACGCTGTTGTCAACGATTGGCCAACTGGTATCCTGTACGCTTGTAGCTTACGGCTTCGCAAGATTCGAATTCAAGGGACGCAATCTGTTGTTTCTTGTCGTGCTGGCGACGATGATGATTCCTTGGGAAGTGACGATGATTCCGCAATACATGGAGTTTAACTACCTGGGCTGGATCAATACGCTTAAGCCGCTTATTGTTCCATCGTGGTTCGGGTCGGCCTATTTCATCTTCCTGCTCAGACAATTTATTCTTACGCTTCCGCGCGAGCTGGATGAAGCGGCGACGATTGACGGAGCGAACAAGTTCGGCATTCTTGCGCGAATCATCGTGCCGCTTATGGGGCCACCGCTTATTCTGGTCGGAGTGTTTCAAGTGATGAACTGCTGGAACGATTACCTGGGACCGCTCATTTTCCTTAATGATCAGTCGAAATACACGCTTACGCTTGGCTTGTCGCAGTTCAAGGGGATGTTTGGCGTCGATATGCAGTCCATTATGGCGATTACCTGTCTGATCTCGATTCCGCCGCTTGCCGTATTTTTCTTCGCGCAGCGTTATATTGTAGGCGGAATCGCCAATACGGGGATTAAATAAACAGAGAGCTTTGCGATTCGGGAGGAGAAGCATCATGACAAACAAGACAATCGAACGGGATTGGGACAATCTGGCGGTGCTGGAGCGCAACCGGGCGAAAAGCCGGGCGTATTTCATCCCTTTTTCTGATATAGAAGGCGCTTTAAGCTATGACAGGGGAAGCTCCCCTTGGTTCAAATCCTTAAACGGCAACTGGAAGTTTCACTATGCGCAAGGGCCTGAGTGGGCGCCGGAAGCCTTTTTTGAAGAGAGCTATGACGTTTCCGGCTGGGACGAGGTTCAGGTTCCGGGTCACTGGCAGTTGAAGGGCTACGGTCATCCGCATTACACGGATCTGTATTATCCGTTTCCGGTCGATCCTCCCCATGTGCCTAACGATAATCCGACGGGCAGCTATGTGCGGGAGTTTGAGCTTCCTCCGTATTGGAACGGAAGAAAGCTGGCGGTCAAGTTTGACGGCGTAGACAGCGCCTTCCATGTCTGGGTGAACGGTGAGTTCGTAGGCTACAGCCAAGGAAGCCGCTTAACGTCGGAGTTTGATTTAACTCCTTATGCGAAAGCCGGAATGAACCGCATGGCCGTCCGGGTTTATCAATGGTCGGACGGCTCCTACCTGGAAGATCAGGATATGTGGTATATGAGCGGTATTTTCCGGGACGTGTATTTGATCTCCGAGCCACCCTCCATCCGTATTGCAGACTACCGGATCGTGACCGAGCTGGACTCGCAGTATTGCGATGCAAACCTGTCCGTAAAAATAGAGTTAAGCGGAGACAATCTGCAAGGGGAAGTCAGATTGAACCTGCTGGATCAGGAAGGCCAGCCGGTTGCTTCCGCGGTTAATGCGATCGGTCAGGCAAGCTATGATCAAGCTTTTACCGAATTCGCGATGCCGGTTACAAAGCCTGCGCTGTGGAGCGCCGAATCGCCGGCACTGTATCATTTAGCGATCAGCATTGTCGATCAGCATGACCATGTGGTGGAGACGGTTGCCCAGCGGGTAGGCTTCCGCAAGATTGAAGTGAAGGACGGCCAGTTTTTGGTGAATGGCAAAGCCATCCTGCTTAAAGGCGTGAACCGGCATGACCATCATCCGGATACGGGACGTACGGTTACGCTGTCCACGATGATCCAAGATGTCATGATGATGAAGCAGCATAATATTAATGCGGTGAGAACCGCGCATTATCCGAATGATCCCCGGTTCTATGACGTTTGCGATGAATACGGGCTGTATGTGATGGAAGAGGCGGATTTGGAGACTCACGGATTCGAGCCGCTCGGCAATATCTCTCGTTTAAGCGATGATCCCGCCTGGCAGGACGCGTATGTTGACCGGATCCGCCGCATGGTCGAACGCGATAAGAACCATCCATCCGTCTTGTTCTGGTCGCTTGGCAACGAATCCGGCTTTGGCTGCAATTTCAGGGCGATGTCGGAATGGTGCAAGCAGGCTGATCCGACCCGTCTCATTCATTATGAAGAAGACCGGGATGCGGAAGTATGCGACGTTGTGAGCACGATGTATTCCTCCGTGGAGAAAATGGAAGGCTTCGGACAGCTGGTTGATCATCCCAAACCGCATATCCTATGCGAATTCGCTCATGCGATGGGGAACGGACCGGGAGGGCTCAAGACGTATTTCGATACCTTTGATGCTTACCGAAGATTGCAGGGCGGCTTCGTATGGGAGTGGATTGACCACGGCATCTCCCGGAAGACGGCTGACGGAAAAGACGATTACGCCTATGGCGGAGACTACGGCGATGAACCGAATAACGGCAACTTTGTCATCGACGGCCTTGTTCGTCCCGACCGAACGCCTTCACCGGGACTTATCGAATACAAGAAGATAATCGAGCCTGTAAGGGTTGAATATCTGTCGAATCATCGTATACGCGTCGTTAACCGGTACGATTTTATTACGCTGGATCACCTCCACGCAGATTGGAGCGTGATTGCAGACGGACGTAAGGTTCAAAGCGGCGTTCTGACGCTGCCTTCGATTGGACCGGGCGAAAGCGCGGAGCTGGACGTTCCTGTTCGGACGGATGCGCAGCTTGCCCATTTAGATCCTGGTGCCGAGCGGTGGTTGAACATCGGTTTCTCGCTTGCGGCGGATTGCAGCTGGGGAGAGCGGGGACATGAGCTCGCCTGGGCGCAGCTTGCGCTTGAAGCTGTGAAGAGGAACGCCTCGGCGGCAGCCGTAAATCTGCCTATTCGAAGCTTATCCTGCTCGGAGGAAGGACGAGAAATTATTCTTGAAAACGATTTGTTCCAGATGGCCTTCGACTCCCGTCAATCGGGCATCCGCTCGCTTCGAATGAACGGACAAGTGCTTGTGAACAAAGGGCCGCGCCTTAACTTCTGGAGGGCGCCGATTGATAACGACATGTATGTCCTGCCCGATTGGCGCAAGGCGCATCTGGATAAGCTGTCGGAGCGTATCGATGGATGCCAGTGGGAACGGCTTGATGAAGGGACTGTTCGGATCAGCTGGATCTCCCGCATAGCGCCGCCGGTGCATGATTGGGGCTTCCGCTGCGAAACCGTCTATACCGTAACGGGCTCCGGATTAATAATGATTGATATTCACGGGGTTCCGGAAGGCAAGCCGCCAGCTATGCTGCCTAAGATTGGACTCCAAATGGAGCTCCCTCCGTCTATGGAGAACGTCAAATGGTATGGCCGCGGACCGGGAGAAAGTTATTCCGACAGCAAGGAAGCGGGACGTTTCGGCGTGTATAGCAAAACGGTAGACGAGCTGTTTACTCCTTATATTTATCCGCAGGAAAACGGCAACCGCACGGATGTCCGCTGGGTGTCGGTGACGGACGGCGGCGGTATCGGGCTGCTTGCCGTAGGCGAGCCAACGCTTGAATTCAGCGCCCGAAGATATGCGGATGCCGATCTGGAAGCGGCAAGGCATGCCGGCGATCTTGTTCCGCGGGATTTCATTACGCTGAACCTGGATTATCGGCAGAATGGTCTTGGCAGCAATAGCTGCGGGCCGGCGCAAGCACCGGATTGCATGGTTACGCCTGACGAATTCCGTTTCCGGGTGCTATTAAAGCCTTACCTTTCCGAGGATTCCGCTCCGGAGCGAATCAGTCATCAGATGAGATTGGAAGCGAAGCGCGGCCTCTCCGCTCTCGGAAAGGAGTAGGAGATGTCGGACTATTTCCGGGGATTATTGCGTCTGCCCTCAGGCGTTCGCCGTTTCCTGATGACCGAGTCTTTGTACGGTATCGGGATCGGATTGTATTCGCTTGTCCTTAATTTGCATTTATTGTCCAAAGGATTAAAGGAAGATCAGGTTGGCGCTTTAGTATCCGTTGGCATCCTGATTATGGGGATACTGGCTATCCCCGTATCCTTGCTCGCCAATCGGTACGGCCGCAAAAAGCTGCTCGTTACCGGCATCTTGTTTATTGCGGCAGGCAATGTCCTGTATGCCTTTACCGGCGAACTTGCTTACTTCTACCTGGCTCAAATCCTTGTTTCTATCGGATTAACGCTGGTAGAGACGACGGAGGTACAGCTTCTGTTCCATTATTGCACGTCCCGCAGGGATGAGATGCGAGCGTTCTCCCTGATGTTTGCGGTCTTTACGGCCTTCACGGGAGCGGGTACTTTAATCGCGGGTTATTTGCCTAGCGAAGCAACAAGCGGAGAAGGCTATCGGACAGCGCTGCTTCTTGCCGGCCTGGTGTTTGTCATTCATGGAATTGTCCGCGGCTTGATTCTTCCGGCAGAGAGCGGCGCCACTCTTCCTAAGGAGAATAGATGGGATGATAGTAGAAACCATGAGATGATGTCCGGTTGGAAAAAGAAGCTTCCTAGCTCCAAGCTATGGCTGTTCGCCGTCTTTATGGCTTTGCTAGGAGGAGCGCTTGCGATAACGGGATCATTCCTCAATGTGATCGTCAAATACCGGCTGGACTGGATGGACGATAAGGTCTCTCTGCTGCTGGCAATAGCGGGAGTTGTTCTCTTCGTAAGCTCTTTGCTTACTCCTTATATCATGGAGCGGTTTGGCCCGCATACGGCAATTATTTCTGTTTTCGTTATGAATATAGTTATTTTCGCGGCTCTTTTCTGGTCCATGCCGGTATGGCTGTTTATGGTCTTGTTCCTTATCCGCGGAGGCGGGGTGACCATGCTTTCCAATCTGGTAGACAGTAAATTAATGTCCGCGCTTAAGGAAAAGGAGAGAAACCTCTTCGCCGGGATGCGTTCCGTCTTCCGCAGCGTAGGTTCTTCCATTGCCGCTTATTTGGCAGGATTGATTTTGGCCGGTGCAGACTACGAGATGCCCTTCCTGATAACGGCTGTTGTGCTCGCTGCCGGGTTGTTATGTTATATAAAGTGGATTCGTCCGCTTCTGGATGAATGAATGAAAGAATAAAGAAAAACCTTTGATAGAATCGAAGGTTTTTCTTTGTTTTTTATAAGAGTGATATTTTGGTTCCAACATATTACCAATTTAAACAATGGGAGTTATAATAAATAGAGCTAATTAATAGAGTTAATTTAAACTATTACAGAAATGGACAGAGGCCGTTATGAAAAACTTATCACGAAAATCGATGTTATTGGTTATTCTCGCGTTGATCTTTCAACTGGGGCTGGGGAATTATTTGACGCCCAGCACATTCGCCGCCGCGGATCCCGTCATAACCGCAACTCCGGGTTCGGCTTCATTCGCGGCAGGAGACAACACGGCCTCTACACCGGTTATTATCGACTCCGGTCTAACGGTCACTGATGGGGTTAGCGCTACGCTAGAAATTGCAACGGTTGCCATTACGGGCAACTTCCATGCCGGAGAAGATGTTCTGGGGTTCATCAACGACGGGGCGACCATGGGTAATATTTCAGCCAGTTATAATGCAGCAACAGGTTTGCTGACGCTGGCGTCCGCGGGCGCAACAGCAACGTTAGCGCAATGGCAAAGCGCTTTGCGTTCAGTATCTTATACCAATACCGCCATTTGGCCAAATACGGCAACGCGTACAATCAGCTTCAGTGCCATTGACGGGGCAAGCAATACCAGCAACACAACAACAAGGACTGTTACGGTAACAGCGACGGACCAGACTCCTATTGTGACCACGTCCGGCGGGACAACCGCTTACATTTCCGGAACATCTGCCGTTACTATTGACTCTGGTGTAACGGTAACCGACCTGGATAACACGACGTTGTCCAGCGCGACAGTATCCATTGGGGCTGGTTACAAATCAGAAGATACGATTCTTTTTACCAACACGAGCTCAGTCCTATACGGCAATATTGTTGCAAGTTATAATACAGCCACAGGCGTGCTCACGCTGGTGTCCGCAGGCGCAACGGCGACTTTGGCGCAGTGGTCCAATGCCTTAAGTTCGGTTACGTTTGCGACAGTGAGTATGGCGACAGGGAACCGTACGATCAGCTACATGGTAAGTGATGGTACAAAAACCAGTGCTGCTTCTACGAATACCGTCAATGTGATTGGGCTCCCAAACTTGACCGCGAGCAGCGGTTCGGCTTCGTTCGTAGCCGGTGATAACACGCCCTCTACACCGGTTGTTATCGATTCCGGTCTCACGGTAACCGATGGAATAAGTGCTACGCTTGCAAGCGCATCAGTGGCTATAACGGGTAATTTCCAACCTGGGGAAGATGTATTGGCTTTTACCAACGACGGAGCGACCATGGGGAACATTACGGCTTCTTATAATGCAGCAACGGGAGTGCTGAAACTGACGTCTGCGGGCGAAACAGCAACGTTGGCACAATGGCAAAGCGCATTGCGTTCCGTTGCTTATACGGATACCGCCATAACGCCAAATACGGCAACGCGAACAATCAGCTTCAGCGCAGTCGATGGGGCAGGAAATACCAGCAATACAACAACGAGGACCGTTACCGTAGCGGCAACGAACCAGACGCCTGTCGTATCGTTGAGCAGCGGTCCGGCCATTTTCAGGACCGGTGATCTATTAACTTCTACTCCGGTCGCTATCGACAACGGTCTTACGATAAACGATTTGGACAACGCAACGCTAGCAAGCGCAACGGTTAACGTCTCGAGCCATTACAGTGACCAAGAGGATGTACTGGCATTCGCGAACGATAATGCGTCGGCATACGGCAATATTACGGCCAGTTATTCCAGCGCAAGCGGCGAGTTGACGATGACTTCCGCGGGAGCTGCAGCAACCTTGTCCCAATGGCAGAACGCTTTACGCGCGGTGACCTACAATAACATAGCGGCGACACCGGATACCGCGGCTCGCACGATTAGCTTCACCGTAAACGATGGAACAAGCAACAGTAACAGGGTAACGAAGAGCATGACTTTGATCGCATTAAGCAGCTTAAGCGCCAGCACGAATGCAATAAGCGTTCTGGCGGGGCAAACGGCGACTACAGCCATTACAGCCAAGTATTCGGATCTGACTCAGGCGGATGTAACTTCAAACGTATCTTGGTCTGTTCGGAATCCCGCAATCGCCAGCGTTTCAAACGGGACAATAACAGGTCTTCTGGCAGGCAGCACGGTAATCACCGCCGTCTACGGAACCCGATCCATAGACATTAACGTGACCGTAAGCAGTGTCTCCGTCTCGGGCCCTGTAACGAACCCGGCTCCAAAGATCTTCTACGATTTCGTGTCTATGGACCGGCTTAAAGCTTCCATACAAGATGCCTTAAATGCCGGGAACCCTGCATCGTTCCTGGATACGGCGTCCCATTGGGCTTCCAAAGATCTCTCGCTTGGCGCTAAGCTGGGCATCATTAACGGTTATCCGGACGGCAGCTTTAGACCGGATGCCTCCGTTACGAGAGCCGAATTTAGTACGCTTGTCGTTAAAGCATTTGCTTTGCGTTTGGAAAACGGCGGGAAAGAGTTCGAAGATACCCGGAATTCCTGGGCACGAGAGTCTATTGGAATTCTCGCCAATTACGGAGTGATCAGCGGCTATCCGGATGGAACCTTCCACCCTGACCAAAAGATTACGCGTGCCGAGATGGTTGCTATTCTTTCGAGAATACTAATCCTGCCAAGCAATTCCGGTAAAGCCAATACCTTCATTGATGTTGCTCCGCAGCATTGGGCTAAAATGATGATTGAAGAAGCTGCGGCAGCTGGAATTATTCAAGGCAAAGGCGAGAACCGGTTTGCGCCGGACGATAACCTTACAAGGGCGGAAGCTTTAACGGTTATCCTACGCGTGTTGAAAAAAGATCCGGTTATTTCCGATCTCCTTGTTTAAGACGATGAAAAGGGCAGCTCTCGGATTAACGACCCGGTGTCTCCGTTACGATCTCACCTTCCGGGCCGATGATATTCACGACTTCTTGTAGGACATGCCGTTGGTTCCATTCAGTCCTTGCGCATGGAATTTCTCTTGACCATCGCCTTGCCCCGGGGGATCAAGAACTGTACAATGTTTTTGATCAGAACTTGACTACAAACTAAAGGAGAGAGATCAAATATGCAATCCGTAGCAGGGAAAGTAGCGTTAATTACTGGAGCAGGGCGAGGGATCGGACGCGCGGTAGCCATTGCGTTCGCGCAAGAGGGTATTCATGTCGGCCTTGTTGGACGAACGCTTGAGAACTTACATAAAGTAGCGGAAGAGCTTAAGCCGTATGGCGTGAAGGTAGCCCTTGCATCAGCCGACGTGGCCGATCTGGCTTCGATTACCGCAGCGGTTGAGAGCATTCGCTCCGAGTTAGGCGCCATCGATATTCTAATTAACAACGCCGGCATTGGCAAATTCGGCGGCTTCATGGATCTGACGCCGGAAGATTGGACGAACATCATTGATGTTAACGTCAAAGGCGTGTATTACACGACACGCGCGGTATTGCCCGAGATGATTGAACGCAATACGGGCGATATCGTAAACATTGCGTCCACGGCCGGCCAGAGAGGAGCGCCTCTCACAAGCGCCTATACGGCTTCGAAGGCTGCCGTTATCGGTCTCAGCGAATCCTTAATGCTTGAGGTTCGCAAGAATAATATTCGGGTAATCACCTTGACCCCAAGCACGGTGGCAACGGATATGGCTGTGGAGTTAAAGTTAACCGACGGCAACCCTGACAAGGTTATGCAGCCTGAAGATTTGGCGGACCTGATTGTAGCGCAGCTGAAGCTGCACCGCCGTGTCGTATTGAAGCAGGCGGGACTTTGGTCGACCAACCCATAAGGGCGTAATACGAAATAAGCAACAAGCAAAAGACTGCCGATTTATCGTCAGTCTTTTGTTTGTTGCATAGGGAATAGTGTTATATATTCGATATTATTTATAACTCATGAGGTGACAATGGCAAATATTAACGACATTGCAAAGCGGGCAGGCGTATCGGTATCAACGGTATCCAGGGTGCTAAATCATAATCCGTATGTGTCGGAGGAGAAGCGGGCGGCTGTTCAGCGCGTGATCGACGAATTGGATTACACGCCAAACCGCCTGGCCGTTGATTTAATCCGCCAAGAAACAAGAACCATCGGTGTCATTATGCCCTACAACAACAATCAGGCTTTTGATCAGCTGCTTCACGGCGTCCTTAACCGCTCGGTGGAACGCGATTATTCCGTTATGGTGCTGCCTACCAAATACGATCCGGCTAAAGAGCTCCGTTCCTTGGACAGGCTGAAAAATAAACAGCTGGACGGAATTATCCTTACGTCCCGCTCGAATGCATGGGACGCCATTGTCCCTTATTCCAAATACGGGGCCATTGTGGCTTGCGAATATACGGATCATCCGGAGATTGGCTGCGCCTACATGGACCGGTATGCCTCTTTCGTAGACGCCTTCCGATTATTAAAGGACAAGGGTCATACCCGTGTCGCGTTTACGACGGCAAGAGGCGAAGAGAGCAATAGTACCCGATTGACTTTCAAAGCGTATGAGCATATTTTTGGCGAACTTTCGCCTGCCTATCATATCAGCGATTGCTACAGCATGGAGGATGGGGTAAGAGCGGCCAAGCAGCTGCTTCATGCCAAGTTGAGACCAACGGCTATTTACGCGAACGGCGATGAGGTTGCAACAGGGATTTTCCAGTATGCAAGGAGCATCCAGCTGGAGGTGCCGGAAGACTTGGCGATCATCGGCCAAGAAAATCAGCCGGTCGGAATTGGATTAGGATTATCTACGGTTGATCATCAATTGGTGAAGGTCGGAGAGCAAGCCTTTGATCTCATCGTTGAAAAATCCAGGGATAAGATCGAGATCCCGTATCGCATCCTTGTAAGGCAATCGATTTAGCTATTGACCTGAAAAGGATTTCATACTTTAGCCTACAGACAAGAGATTCATTCTAAAGCTGTAGGAGGAAGATAGTTATGTATACATGCCTTATTTTTGACATTGACGGCACTTTAATCAATACGGAGCAAGCGGTATTAGGATCTTTGCAGAAGATGCTGAAAGCGAGCTATAACCGGGAGATGGACCTGGATGCTCTCGCTTTTGCGCTGGGGATTCCCGGGGCGGCTTCGTTGCGCCAACTCGGTATTGAAGACGTGGAGCATGCGAATAAACGCTGGAATGACCTCATGAGGGACTACCGGCAGACGATTCATGTTTTTGACGGGATTGGGGAGCTGCTCGCTGAACTTAGGGAGTATCCGGTTCTAAAAGGAGTGGTTACCTCGAAGACGAGTCAAGAGTATCTGGATGACTTTGTCCCTTTTGGTCTCGTTCGCGATTTGCCCTTTGCTTTATGCGCGGATGATACGAACCGGCATAAGCCTCATCCGGAGCCTTTGCTTACCTTTCTTGAGATCTCGGGCGCACGGCCGGACTCAACCATTTATATCGGCGACACCGTCTACGACTACGAATGCGCCAGAGATGCCGGAGTAGATTTTGGATTAGCGTTATGGGGATGCAGGCAGCCTGAACTTATACCCGCGAAGTATAAATTCGAACATCCGAAAGAGATACTGACTCTTATGAATCGTCCTTAATGGCAAGGGAGATTGACCTTTCCAATCCCATTGCCAATAATAGAGAAGCAACCTTAACGCAAGCTGCACCTTATTTTGTTTCCCTAAGGAGATTTACCTTGCATGTCCATACGTTTTAAATTGCTATTATCTTATGCGGCCATGCTGGTCATACCGCTTATCTCGATCCTGGTTATCAGTCTGCTACTGGTTATCTTCTATCAGGGGGATGTGAAGAATCTAAAGGGCGTTTACGAAACGACGGAAAACAGGTTTGGCCACGAAGCCGTCGAGCATGCGGTCAAAGAAATCAAACGCACCTCGGTTCGGCATCCCGATTTATTGCTGGACTCGACGTATTTGAATGATATGTCCGCCGATTTGGAGAAGAACGATTCCGGTATCATCGTCAGAAGAGGCGATGCCATCTATTACCGCTCGGAAAATATGGCGCAAAGCCCTCGGCTGGCAGCGGATTTACCGGAATATGCACGGCCGAATTCTTCAAACGGTTATACGGAGAAAAAAGAAGGAAATACGAATTATGTATTTCTGCAGTTTGACGTCATGTTTAAGGATGAACCGGTAAGCTTGTTTATTATATCGAAGGAAGATCCGCTTACCTACTTCATCCGCAAGTATTTCCCCACCTTATTTGTGTGTTCTTTGTTGATTCTGATTATTACCCATGTCCTGCTGACGACTTATATGTCCAAAAACATTATTCGCCGCCTGCAGACCTTGCGGACAGCCGCGCGGGAGATGAAGAACGGAAACCTGGACTTCAAGCTTCAGGTTGAGGGCAAAGACGAGATTGGCCAATTAAGCATGGCATTTGAGGATATGCGTTCGCGCATGCAGGAGTCTATTCAGATCCAAGCGCAATACGAGGTGAACCGCAAAGAGTTGATCGCAAGCATATCGCATGATCTGAGAACGCCGCTTACCGCCATCCGGGGTTATATTGACGGGGTAATGGAGGGTGTGGCGGACACGCCCGAGAAAAGCGCCAGGTACATGAAAACCATCGATGCGAAGGCGGCGGAGCTGGAGCATCTGATCAACGAACTCTTTTTGTACTCCAAGCTTGATCTTAACCGTCAGCCATTCCAATTTGAAGCGGTAGAGCTCTTGCCTTTTCTAAACGATTTGTCGGAGGAGCTTCAATTCGAGCTTGAGAAAAAATCAATTGCGTTCGAGCCGGATATTGACGTGCCCGCCGGATATTTCGTACGCATGGACAGGGATCAATTCAAACGCGTGCTGAACAATATTATCTCCAATAGCGTCAGGTATATGGACAAACCATTGCCGGTTATTCATATGAAGGCCTATCTAGAGGGGAATCAGGCAGTCATGAAGATTTCGGATAACGGGATCGGGATGAAAGACAAGGATCTGGAACACATATTCGAACGCTTCTATCGCGCCGACGAATCGCGGAGCAATAAGACGGGCGGCAGCGGGCTAGGGCTTGCCATTGCAAAGCAAATTATGGAGAGCCATAACGGAGAGATAACGGCGGCCAGCAAGTGGACTGCCGGTACAACCATCAGCTTGAGTCTGCCTATTCATTCAAGGGAAGGGGGAGGGAAATGATAAAATCGGTTTTGCTGATTGAAGACGATACAACGATTGCGGAGCTTCAGCGGGATTACCTGGAGATTAACGGGTATGAAGTGCAGGTTGCCGGGGATGGAGAAGCGGGTCTGGCCATGAGCTTGTCCGGTCTTTACGATCTGGTCATTCTGGACCTGATGATTCCCAAGATGAACGGATTTGAGGTCTGCAAGAAAATAAGGGAGAAGCAGGACATTCCGATTCTTATCGTCACTTCTCTCCATGACGATATTGACGTGATTCGGGGTTTAGGCCTTGGCGCTGACGATTATATTACCAAGCCGTTTAAGCCAGCGGAGCTGGTTGCTAGAGTGAAGGCCCATCTGGCCAGGTATGAGCGGCTGGTCGGCAAAAAGGATATCAAAAACATCATTCAAATTCGCGATCTGTATATCGATCCGGATACGCGCAAGGTGTATGTGAATGACGAGGAAGCCGTATTAACAACGAAAGAATTTGATCTGCTGTACTTCCTGGCGAGCCACCCCAATAAAGTATTCAGCAAAGAGCATCTTTTTGAGCGGATTTGGGGAGTTGACGCGCTTGGGGATATGCAGACGGTTACCGTGCATATCCGGAAAATTCGCGAAAAAATTGAAAAGGACTCTGCTAATCCCGACTATATCGAAACGGTATGGGGGGCCGGCTATCGCTGCAGAGGGTAAAGAGAAGTCTGATCAGAGGATCAGGCTTCTTTATTTTTCTTCATAATAGTTAATAAAAATTTAATTGAATATTCACAGCTCGTTGAGATCTTCACCTTACATTAGGAGAAGTTTAATTTAGGCGAGATTTACGAGAGGAGTCGTTATTCCGTTATGCAAAACATTCTTACAGCCGTCGTTCAGGGCATCATAGAAGGATTAACCGAATTCCTTCCGGTGTCTTCAACGGGGCATTTGATTTTGTCGGGAAAGCTGTTGAACTTTACCGGCGACAAGGCGGATACCTTTGAAATTATTATACAGCTTGGAGCTATTCTGGCGGTTGCCGTTATTTATTGGCGGAGAATATTAAACCTTCTGGGGATAGGGAGACTATCGCCGGACATGGCTGAAAATCAGCAAGATAAGCAGCCAGGCAGACTTAATCTTCTTCATATTATCCTTGCCTGCTTGCCTGCGATGGTGCTGGGGCTAGTTCTGCACTCGATTATTACTTCGTATTTATTCTCCGCGTACACCGTGCTTGTAGGCTTGGTTCTTGGAGGGATCTTTATGCTGTTTGGCGAGAGCAGCAGCAAGTCTTCCGTCCAATCGGCCGGAGTGGATCAGATTACTTATAAGCAGGCCATTTATATTGGATTATTTCAATGTCTGGCGCTTTGGCCCGGCTTCTCGCGCTCGGGGGCGACAATTGCGGGAGGATTGTTGGCTGGCGTTGGCTATAGAGCGGCAACCAACTTCTCGTTCCTGATTGCGATTCCGATGATGGTAGCCGCCAGCGGATTCGAATTATTAAAAAGCTATGACACCTTAACAGCGTCGGATGCGGTATTTTTTATTACCGGCTTCCTGGTCGCTTTTGTGGTGGCCCTAGTTGCGGTTATTACGTTCTTGAAGCTCCTTGAACGCTTTAAGCTTGCGCCTTTTGCTTATTACCGCTTTGCGCTTGCAGCCGTATTTCTGGCATATCTGCTGGTTACGGGCAATTAGTAGAAAAATCACAACGGCTGCCGGGCATCACGTATGACGGCAGCCGTTGTTATTAGCCACTGAATAACCCGGATATTGGAAGCGAAAATATTTTTTCGCGAATGAACAATTTCGCCCAGACCGGAGTCTTTCCCTATATAGACAGGAGAGGGGAGTTCATAATGAAGCGACTTATAGAAGTTGTTATGCAAAGATCAGCCATTATTTTAATTAGCGTTGTATTAATCTTGGCTTGGGGGGCCGTATCGGCGCTGCAAATGCAGCGGGATTACCTTCCCGGCATCAATAACACCACCTTAATGGTGTCCCTGCGCGCGTCTTCTTATCAAGCAGACCAAATCAAGCGGGACATTACGGCACCGCTTGAGGATGCGATCCGCAAGACGAACGGAATAACGAACTTGGAGACAACCTCGTATGACGGCGGGGTATTAATGAATATTTACTATCCCATGGACTATGATATGGGCAAAGCCGAGAATGCTATCAAGCAAGCGTTAAACGATGCGGCGCTGCCCGACGGCGTAAACAAACCCGCTGTAACCAGGCTGACGTCCAGCACTTTTCCGATCTTGAGTTACAGCCTTACGTCAAACAGCGGTAAAATCGATGATTTAACTTTGCAGTCCGCTACCCAGACCGAAATCGTTAACCAATTAAAATCCGTTCCGGGCGTTTCCGACGTTCAGACGGTAGGGGGAGCAAACAAAGGTTATGTCGTCGTGCTACGCATGAAGGATCTTGTGGCGAATAATCTGACTCTCGATGATTTCAATAAATCCATTACGGCAGATGTTCCGAGTCTGCAAGGCAATATCGCGAATATCAAAGCGTCGTTCCCGATCAAGGTTGAGGGCTGGGATCTGACCGAAGATCAGTTGAGCAAGCTTATGATTAAAAATAAAGACGGAAACAGCGTTCCCTTATCCGCTATTGCTGCCGTCTATCCGTCTCTGACGGATGTGAAAACCGTTTCCCGCACGAACGGGAAAGCCAATGTCATGCTTAATGTCATAAAAACGCCAACCGCAACCATCACGGATGTGGCCAAGCAGGTCAAGCATCGCGTGAACAAGATCCCGGTTGTTCAGAGCGGGGACGTCAAGATGGAATTGCTCACCGACCGCGCACATGATCTGAACAGTTCGCTGTTAGGACTTGTCCGGGAAGGATTACTAGGCTGCGTGTTCTCCATGCTTTGCGTCTTATTCTTCTTCCGGAATGTGCGTTCTACCTTGTTGATTGCCGTTACGCTGCCAATCTCCCTGCTCGCAACAACGGCCGTATTGAAAGCAATGGGCATTACGCTGAACATTTTGACGGTGTCCGGACTTATCGTTGCGATGGGCCGGATTGTGGATGATGCCATTGTCATTCTGGATAATATGTACCGGAGAATTCAAGAGAACAAAGACAAGCCGGTTCTTGGCGTTCTGTCCGCTGCGGTTGTTGAGATGCTGCCGGCGATTTTTGCATCAACCGCAACAACGATAGCCGTATATGTTCCTATCGCTTTGGTAGGCGGCATTATCGGGGCCTCTTATTCCGGTTTTGCCTGGTCGGTAGTTATTGCCCTGACCGTCTCGTTCCTTGTTGCCATGATTGTCATCCCAACCTTTGCGATGATGGGCTTTAGCAAACCGAAGTCGGAAGCGGTAACGCTGGAGCCGCTTATGAAGCCATTGCTTCTGTCGGCACTGAAGCGCAAAAAAACCGTGGTAAGCCTCTCGCTCATTCTGTTTGTGGCTGCAGCAATCTTTGGATCGCAGCTTCCATTCAGCCTGCTCCCAAGCACCGCAAGCGGGCAGGTGGCCGTTAAGGTGGAGCTTCCGAAAGGGACGCCTTTGTCGGAGGTCGATAAAGAAGTCAAAGTCGTCGAAAACGAACTTCAACATAATGCCGGTATTGCTTCTTATACCGCTGCTTTTGGCTCCAGCTTTACGCCTACGGCAGACGATGTATTTGACCAAGGCGGAGGATTTATCCAGCAGCCAAACGTTGCCAATCTTTCCATTCAGCTGAAAGACAAAAAGAGCGTCAAGGCATTTATTCTTTCTTTGCAGTCGGATTTGAATAAGGTGTCGGGCCAAGGGGCGATCACGGTCACTAATCAGAATATTGCCGGCGATGATTCGACGATCAAGATTATGTTAACGGGCTCGGACCAGCTGACGTTAGAAAAAACAGCCGGGCAAGTACGCGCGAAGCTGGTTCAAATTCCGGGACTTAGCGTGACCGGCCAGACGGATTTGACGAACGGTAATCCTAAGTACGAGCTTTTGATAGATAAAGAAAAAGCCCTTGCTGACGGCATTGATCCGGATGAGGTCAATAAGCTATTGCTCAGATATACCTCCAAAGCAAAGGATTTTGACATCTCGACATCAACGGGAACGGGTACGATTCCGGTGGATGTGTATATCGATTCGGTCAAAGAGGGAGCGGCGACCGGCTCATCCGTGCCGGTGTATTCGCCGGAACAGGTGCTTGCCTCCTTATCGGCAGAGACCGTTAAAGGCAGCGGCGGGAAAGCTTACCGGCTCGATTCCTTTGTAACGATGCAAAAAAGCAATGCATTATCTTCCATTCAGGAGCGGGACGGCGAGCCGGTTTCAGTCGTTCAGGCTCAGATTACTTCGAGCAATATGAGCAAGGTTTCCAAAGACGTGGATAAAACCTTAAAGGATCTGCAGCTTCCGGAAGGAGTAAGCTATTCGCTTGGCGGAATTACCCAGCAGGTCACGCAGATGATTATCGAGATTGTCATTGCGGTTGCCGTATCCATCTTGCTTGTGCTACTTATTACAAGCATGGTATTCAAAGGCTGGAAGGCGCCGCTTGCCGTATTGTTAAGCATTCCGCTTGCTTTGTCCGGCATCGTCATCTCTTTGTACGCGATTCATGGCCAGTGGAATCTCGCGGCGTTTATCGGCGTGTTGATGCTCACGGGGATTGTTGTTACGAACGGTATCGTGCTTATCGATAAGATCGAGCTTAACCGAAAAGAAGGAATGGAGCTTCGCGACGCGGTTATTCAGGGCAGCTTGTCCAGAGTTCGTCCAATCTTTATGACAGCCGGCACCACGATCTTGACCCTGATTCCTCTAGCGCTCTCGCACAGCGCGGATACGGTTATTTCTCAGGTGCTTGGCATTGTGGTTATTGGAGGTATGATTACCTCCACATTAAACAGCTTCTTCATGATTCCGATTATTTACGAATGGATGCAGGGCAGAGCCGCACGAAAATCCTAATCCTTCATCAGGATGAATAGCCGATAGCCGGTTCACAATAATGGAAGAAGCAAGGGGGTATACGTCATCGATATCGCAGCTTGGCTTGAACAGTATGGTTACGGAATTATTTTTCTCTCGTTATGCCTCGAAATGCTGGCCTTGCCTCTTCCTGGAGAGATTATGATGAGTTATGCGGGAATGCTCGTATTCGAGAAGAAATTGAGCTGGCTTCTTAGCATTCTGACGGCATCAGCCGGTGTTACAACCGGAATAACGCTTTCCTATTGGATCGGTTATTGGTTAGGCAAACCGTTTATAACGAAATACGGGCATCGGTTCCATATGGGCGAGGAGCAAATGGAGCGCCTAACGGTCTGGTTTGAGAAATACGGCGATAAGCTGTTGTTTATCGCGTATTTCATACCGGGCGTCAGGCATATTACGGGTTACTTCTGCGGAGTAACCCGTATGCCGTTTCGGCGGTATGCGATTTATGCTTATTCCGGGGCTGTCTTTTGGGTCAGCTTATTTATCTCGCTCGGAAAAGTGTTAGGTCCTAAATGGGAAGTGTACCACTCCACGGTGAACCGTTATTTGATTATCTTTGCGATTGCCTCGGGTCTGCTGTTTTTATTATACAATCTCTTGAAAAAGTA
The DNA here is from genome assembly GCF_003399985.2 of Paenibacillus sp. ATY16. Lineage (NCBI taxonomy): Bacteria > Bacillati > Bacillota > Bacilli > Caryophanales > Paenibacillaceae > Paenibacillus > Paenibacillus sp. ATY16. The sequence continues at coordinate 325,561 of NZ_NMOK02000015.1, read as the reverse complement.
CAAGTACCGTATCATTTCGTTCCTTTTGGATCTAGTTGGCGGAGGAGTCCGCCATGTACGCTCATTGGGGAAAGCGAAATATTTGGTGCTCGCTGCCTTTGCCGCGTTCGTATTGTCTCTCTCGCTTATGTTCGGAATGATTCAAGATTATGTTGCCCAGGAGTTCGGGAAGTTTGATGAAGTGACTTATTATTTGATCCTGATGATTATCGGCTCAGGCCGGCATGACCTGATGGCGAATTTCCTGCGGATAGGCAGCATTTATCTGTATGCCCCGGTGATTGCCCTTACCCTGATCGTTATTCGATTCAAGGGCGATAACAAGCTGCTGGAAATCGTATTTGTATGCTGGACGATTGCTGGTGGTGTCGTTCTAAATGAAGGGCTTCGCATGGTCTTTCATCGGACGGGGCCTGGTTCTTCCGGTATTCCAATCACCAACACCTTTCCAAGCGAGGATACCTTTGCGGCGGTTACTGTATTGGGATTTTGCGTCTTTCTAATTTTGCGGCATTACAGCCAGGAAATCGTTCATGTCGTCCTGATTGCAGCCGCGGCGCTTCTATGCCTCTTGTTAGGGATAAGCCTCATCTATTTCAACTTGCAATATCCAAGCGATGTAGCCGCAGGTTACGTATTCGGCGGCGTTTGGGCAAGTCTAAACGTTCTTATGCTGGAAGTGAGGCGGAGATTGCAGCGAAGCAGAGTAAGTATTGCATAAGTTCAACAGTTACGGCAGTCGGTCGCTATTTGACCGGCTGCCGTATTTTCTTGCAAAAAAAAGCATTGATCTTACCAGTGAGTTCTAGGTAAAATATGGATATTATAGGAGGAGGGATTTTGTTGTCCATTTTGATCGTCATCGTTATTGTAGCGGCCGCCTTCATGATCATTTCGAACGTGATGGGAACCTCCTATCAAAGAGGAAACCGCTCCAATGGGGGATATAGAAGAGCGGGACATTCCTCGGCAGATCCGAATTTGCATTCTCCCGTCATAAATAACAATTCGGAGGATGATCATATCCACCGCCATCATCACGGCCACCATCACGATCATCATCACCATCACGATCATGGAAGCAGCCACTCCCCTTCCGGCGATTACTCTTCAGGCTCGGATTCGGGGGGCGGAGGATCAAGCTCCGATTAATCAAAGAAGCCCCCCCAAGGACTAACAGGCGAATCCGCCTGTTCCCGCGCGGGGAGCTTTTTTTGTTTCCAGCTTCTTCTTAAGAAAAACTTAAGGTTTTTCCTCAGGTTTTATTAAATAGTTTTTTTTATGCTATTGCATAGATTGCACAGGAAGAGAAGGGAGAACATTTCTCTATGGACCGTCATGTAAAAATCGGTATCTTGCGGCGGTATGAGTCCTATTGTTATCAAATCTGCCATTATCTTATCCAGCGGGAGCCAGATGCTTCCCAGGCAGCGAAAGAGGCCTTGCTCAGCATTGCCGTCGACGCTTGCTTTTTTACGGATTCCGACGAGACGCGTAAGGATAAGATCCGTCGCACCAGCATCCGTATGTCCTTATTATGGCAAGGGAACGGACTTAAGAATAAAACACAACCTTTAACATAGCCGTCGCTTTAATTATATCCCCATCGTTCTCGAGCGTCGGAACTCGCCCCTGATAAAATGCCTGAGGCAGCGCATCTTGAACGAGGAGCTCGTATTCGTCCCGGATGGCATTAAGCTGTTCGGTATTGCTTCCAGTCTGTCCCTCCCCTTTAATACGGCGATGCCTTCCTTCTTCAAGTAAATTTCAATGGCATCGCGTATTTCTTTATCGTCATTAACACAAACCACCACGCGTTGCTCCATAGCAACCCCCCCTGTATGTACACTTTTCACTCATTCTAAATGGAAAATCTTAATATCCGGTGTTCAAATTTCTGAAGAACTTCTTAATTTCTCGGTCAGCACAGATAGTCCAAGTTCTATAATCCTTAATTACTTTGACACATAGAGTAATTTCGGTTAGTATTACTCTATCAGACAGAATAGTTAGGTCAAGGAGGGCTTTGTATCATTAGGAGCGACATTATTCGCGGGCATTTGGATCCCATCATCCTGCGCCTGATCCTGGAGAAGGATCGGTACGGATATGAAATTTCTAAAGAGATCAGCCTGCGGACGAAGGACAGATTCCAGATTAAAGAAGCGACCTTGTATGCGGTATTTCAAAGACTGGAGAACAAAGACCTTATCGAATCTTATTACGGTGATGTTTCTCACGGAGGACAGAGGAAATATTACCGAATAACAACGCTTGGCAAGGCTTACTTACGGGAAATGGTTAAAGAATGGGAAGAAATCAAGGGAATTATCGACGTGTTCATGGAGGGATTGAATTGAAATCGATAAAGCAGCATGTAGACGAATTGTTTAAGGGAATTCCGGAGAGCGAGAAGAAGAAAGTGATCAAACAGGAAATTGTGGCCAATCTCCAGGAGAAGGTATTCGATCTGATGGAGCAGGGGAAGGAAGAAGAGGATGCCATCAATAAAGCGATTGTCGAGTTCGGAGACATCGAGGAGATTAAGCAGCAGCTTGGACACAAGCTTCCTACTAGAAGGAACAATGCCAAATTAAATCTTGGCTTCTCGATCTGGGGCAGCCTTCTCATTATCGCGCTTGTTGTATTCGTGAATTTCTATTACACGCCGGATGTGATCTGGTTCGTATACCCGACATTTGCCGTTCTCTGGTGGCCGTTGTCTATGGTGTTTAATTGGTTGCGCTTAAGGTGAGGAGGTCGACCTAATGATAGATAGGCAGCAAGTTGGATTTGCCGCAGTTGGCAGCTTGATGAGCATCTTGTTTTTTATGATCGTCAATTTTTTAACATCTCCAAGTGAAATTTGGTTTATTTACCCGGCCTTTGTGTTATTATTCTGGCCGCTAAGTTTGGCTTCCGTTAGAAAGGGCTATTATAGGCTGTACTCCGTGCTCGGAAGTCTGCTTGTCATCGTCTTTCTGCTTACGCTCAATTACATGGAATCTCCCGAGTTTCCTTGGTTTGTTTACGCCATATTTCCATTCGTCTGGTGGCCGGTAACGATATGGAGCGGATCCAAAGCAAAGACGGTTACCTTCGCCGTCATTTCGAGTATAAGCGCGACGGTGTATTATGCGGTCTTGAACGCCGTAATGTCACCCGAATATCCTTGGGCGATCTATCCGGCCTTTGCCGTAATCTGGTGGCCGCTCGCTTTGCATTATGTCCGGAAGAAGCAGTATTACCCGTTTTCCATTTCCGCCAGCGCGCTGATGATTGCCTTCTTTATTACGGTTAACCTGGTTTCTTCGCCGGATACCATCTGGGCGATTTATCCGATCTTCGCCATATTATGGTGGCCGCTTAGCATGTACTATTTCGGGGTCAAAAGAATAAAGAGTTGATGTGCCAACAAATAAACGAAGTCCATGGGGACAGAGGGGAACAACTATGCCTACTCCAACTGTACGTCAACTAAAAAAGGACATGGCTCCTTATGAAAAATCGCATGCGAGGACCAGCATACTGCAGATCTTGAATACCGTTTTGCCGTTTGTGCTGCTTTGGTATTTAGCTTATTGGGCGCTTGATATATCCTATTGGCTTACGCTTGCTCTTTCCGTTGTGGCAGCCGGTTTCGTCATTCGGATCTTTATCCTTTTTCACGATTGCTGTCATCAGTCGCTGTTCAAAAGCAAGAGGCTAAACGAAATCGTTGGAACCATTACGGGCATTCTTACCTTTCATCCTTATCATCAGTGGAAGCATGCGCACTCGATTCATCATGCTACGAGCAGCAATCTAAATAAAAGAGGAACCGGGGATGTATGGATCCTGACGGTAGAGGAGTATTTAACTTCTTCCTTCTGGAAGCGTTTAGGGTACAGACTCTACAGGAATCCTTTCGTCATGTTTGTTCTTGGGCCTTTCTACACGATGCTCATCGAGAACAGGTTCAACCGGAAAAATGCCAAAACAAAAGAACGACTCAATACGTATTTGACGAATCTGGGTCTTGTGGGATTAGCCGTGCTGCTGTGCTCTACGATTGGATGGCAAGCTTTCCTGCTGGTTCAAATTCCGATCTTCTATCTCTCTGGCGCAGCCGGGATCTGGTTGTTTTATGTCCAGCACCAATTCGAAGATAGCTACTTCGAAAAGGAAGAGGATTGGGACTATGTGAAGGCAGCGGTAGACGGAAGCTCTTATTACAAGCTGCCCAAGCTGCTTCAATGGCTGACAGGGAATATCGGTTTTCATCATGTTCATCACCTCAGTCCAAGAGTACCGAATTATTACTTGGAAAAAGCGCATGAGAAGACACCTGCCTTGCATAAGGTGACTACGATAACGATAGCCTCCAGCCTGCAAGCGATACGTTTTCGCCTATGGGATGAGGCCAACAAGAGATTTGTGGGATTCAAGGAGATTCGTCTAATGAAACAAGTCGTCAAACAATAGCTCGAATGATAAATAAAACCTCTTCCCACAACAAGGAGAAGAGGTTTTTTTGTTGTTATTATTCTTGATCTTCTAAATCCTACACGCCTTGAGCGATCATCGCGTCGGCAACTTTTACAAAGCCGGCGATGTTAGCGCCGATAACAAGGTTGCCAGGAACCCCGTATGTTTCGGATGCTTTCATGCTCGCGGAATAAATGTTGTGCATGATTTGCTGGAGCTTGGTATCTACTTCCTCAAGCGTCCAGGACAGTCTTGCGCTATTTTGCGCCATTTCCAGAGCGGATACGGACACGCCGCCTGCATTTGCCGCTTTCGCAGGAGCGAACAGTACTTTGTTGTCCAGGAAGACATCGATAGCTTCCAGCGTGGAAGGCATGTTGGCTCCTTCGCCCACCGCTTTTACGCCATTATTGACAAGCAGCTCAGCAGAAGCCTTGTCGATCTCGTTTTGCGTTGCGCATGGAAGCGCGATATCGCAGGCAATCGACCAGATGCCGGAACAGCCTTCAACGTAGATCGCGTCCGGATGCTCAAGAACGTAATCCTTGCATCTGCGGTTTTCGACTTCTTTCAGGCGTTTAAGCGTATCTAGGTTAATGCCGGCTTCGTGATAGATATAACCGCTGGAATCGCTGCAGGCTACAACTTTCGCGCCGAGCTGAATGGCTTTTTCGATGGCATAGATGGATACGTTGCCCGAGCCGGAAACAACTACCGTGCTGCCGTTAAAGCCGAGGCCTACGCTCTTCATCATTTCTTCAACGAAGTATACGGCTCCGTAGCCTGTTGCTTCTTTGCGGCCAAGGCTGCCGCCGTAACCGATCCCTTTGCCTGTCAGAACGCCGGCTTCGTAAGCGCCGACCAGCTTTTTGTATTGGCCGAACATATAGCCGATTTCTCTGGCGCCAACACCGATATCGCCTGCCGGTACGTCCGTATCCGGACCGATATGCTTGCTAAGCTCCATCATGAAGCTTTGGCAGAAGCGCATGATTTCCAGATCCGATTTACCTTTAGGATCGAAGTCGGAGCCGCCTTTACCGCCGCCGATGGCTTGGCCGGTCAAGGAGTTTTTGAAGATTTGCTCAAACCCGAGGAACTTGATAATGCTTGCGTTTACGGATGGATGAAAGCGCAAGCCGCCTTTGTAAGGACCGATGGCGTTGCTGAATTGAACGCGGAACCCGCGGTTAACCTGCACTTTGCCCTTGTCATCCGTCCAAGGTACGCGGAAAGAGATAATCCGGTCCGGCTCAACCAGGCGGTCGAGGACGGCATGCTCGATATATTTCGGCTGCTGAGCGAGCACGGGAATCAGGGACAGGAACACTTCTTTCACAGCCTGATGGAATTCGACTTCACCCGGATTGCGTTTTTGCACGGTTTCAAACAGATCATCAATATAGCTGTGGGCAGCTTCTGTGTTCGCTTGTTCGACTTCTTTTACGATACTCATCGCGGTAACACTCCCTCAAGGTTTGTAGGAAAACTTATTCATTTCTCTTTTTTAATTTAGTAGTTTAATATTAATATCAAATATTTAATCGCAACAATATTCAGATAGGATAAAGTTGATGCGTTTTGCGCATGAAGGATAGGGTGAGTGTAGTGGAAGTTAGACAAATGCGATATTTTATGGAAGTTGCAAAGAGAGAGCATGTGACTGAAGCCGCCAATGTCCTGCATGTTGCGCAATCCTCGGTCAGCAGGCAGCTGGCTCAATTGGAAAGCGAATTAGGGGTCGATTTATTTATCCGGAATGGACGGAGAGTTAAACTGACGCCGATAGGGAAGATTCTGCTGCAGCGAGTGGAACAAATGCTTCACATGATGAACGAGGCCGAGCGGGAAGTAAAGGAATATTTGGATCCGGAAAAAGGGGTTGTTCGTATTGCCTTCCCGATCAGCTTGGCGGCGCATGTTCTGCCAAAGGCGATTTACGCCTTTCGCAAAAAGTATCCGGAAGCTAAGTTTCAGATGAGACAAGCCCTTTACGGCGATTTGATTGACGGTGTTGTCAACGGCGAGTTTAATTTGGCCATGATTGCCCCGCTGCCGGAAGAGGATAAACATATTCAGCAAAAGCTTTTGTTTACGGAACGGATTGTTGCGCTGCTGCCCATCCATCATCCGCTTGCCAATAGGTCCAGCATACAGCTGTCGGAGATCAAGGATGAGTCCTTCGTCACGCTCCCGGAAGGGACGATTTTCCGTAAAATCGTACTGAGTGCCTGTCAAGAAATCGGCTTCACGCCCCATATCGCGTTTGAAGGAGATGATATCGATGCGCTGAAAGGACTGGTGTCGGCGGGCCTCGGGATTGCCCTTATGCCGGAGGTTACCTTGGTGGAGACCATTCCGCAATCGACGGTGAAAATTCCGCTGGCGGATCCCGCGGTTACGCGGAGCATAGGGGTCATCTGTCCGACCCAGCGCAAGCTGCTTCCGACGGAGCAATTGTTTTACCGCTTTCTTACCGAGTTTTATACGCCGGACTACAAGCTGTAACATCGGCTGAAGCATGGAGACTCCTTGATATTCAAGGAGTTTTTTTGTTCCTGTTCGTCTAGCTGGAGAATGAATAAGGGTTGTTTTGGTAAAAATACCTTTACCAAAAACGGAGATTCGAGGTTGGTAATGGCTAATGATTTGAAAACCGATATTCGGGATATTGCCCAGTTAAAAAAGATAATAAGCCAATCCAGCGATTATAAATCGATTCTGGTTTCCGCGGGCAGCAAACAGCTGAACATCTGCTATTTCAGTACATTGATTGACGAAAAGTCCCTGCAGACGAATATCATCCACCCTTTGCAAAACCGCGCTCTGGACTCGGAGCTTGAACGCCTGGAGGATATAAAAAACTGGATTCCGATTGAAGACGTAGCCATATCGGAAGAGGTAGAAGTCATTCAAGCCAAGCTGTTAAAAGGGTGCGTGATTGCTTCATTCGACCAAGAAGCCGGCAAACATGCGATCATCTCTATCGCGACTGTTCAGGGAGTACGCCAAAACAACGATACCGAAAATGAATTTAGCGTGGTTGGACCCAAGGTAGGATTCGTCGAGAGTCTGGATACGAATATCGGATTATTGCGGTCTCAGGTCAATCTTCCTAACCTCGTTGTGAAAGAAATCTTGATTGGAACAACTTCCAAAACAAGAGTCGCCATTGTGTATATCGACGGGGTAACCAACAAGGAATATGTGCATACCGTCGAGCAAAGGCTGGAAGCTATTGATTATGACGTTATTTTCGATACCTCCCAGCTGGACCAGTTTATCTCGGACAATTCCTTGACACCATTTCCGTTATTCCTGTCCACCGAACGGAGAGACCGCGTCGTCTATGCGCTCATTACGGGGCAAGTGGCGGTGATTAGCGACGGATCGCCTTATTTCATTACGGGCCCTTCTACCTTATTTGATTTTTTCATCTCTCCGGAAGATTACTATCTGCCTTGGATTTTGGGATCTTTCTTCCGGCTTATCCGTATTTTGGGCATCATTTTTTCGTTGTTCGCAACCTCCATGTATATCGCGATCACTACTTTTCATTACGAGGTAATCCCTAGGGATTTGCTCGAGCCGCTCATATTCTCCAGGAGGAACGTCCCGTTTCCCCCGCTGCTTGAAGTAATGTTCCTGGAGATCACGATCGAATTTCTCCGGGAGGCCGGCGCCCGGCTTCCGACAAAGATCGGTCAGACGTTAGGTATCGTTGGCGGTATCGTAATCGGTCAGGCGACGGTTTTGGCTGGGTTGACAAGCAATATTCTGGTTATTATCGTGGCCTTCTCGGCGCTTGCTTCGTTCGCCACGCCGATCTATAAGATGTCGAACGCAATCCGCTTTTTGCGCTTTCCCATGATTCTTGCGTCCTCGATGTGGGGAGCACTGGGAATGTTTATCGGGATTGGGTTCCTGCTTGTCCACTTAACCCGTCTGACCTCTCTTGGCGTCCCGTATATCGTACCGATCAATCCCTTGCGGATCCAGGATTTGAAGGACAGCTTTATACGCCCGTCTTACCAATTCAGCAACAAAAGACCGGGTTACTTAAGAACGGAGTCTACGGTCAAGTACAAGCCGGACAAGGTGAAAAGGCGGAACGATCTGGATCGAGAATGACTTAGAAGGCGGGAATGATGAAGTTGAGAAGCAAGGCTTTCCTGAACATTGTCCTCTGCGCGCTGCTGACCGCATGCGGCGACACGAACGTTGTCAATAGCATTAAATTCGTTCAAACGATTGGGTACGACGCCGTCGAGAACGGGGTAACCAGCAGCGCTATTATTGCCAATTACGAGGAACAGGGGAAATCAAAGCTGGAATTTTACGTGACGGAGTCCAAATCCATCTACGACAGCATGCCAAAGCTCAATATGAAGCTTGATTTTCCGATAGAATACGGGCAGTTGAGAATGGCGTTATTCGGAGAGCGTTTTGCGCGCAAGGGCATAAAAACGGCGATCGAAAGCTTGATCCGCGATCCTAAAATATCCTCGAGAACCCATCTTGGCGTTGCGGACAGAGAGGCTCTGAAGATACTTAACATAAAGGAAAACCGCAATGATCCCTATTTCATGTCCGATATGATCGAGCAGAATATAAGATACGGAAATTTACCCAGAATCAATCTTCACTTGACGTTTTTTGATTTCTACGGAAGCGGCAGAGATTTCTTTCTTCCTCATTTCACCGTGGAACGGGATGAACTCAAGCTCGATGGCATTGCTTTGTTTAAAGAGGACAAATTCAAGACCAAAATCGGGATAAAGGATTCCTTCCTGATGAAGCTGTTGATGGAAAATTCGTTAAACGGGAGCATTATGGTTCCCGTGACAGGTTCGGACCAGGCCGGCGACGAGTATTTCTTGATGAACAGCATCCATTCGAAAACAAGGTATAAAGTGATTCAGACGGGTCCTCCTGCCTCCATTGACATTAAGGTAAAGCTTGAGGCTCAAGTCAAGGATGTCCCTCAATGGATTGATCTGACCTCGAAGGAACAAATCGCTTTGCTGGAGAGTTGCATAGAGACCTACTGCCAGAACGAGATTCGGAAGTTTATCGCTTTATTGCAAAGCAATGACGTGGATCCTCTGGGCCTGGGGGATTTGATAAGAAGCAGGACGAAAGACTGGGACCCGCAGGCGTTTCAGAGACATTACAAGGAGCTGTCCACGACAGTAAGCGTTACGGCTCGTATTATCCGAACGGGCGCGGGAGGTTAGAGCGGACTTGAGCAATGAGATCAGCGAGAAATACAAGATATCTCCCTATTTAATCATCTTCCCTCTGTATGTTGGCATGGTGGGAATCGGCATTCTTTCTTACCAAAGGTCTCTCATTAAGCATGCCGGTTATAACGCGTGGATCTCGGTTATTTTAACGGGGATCAGCATTCATATTCTTCTATGGATGATCTATAAGCTATTGTCAACGACCGAAGGGGTACATGATATAGCCGCCATTAATAACAAGCTGTTCGGCAAATTTTTGGGCGGCTTTTTTAATGCGGCGATTGTCATTTATTTTGTTCTGGGCGGTTTCGTCAAGTTCAAAGTGTATATCGAATTAATTCAAGTCTGGCTGTTTCCCAGCATGAATTTTTTATACGTCAGCATCGTTATTTTATTGCTTGTTTACTATGCGGTCTCGGGCGGTATCCGTACCGTAACGGGCATTGCGGTGTGGGCGACGATCATTTCGTGCGTGTCGATCATTCCGCAGGTTTTGCTTGCCTTTCCGTATTTGCATCCTTTAAACCTGCTGCCGTTATGGGATCACTCCGTATCCGACATTTTGCTGTCTTCCGAAGATATGGCTTTTAATTTTCTCGGCTTCGAAATCCTGCTTTTGTTTTATCCGTTTATAAAAACTCCGGAAAAGTCGCAGAAATGGGCGCATCTGATCCTCTTTTTGGTCATCTTGTTGTATGGGGTCATTTTGGTTCTGGCCTTTATGTTTTTCACCGAGGAACAGCTGCGCCATACGATCTGGCCGACCTTGAATATGATCGGGATCTTTGAAGTGCCGCTGCTTCAACGGCTTGAATATATAGCAATCTCCTTATGGTTTATCAAAATTATAGCGGGCATTTCCATCTATATTTGGGCGGCTTGCCGCGCAACCAAGATTGCCTTTCGCATAAGGCCGCGATTGTTTTTGGTCTTGAGTCTTATCGCGATGGCGATACTCTGCGAAGCCATTAGAGACCACAGAACCGTTGAGAAGCTGTCGGAGATTTATTCCAAGGTGGGGCTCTATTTTATATACGTCTATATCCCGTTTGCATTCCTTTGCGTTCTGCTCCGGAAGAAGGTCAGACAGCTTCGCGGGAAAAGTTAACTTATTTGAAACGATCATTCCTGAAAGTGTTGACACGGTATTCATATTCGGCTAGCATACTGAGCAGGGGATGATTAAAAAAATGTCCAGAGTAAAAACATTTCAGATTGAAGAGACAATTGATAAGGCGATTGATGTATTCCGGGAAAAAGGCTACCAGGGAACATCGATGCAGGACTTGGTCAGCGCATTGTCCCTGAACCGGAGCAGTATTTATCAGACGTTCCGCAGCAAGGAAGAGTTGTATTTGGTATCGCTGGACCGTTACGGAGATCAGACGAGCGACATCACGGCGATTCTATACGAGCCGGGTACCTGCAGGGAAGTGCTGATGCGTTTTTTTGCTAAATTGATTGAACATAACAGCGTCAGAACGTGTTTGCTGGTCTATGCTTCTTTAGAGATGGGCGAGCATCAGGAGGTCCGCGAAAGAGTCAGCACCAACAACAACTTAAGAGAAAGAGCGTTTTTTCAATTGCTGTCACGCGGGATTGCCAACGGTGAAATCAAGGGTAACCCTAATTTGCGTGTTCTTTCGCAATACCTTGTAAATGTGGCGAACGGGATAACGGTCACTTCCGCATCTGCTGGCAGGAATACGTTAGATAACATATTAGAGATGTCTCTTTTTTTCCTGCGCTAATTTTTTTTGCTCTAAATTGGAATGATCGTTCCCTTAAAATATATCTTAACCTTATTCAAAAAGGAGAGTAAATAAGATGAATTCAAATAAATTGCAAGGCAAAACGGCATTTGTGACAGGCGGATCCCGCGGCATAGGAACATCCATTGTTAGGCGGCTGGTTCAAGAGGGAGCGGCTGTAGCGTTTACGTACGCGAATTCCGTTGAAAAAGCCAATGAACTAGTTAAAGAAATTCAAGCGGCAGGCGGGAGAGCTTTAGCGCTTCAAGCAAAAGGCGAAGATATCGCTTCCGTGAAATCCGCTGTTGGAGAGACCATCAATGAATTTGGCCATCTGAATATATTGGTTAACAATGCCGGTATTCTGGATGTAAAGCCGTATGATCAATTCACCATGGAGGATTTCGACAGAACCGTTACCGTCAATATCAAAGCGGTGTTTGCCGCCATTCAGGCAGCCGGTCCGCAAATGCGGCACGGCGACAGAATTATTAATATCGGCAGCGTAAATGCCGATGTGACCGGATTTCCCGGCATGAGCCTGTACAGCATGTCCAAAGCGGCGGTTGCCGCGATGACCCGCGGTCTGGCCAGAGATCTGGCTCCGCAAGGCGTAACCGTCAATAATATCCAGCCGGGCCCGGTGGATACGGACATGAATCCCGCTGAAGGAGAGATGGCCGCTATTTTGAAAAATGTCATTGCGCTCGGCCGTTATGGAACGGTAAACGATATTGCCAGCTTAGTAGCCTTCTTATCGAGCCCGGAAGCCGGCTATATTACCGGAGCATCGCTGGATATTAATGGAGGATTTATGATCTAAACCCTTCCGCGAAGACCCTCTAACGAATAAGGGATCATGTTCCGATACAAAAGGTGAGGTCAAATCTGGAATGGAGGGAAATGATGGATATTCCTGCTATGTCCGTTGCTTTGTCCCAAAGCAAGCTTATGAACGAGGTTGGAATCAGCGTGCTCAAGATGGCGAAGGACCATTCGACGGAGCAGTCGCAGCAGCTGATCCAAATGATGGCGCAAAGCGTGCAGCCCCATCTGGGCGGCAATATCGATTTGAAAGTGTAAGAGCAAGAGGAAAGGCCGCCTTGAGCGTCGACTAGACGAGAAGGCGGCTTTTTATTTTCCGCTGATTTAATAAAAATAGTCCTTTACAGGACACCAAAAGGTGTTATATTATAAAACCAGAAAAGGACACCAAAAGGTGTCTTGTTGGTGAGAAACATCCAAACAAAACAAGGGAGAGATTTCAAACATGCATATTTTAGCCATTATTATTCAAAGCTGGCTGCTGTTCTCGATGGTTTTCTTCGGAATTACAAAACTTACGGGAGCTAAACATCAGGTAGAGCTGTTTGATTCGATCAAGCTGCCGCAATGGTTCCGCGTGGTTACGGGACTTGTTCAGCTGCTTGGGGTTGTTGGACTCCTTTTTGGCTACTGGTATCCCGGCATGGTAGGCTGGTCGGGGGTTTGGATTGGAATTACCATGTTATTTGCGATTCTGTCGCATCTGAGAGTAAAGCACCCGTTTGGAAAAATGTTCCCGGCTGTTCTGAACCTCGTTATAGCTGCCGCGGTTGTTGTTCTGTTTGCAGGAGATTTGGCTCATCCCTTTGGCTAAGTCCAAGTACAATAAATGAAGCCGGTACGCGCGGTTCTTTCGTCGTACCGGTTTTTATTTATATAGAATTTACAAACCATAGGACTCTTTCTAACAATAAAATAGTAAAATTATCACTATATTCCGACGACATCTTATCCTAGACTATAGATTGATATTCCTTTCCCTCTAGGAGGACATCGCCGGATTCAATTCCTGGCATAACGGTGATTAAGTATAGGAAGTCCATATCGGATGCAATCCAATCATGTGAGGAGAGGTAGAGATGACAGAAAAAAACGCTGGCAAGAAAATCGTGCTGGAGCCGGAGGCTTTGAAATTCGCGCAGGATACGGCAAATCCGCCGTATTTGTTCGATCTTGGTCCGGAAAAGGGCCGCGAAACGGTAGATAACGTTCAGGCCGGAGATATTGCGAAGCCGTCTGTCGACATCACCGATCTGACGATTGAGGGCGGACCAAGCGGGCAGGTATCGATCCGCATTCTCCGCGTTCCCGATGCCCCAAAGAAGCTCCCGGCTATTCTCTATATTCATGGTGCCGGATGGGTGTTTGGCAACGCCCATACGCATGACCGTCTTATCCGCGAGCTGGCGGTTGGAGCGGAGGCTGCCGTTGTGTTCCCGAATTACAGCTTGTCGCCGGAGGCTAAATACCCGGCAGCGATCGAAGAAATTTATGCTGCCCTGCAATGGATAGCGGAGAACGGCGAAGAGCATGGCCTGGATACAAGCCGGCTTTACGTGGCGGGGGACAGCGTTGGCGGCAACATGACGGCTGCGATAACGCTTATGGCAAAAGAACGCAAAGGACCTCAGATTCATAAACAGCTGCTTTTCTATCCGGTTACGGATGCAGGGAATGAGACCGAATCCTACAAGGAATTCGCGACGGGTTACTTCCTTCGCCGGGACGCTATGGCCTGGTTCTGGGATCAATATACGACAAACCGCGAGGAACGGGAGGAAATCTATGCCTCGCCGCTGCGCGCGACAACCGAGCAGCTTGCCGGCTTGCCGCAGGCTCTGATCATTACGGGCGAAGCGGACGTTCTTCGCGATGAAGGCGAGGCATACGCCAATAAGCTTCGCGAGGCTGGCGTGCGGGTTACGCAGGTGCGCTTCCAAGGAACGATTCACGATTTTGTCATGCTGAATGCCCTGGCAGACACGGCTGCCGCCCGCGGAGCGATGCTGCTGGCGAACGCTTGGCTGAAGGAATAACCTTTAACTTTTTATTAGGTAAAAATTCGATTGCGCCAACGATGCGCAGGCAGGAGCGGAACATGAACAATATTGCTATTTTCGGCTTTGGACGGATCGGCAGACAACTTCTTCGGGTAGCTTTGCAGGACCAGTTGTTTGTGCCGGTATCCATCTCCGATATAAAAGACGAAGCCACGCTTGCAGCTCTTTTTGAAGTCGATACGAACTACAAGCGTTGGCCGGAGCCCGTTGCTGGCACAGAGGGAACGATCAAAATCGGCGATCGTTCCATTCTGTATTTGAACTCGTCGCAGGAAATTCCGAATTGGAGCGAGCTTGGCGTTGGGCTCGTCATCGACTGTACGGGGCGCGCGGTGACGAGACAGGTAGCGGAGCTTCACCTGGAGCGCGGCGCGAAGCGCGTTCTCGTCAGCGGACCAAGCAAAACCCTTGACGATTGCGATGCGGTATTGCTGAAAGGGATCAATCTCGACAGCTTTGATCCGGAGAAGCACAAAATCATCAGCATGGCGAGCTGCACGACCAACGCGCTTGCTCCCGTTGTTAAGCTGGTCCGGGAAAACTTCGGCATTCAATACGGCTTATTCTCGACGGTGCATTCCTATACGAATACGCAATCGCTGACCGATCAGCCGATGAGAGACCGCAGGGATTCCTGGGCTGCCGCTGAAAATATTATTCCATCCTCTTCGGGGGCGGCAAAGGCGCTTAAGTTTATTTGGCCGGATCTGCAAATTACGGGCAAAGCTTATCGGATTCCGACGCGTACCGGAAGCATCGCGGAGCTGAATCTGGTTACGGAGAAGCCGTGTACCGCTCAGGAAATTAACGATATGTTCCGTAAAGCCGCGCAGGAAGGCCCGCTTAACGGAGTTCTTGATGTGCTGGAAGGGGAGTGGGCTTCCTCGCGTATCGTAGGCGATTCCCATTCTTCGATTATCGATCTGCCGTTGACCCATGTACAAGGCGGACTTTTATCCGTTGCAGCCTGGTACGATAACGAGTGGGGTTATGCTTCCCGCCTCGCCGAAGTAGCGGCATTTTTAGGCCGGCAATAATTGCGAATAGGAACCCGCTTTCTCCAAGGAGAAGGCGGTTTTTTGCGATTTCGGACATTGTTGACGAGGTCGCGCAATCGTTGCTTGGGACTTTAAAATTGGCCTAAATGGCCTATATTGACAACCAAAAAGTTTATGCTATATTAATCTCATGGTTTTACTTGGTATTAATTGGCACCTATTGGATGAACCATCCATACAAACGAACCGCTGACCGGGCAACTGGAAGCGCAGAAGACCAACTCACGTTGTGGTCGGCTGCGTTTTTTTGTTCTTTCCGGGTAAAAGAGAAAGGGTGAGAGAGATGCCGGCACTAGAAAAGCTTCGATTCGAGAATGTGGCAAAAAGCTTTATCGTGCGCGATCCGAAACAAAAAGGAGCGACACAACAATTTACGGCGGTTAAGGATTTGAGCTTTACCGTCAAGGAAGGCGAGTTTATTACCTTGGTAGGACCAAGCGGCTGCGGAAAATCAACCCTGCTTGATCTCATTAGCGGTCTGTCGCTTCCAACTAGCGGACGTATCTACATGGACGGGAAAGAAATTACCGGTCCCGGCCTCGACAGAGGGATTGTTTTTCAGCAATATGCTTTATTTCCTTGGAAGACGGCAAGAGGGAATATCGAGTTCGGACTGGAGGCAAAAGGCATCCCGAAGCATGAGCGGAGGGAATTGGCGGAGCATTTTCTGGCGTTGGTTGGACTAAGTGCCTTCGCTAACCGGTATCCCCATGAATTGTCCGGAGGCATGAAGCAGCGCGTAGCGATTGCCAGAAGCCTTGCTTTTAACCCGGATGTTCTGTTAATGGATGAACCGTTCGCGGCGCTTGACGCGCAGACCCGGGAAACCTTGCAAAGCGAGCTGCTTCGGATCTGGCAGAAAACGAAAAAAACGATTATTTTCATCACGCATGGCATTGACGAAGCGGTATACCTGGGAGAACGCGTTGTTGTTCTGACTCCCGGTCCGGGTACGGTGAAGAAGATCGTCGATATTCCCTTGAAGCACCGGCTGGATGATGCGGACATCCGCTCCAATCCGGAGTTTGTAAAAGCGCGGCACGAGGTATGGAGCTTATTGCATGAGCTGGAGTACCAAGGCGCGTACATCTAAGGGATTAACGAAAGGAGCGTATCGAAATGGAAAATGTAAAAGCGGTTCCTAGACCCTTGCAGACTAGAAAGATCAAGCTGGGCATTTCGCTTAATATCCGCAAGCTGTTCAAGCAGTCTATCGTCCTGATTCTACTGGCGCTGGTCTGGCAGTTTGCTCCCCTCGCGGGCTTCGCTGATCCGGCTTTCCTGCCCCCGTTCTCCGATGTCATTCAGGCGTTGTGGCATTTGATAGTGTCCGGCGAGCTGTTCCATCATTTTGCGGCGAGCATGATTCGTTCGTTAAGCGGATTTGCTCTGGCTCTTGTTATCGCCATTCCGTTAGGGCTTGCGATTGGCTGGTATCCACTTGCGAGGGAGCTGCTTAATCCGGTTATGGAATTGTTCCGCAACACGGCGGCGCTTGCTTTGCTTCCCGTGTTTATGCTCATCCTCGGCATCGGAGAGACATCCAAAATCGCCATCGTTTTGTTCGCCTGCACATGGCCGATTCTTCTGAACACGATCGCCGCCGTCGGCAACGTTGATCCGCTGCTGATCAAATCAGCCCGGTCCATGAATCTCTCGTCTTATAAGCTGTTCCTCAAAGTTATACTTCCGGCGTCGGTGCCTACGATCTTTACCGGAATCCGGATGGCGGGAACCGGAGCGATTCTCGTCCTTATCGCCGCCGAGATGGTAGGCGCCAAGGAAGGACTCGGCTACCTTATCACGTATTCCCAATATAACTTTCAAATCCCCGAAATGTTTGCCGGTATCCTCACGATCGCTTTGCTTGGCTTGTTGATTAATCAGGGACTAAGCGTGCTGGAACGTAAATTGTCCAAATGGAAGCAGCAAGTATAAACGAAGCGGATATTTTTTTACTTTAAAGTTGATTAAAAATATAGGAATACTAGGAGTGGTGAGTGTGACCAAAAAACAAATGAAGCTTGGAGCCTTCTTTAACCTGCCGGGCCATCATGTGGCCAGCTGGCGTTATCCGTCCACGGATCCTCGCCGGACCTTGGATCTGGAGTACTTAAAGGAGCTGGCGCAGACGGCGGAACGGGGCAAGTTCGATATGATTTTTTTCGCGGATATCCTTGGCCTCAAGCGCCTAGGCAACTTTGCTACCTCAACCATTAAGCTTGATCCGCTGATCATTATCTCGGCCCTTGCGGCAGTCACCCGGAATATCGGTCTGACGGCGACTCTTACGACCACTTATAACGAGCCGTTCCAGGTAGCGCGCAAGTTCGCGGCTATCGACCATTTATCCGGGGGACGCGCCGGCTGGAATGTAGTGACTTCGGGCAACGAGAAGGAGGCGCAGCTGTTCGGCAAGGAAAAGCATCTCGAACATGCTCGTCGCTACGAAAGGGCGGAAGAATTCGTTGAATTAACGAAGAAGCTCTGGTTCTCCATCGAAGAGGAAGCGCTTGTTATCGACAAGGAGAATGGCCGGTTCCTGGACGTTGACAAGGTGCACCCCGTTGATCACCAAGGGGGATGGTTTAAAGTACAAGGTCTGCTGGATGCTCCGTCGACGCCGCAAGGTTATCCCGTTATTGTGCAGGCGGGATCCTCGGAGGCGGGGAAAGAGCTTGCCGCGAAGACGGCCGAGGTCATATTTACCGCCTGGCAGACGCTGGAGGAAGCGCAGGCCTTCTACCGGGACGTAAAGGGACGCCTCGCCAAATACGGACGCCAGCCGGATGATCTGAAAATTATGCCGGGCGTGTTTATTACGGTCGCGCACACCGAAGCCGAAGCGATTGCGAAACGCAAGGAGTTAAACAGCTATATTTCGCCTGAGGTTGGTCTGGAGTACTTATCGAATTTTATCGGCGTCGACTTGAGCGGTTACGATGTGGATGCGCCGCTTCCGGAAAGCGGGGAGGACGAGGATAAGACAAACCCGCGAACCCGCACGAATATCATACGCGCACTTGCCGAGCGGGAAGGCTTAAGCACGCTGCGCGAGGTGTACGAATTTATCGCGGGTGCAAGGGGTCACCGGGAAATAGTAGGCACGCCCGCTCAGATTGCGGATCAGCTGGAGGAATGGTTCTTGAATGACGGAGCCGACGGGTTCAATATCATGCCGCCTACGTTCCCCGAAGGTTTAAACGACATTGTGGAGCTAGTTATTCCGGAGCTGCAGCGCCGAGGATTGTTCCGCACGGAATACGAAAGCCATACGTTGCGGGGGAATCTGGGCTTATCCGTTCCGGTTCATCCATACAGCAAGCAGCCGCAGCAATCGCATTAATAAATATGAAGAGGTCGGGAGAGGGTCTTATGAAGAAACGATTTACTCACGTTCATGCTTTTTTGTTAACGATGGGCTTAGTTAGCGCGCTGCTTGCAGGCTGCTCCGAGAGCAAAGCGAAGTCGGGGGAAGAAGACAAGGTGCTCCAGTACAATTCGGCGCCGGGAAGCGTATCGTTCCCTGAGCTGGCGAAGGATTTGGGGTATCTCGGCGATTTGGAGCTGGAATCGATCGGGAGCACGACGGGCGGACCGGAAAGCATTCAATTGACGGCAACGAAACAGATTGATTTCGGTTCGGCTTTTAACGGGGCGATAATCAAATCCATCTCGCAAAACGTAAAGATCAAATCCGTTATCGGCTCATACGGAAGCGATAAGAATACTTACATCGGCGCTTACGTGCGGGCAGACAGCCCGATTAAATCGCCGAAAGATTTTATAGGTAAGAAGGTTGGCGTCAATACGCTGGGAGCCCATTTGGAATTCGTAACGAAGGATTATTTAAGGAGAGGCGGCTTGACCGAAAAGGAAATCGAACAAGTGACGCTTGTGACGATTCCGTCCGCCAATGCCGAACAAATTTTGCGCAGCAAACAGATTGACGTTGTGCTTATGAGCGGTATCGCAAGAGACCGCGCCCTGGACAAAGGGGGCATTGTTGAGCTCTTTAAGGATACGGACGTCTACAAGACGGAGTTTACGGCAGGCGATTATTTCTTCCGGGAGGATTATATCAAGAAGAACACGGACACGGTGAGGCAGTTTGTTGAAGGCGTGGCCAAGGCGATCGAATGGGCGCGCACGACTCCGCGGGAAGAGGTCATTCAGCGGTTCGAAGCCATAATCAAAAAGCGCGATCCCAACGAGCCAACCGAAAATCTGAAATATTGGAAGAGCACCGGAATTGCGAAGGCCGGAGGCGTTATAACGCCGGGCGAATATCAGGTCTGGATTGATTGGCTCGTAGCTAACGGCGATTTGAAGAAAGGCCAGGTTAAGGCGGAAGACTTGTACACCAACGAGTTTAATTCCTACGCGAAGAAGTAAAGGAAAGCTTATTATATAAAGAAGAGATGGAGTGGTGAAGATGACGGTAAGACAAATGAAGCTTGGGGCTTTTATCATGCTGCCTGGACATCATGTGGCGAGCTGGAGACATCCGGATTCCGGAGCAGACCGCACCTTTGATCTGGCCTATTTGACGGAGATCGCCAAGACGGCGGAGCGGGCCAAGTTCGACATGATCTTTTTCGCGGACGGCTTTGGCTCCAATCTGAATGAGCATTCCAGCTCCGCGCTTAAGCTGGATCCGGTTGTTCTAATCTCGGCGCTAGCAGCCGTTACGGAGAAAATCGGGTTAGCCGCTACCTTAACGACCACTTATAACGAACCTTTCCATGTCGCTCGCAAGTTTGGTTCGATCAACCATTTGTCTGGCGGCCGCGCAGCCTGGAATGTCGTAACCTCCGCCAATGACAATGAATCCTACCTGTTTGGCAAGGATAAGCATCTGGAGCATGCAAGCCGGTACGAGCGGGCCGAGGAATTTGTTGAGCTTGTCCAGAAGCTGTGGCAATCCATCGGCGCCGATGCGCTTGTTATTGACAAGGAACAAGGACGTTTTCTTGATGTTGATAAAGTGCATCCCGTCGACCATGACGGAAAATGGTTCAAAGTAACGGGCACGCTTGATAATCCGGCCAGCCCGCATGGCAACCCGGTTATCGTGCAAGCCGGCTCATCCGAGTCCGGCAAGGAACTGGCAGCCAAGACGGCCGAGGTTATATTTACGGCCTGGCAGACGCTGGAGGAGGCGCAGGCTTTCTATCGGGACGTGAAAGGGCGGCTCGCCAAATACGGACGGGAAAAGGATGAGCTGAAAATTATGCCGGGCGTCTTCATTACGGTCGCCAGGACCGAAGAGGAAGCGCTGGCGAAGCAGAAGGAGCTGAACGGCTACATTCTTCCGGAGGTAGGTCTGGCATATCTGTCGGGCTTCACCAATATCGATTTGTCCGGTTACGATGTGGATGAGCCGCTGCCGGATATCAGCTCGATTGAAGACAAGACCAATCCGCGCATACGGTACAATATTATCCGGGATATTGCAAAGCGCGAGAATTTAACTTCGATCCGCGCCGTGTACGAACGGATTGCCGGCGCCCGCGGACACCGCGAGATCGTCGGAACGCCTTCGCAGATTGCCGATCAGCTGGAGGAATGGTTCCTGAATGAGGGAGCGGACGGCTTCAATATTATGTCGCCGTATTTCCCCGGCGGATTCGAAGATATTATCGAGCTCGTCGTTCCCGAGCTGCAGCGGCGGGGACTGTTCCGTACCGAATACGAGAGCGGCACGCTGCGCGGGAATCTAGGGCTGCCTCTTTCCGTGGCAAAGGCAGAGAAGGATGAAGCGGCAGTAGGGCCGGTTTAACAGCAACCTGCGCATTTGAATGTTCTTCCGATCGCCATTACTCCGGGATTCCTTTATCTATATTATTTAAGGTAGGAATCCCGAGAGTAAAAGCGAACGCTAGCGCTTCTCCAGAAACATTCAAAATGCTCCGGTTGTGTTTAACCTTGATTGGGAATAAAAAGAAGCCAATGCTTGTTAAACTGTTTGTATCATTTGAACGGATGAAATATATTGAGGCATTTTTTTTGCGTAAATATAAAAATGTTATCTATAACCAGTAGTATCCGCCGGCTTGCCAGCCTCGATAACTTCAACCAGATAAGGCATGCAGTTGGGCTGTGAACCATCCACGTCCGTGAAGCCGTACACCTGCGCAAGCTGGCCGCTTGACAGGGATTGTCCATTCCAGCGGCTTACTTCCGAATCTCCCGCAAGAGCAGCGACGGCACGTCCCACGTAGCGGGGCGATTCGGAAATAATAAAATGAGGATCCTCGGAAGCACCTTCCCTCCAGTTCTCCTCCGTCACCTTGAAAATTTCCAGCATGAGTTCGGAACGAAGCCAGCCGGGCGTCAAGGAAACAGCCGTGCATTCGTGGGGCTTCACTTCTTGAGCCAGCGCCCAAGCCATGCGATTGATGGAGTTTTTGACCAAATCGTAATACATCGACAATCTGTAATGATCCCGATTGTACTCGGCAGTTCCGTCCGTCATCTCGACAATCAGCCCGTTCTTGTTCTTAATGAGGAGAGGAAGAACGAAATGGCTCGTAATCAGATGAGTATCAATGGCGAGTCTCAGCATGCGCAGCCCCTTATCCAGCGAATGCTCCCATACCGGAGTATTCCATTCCACGAGATTTTCGCCGCCCCATATATCATTGACCAGAATATCAAGCCGTCCATGCTCCTGCTCAATGCGGTTCGCCAAAGCCTGCACCTGTTCGGGAATCAGATGATCCACCTGTACGGCAATTCCGTGTCCGCCCGCATTCGTAACTAGCTCCGCTGTTTCCTCAATGGTTTCCGGCCGGTTGTACTCGGATACTTGCGCCCGAGTCGTGCGCCCCGTGACATACACCGTTGCGCCTGCCGCTCCCAATTCAATGGCAATGCCACGCCCGGCTCCGCGCGTTCCTCCTGCTACCAGCGCGATTTTTCCATGCAAAGGTTTCATTTTGGTTGCCTCCTAAAAAGAATGGTGTTGCAATGGGTTGATTCTCTTTTCATTGTAAACTATAATGACGACATCTTTTGTCATATATAAATAAGCAAAGGTGAATGGATATGAGGGCAGACCGTCTGCTTAGTATTATGATTTTGCTCCAGAATAATGAAATATTAACGACCAAGGAGCTTGCCAAAAGACTTGAGGTGTCGGACAGGACTATTCTCCGCGACATGGATGCGCTTAGCCTTTCCGGCGTACCTGTTATAGCGGACCGGGGGAAAACAGGCGGTTGGAGATTGATGGATCATTTCCGGAGCTACTTAAGCGGTCTGAAGCTGGAGGATACAAAGGCTTTGTTTATTCTTCCCGCCGAACAAATGCTGAAGGATCTAGGCGTGGAGATAAAGGGACTCGATATCCGTCAGAAGCTGCTGGCTTCCTTGCCCGACTCCTCCAAAAGCGAAGCATTGCATTATATGGAGAAAATTTATATGGATACGGGAACGTGGAAGCCCGCCGAGGATAAGAATAAAGCTTTGCTAACGATTCAAAAAGCATTATGGGAGGACACCCGGCTCAAAATAACTTATCGGAAAGCCGATGGGACCAGTTCGGAAAGGACGGTAAGTCCTTTGGGGCTTGTGGCAAAAGGCAGCTCCTGGTATTTGGTAGCCATGAATGAAGACGGAGATTTCCGGAGCTTCAGGGTATCGAGAATTGCGAGGGCGGAAGCTACGGAAGAGTTGTTTTCCCGGCCTGACGATTTCGATCTTGGTGTATACTGGAAGCAGAGCAAGCTGGATTTTGCCGGTTCGCTTCCTTCCATAGAAATAAAGGTTCTTGCGGATCCGTCCATACTAGGCCGAATGGCCTTCACGGATCGGTTTGCAGAGAAGCTGGGCACGGCTACACCGGCTGTGGACGGTAAGGTCCCGGTAACGCTTCGCTTTAATACGGAGCAGGAAGTCGTGGAATATGTCCTTGGCTTTGGCGGCGCCATGATGCTGGAACAGCCGGACCATTTGATCGAAAAAATCGTACAGCAAGCAAAGGCCGTCCTTGCCATGTACGAATAGGAAAACGCAACCGGGAACGGTTGCGTTTTTTCTAATTTGACAACTTACTTGCGTATCAGCTGCCACGTTTGAGCGGCATTATTGTAGTCCTGCCAGATTTGAACGTTGGTGCCCGCCGCAGTTGCGCCGCCGGAGACGTCATGCCAAATCATCCCATATCTGCACATTCGCCCCGTCAGCCGTGCTTCCGCCCGCAACATCCAACGCCTTGCCGCTAATCGGATTAATCAGCTTGTATACAGCGCCGGAGATAACGGCCGGGCTAGCCGGGAACAGGTCGAAGCAATCAAGCTCGCCATAGCCGTCCCCTTTGGAGAAGCGGATTTTGTTCCAGCCTGCATTCAGCGTAAGGCGTGCGACCGAAGCTCCCCAGTTTTCCCAGCCTTTGTTCGCAATATATAGATTGCTGGAGCTTGTGTTATTAACCGTAAGAACCAAATAGGACCAATCCAGTCCCGTCGTCCCGTTACCTGTCCGGGCCGACATCACATAATCTCCCGCAGCCGCGGCGTAAACGTCGAATTCCACGTAACTGCTCGCCGTATCGATATGGCCGGCTTTGTTTCCGCCAGAACCGTTCTGGCTCGAGGAAGCGTAAGCGGCGCCTCCGAATACGCCTGCTTCGCCTTCATAACGGACGCGGCCCGTGTCTCCCGAAGGAATGGCGATTGGAGTATTCGGAGCTGCGGGCGCCCCGAGATTTGGCGTGTTGTCCGCGTTCCAGGTAAACTTTTGTGCCCGGATTTCCCTATTCCAGCCCGCGCCGGAGTACTTCGCCGTATGATAGACGATCCAGTCCTCCGTACCGTCGGGTGATGTCGTGAAGGAATGGTGGCCGGGGCCGTACAGACCGTTGCCTGATTGGAAGATCGGCTGGTTCCGTTTGGTCCAGGAGGAAGCTTGCAGCAGGTTGCTGCTCGTATTAGCCGTAACAAGGCCTAAGCAATAACCATCTGTCCAGCTTCCGCTTGCCGAATAGACAAGACTGATGACGCCGTTGCGGACGATGACTTGAGGTCCTTCGTTAACGGAAGGAGAGGTATTGGTTTCCCAGGAATAGGTCGGATGCGCAATTTCAACCCGGGCCGAGTCGATCGTCCACGGATTGCTCATATGGGCGATGTACAGTTTTTGCGAGACATTTGCTGTGCCTTCCCAGCCAGACCATATGAAATACAGATTGTTATTTACTTGCAGAACGGTTCCGTCGATTGCCCAACGGTTTGTAGAGTCGGTAATTTGTCCCTTGTTTAACCAAGTACCCGTCATTGGATCGGCGGAGGTATTCTCCAGAACGTACATCCGGTGATTATCGTTGTTGCCGTCATCCTTGGCGTAATAGATATACCAGGCTCCGTTGATGTAGTGAATTTCGGGAGCCCAGACATTGCAGCAGCCGGTAGAGATCACTCTTTTGGCGCCGGCGTCAACTCCGGTAAGCGAGCTGGATTTCCAGATCGTCACGTCGCCTCCCGTTGTTTTGGTGAAGTAATAGAAGCCGTCGGTATGCTTGTAGATCCACGGATCAGCGCCGTCTTGGAAAATCACGTTGTAAAAGTTGCTGCTTTGCGTTGAGGCAGTTGCGTTTGCCGCCACAGGCAGGACAAGCAGCAATACAAGGAACAGCATCAAGCTTTTGATACCGCTTACAAAAAACTTCGATTTCATTCATACACCAACCCTTCGATTTGAATGTGTTTTCACGTATAGTTAATCATTTCCAGTCATTGAGAAACAGGACGGGATTATAGATCATAGGGACATTTTTTTAGCCGGTGAGGCAAGGAAAGGGTGCATAGCAGGCAAAAAGCCTGCTGCATAGCGGCATGAGGCCCACGGCGGGCAAGCAAATGAAACAGCCTGCCCGAGATTCTCAGGCAGGCTGTTTATATTAGAAAGAATTAGTTCACCCGAAGATCGTAACGGTCCGCGTTCATGACCTTTACCCAAGCGGCAACAAAGTCGCGCACAAATTTTTCTTGGTTGTCGTCTTGCGCATACAATTCGGCAATCGCGCGAAGGATGGAGTTCGAGCCAAACACGAGATCCACTCTCGTTGCGGTACGGTCAACCCGGCCAGTCGTCCGGTTGCGGCCGTAATATACGCCGCCATCCCGAGGCTCCCAAGCAATGTTCATGTCGAGCAGCTTCACGAAGAAGTCGTTGGTAAGGGTGCCAACGCGATCGGTGAATACGCCATGCTGGGTGCCGCCGTGGTTGGTGCCCAGAACGCGAAGGCCGCCAACAAGGACTGTCATCTCCGGTGCAGTCAGGTTCAGCAGCTGAGCTTTGTCTACCAGAAGCTCTTCGGCGGATACGCTGTACGTCTTCTTCAGATAGTTGCGGAAGCCGTCGGCAACTGGCTCGAGCACCGCGAAGCTCTCTTCATCGGTTTGCTCCTGCGTGGCATCGCCGCGGCCAGGGGAGAATGGAACCGTAACGTTAAAGCCTGCCTCCTGCGCGGCTTTTTCGACTGCGGCACTGCCGCCAAGCACGATCAGGTCGGCGATGCTGACCTTCTTATCCAAGTCCTCTTGAATCCCTTCGAGGATCGTTATGACCTTAGTAAGCTGCTGCGGCTGATTGACTTCCCAATCCTGCTGCGGAGCAAGACGGATACGGGCTCCGTTGGCGCCGCCGCGCATATCCGAAATACGGAAGGTGCTGGCCGATGCCCAAGCCGTCGTCACCAGCTCGCTGATGGTGAGCCCCGAGTCGAGGATTTTCGTTTTCAGCTCGGCAATCTCTTCATCGGACAAGGTATAGTCAACGGCCGGTACAACATCCTGCCAGATCAGCTCTTCAGCCGGAACTTCAGGTCCGAGATACCTGTCGCGAGGTCCCATGTCGCGGTGAGTCAGCTTGAACCAAGCGCGGGCGAAAGCGTCCGCGAACTCTTCCGGATTCTGATGGTAACGGCGGGCGATTTTTTCGTATTCGGGATCAACGCGCAAAGCCATGTCGGCCGTAGTCATCATGGTTCGAACGCGGACGGATGCGTCTTCGGCGTCCGGCGCAAGATGATTCTCGTCAGGGTTGATAGCGACCCAAATATGCGCGCCCGCGGGGCTCTTCGACAGCTCCCATTCGTAACCGAACAGCATATCGAAAAAGCCGTTATCCCATTGTGTCGGATTTGGCGTCCAAGCGCCTTCAACGCCGCTTGTGATGGCATCGCGGCCTTTGCCTGAGCCATGCGTGCTCAGCCAGCCAAGACCTTGCGCTTCGAGAGGAGCCGCCTCAGGATCGGGACCAACTAGAGAAGCGTCGCCTGCTCCATGTGCCTTGCCGAAGGTATGTCCGCCGGCGACAAGCGCGACGGTTTCTTCATCGTTCATGCCCATGCGGCCGAACGTTTCCCGAATGTCGCGGGCGCTTCCGGCAGGATCCGGATTTCCGTTAGGACCTTCGGGATTCACGTAGATGAGGCCCATTTGCACGGCGGCAAGCGGATTTTCCAGATCGCGTTCGCCGGTGTAACGATTATCGCCCAGCCATTCTTTTTCATTACCCCAGTAAATATCTTCTTCCGGATGCCAGACGTCCGCTCGTCCGCCGCCAAATCCAAACGTTTTGCCGCCCATGGATTCAATCGCGACATTGCCTGTCAGAATCATCAGGTCTGCCCAGGATATTTTATTGCCGTACTTTTGCTTGATTGGCCAGAGCAGACGGCGGGCTTTATCCAGGTTACCGTTGTCCGGCCAGCTGTTGAGCGGAGCAAAGCGCTGCGTACCGCTGCCGGCACCGCCGCGTCCGTCGCCTGTCCGGTATGTACCCGCGGAGTGCCAAGCCATGCGGATAAAGAACGGGCCGTAATGTCCGTAATCGGCAGGCCACCATTCTTGGCTGTCCGTCATCAAATTGCGAAGATCCTGTTTAAGAGCCTGGTAGTCAAGCTTCTTGAATTCTTCGGCATAATCAAAGTCTTCACCCATAGGATTCGATTTTCTGTCATGCTGGTGCAGAATGTTAAGGTTCAGCTGATTGGGCCACCAATCTCTATTTGAAGTACCACTAGATTTGAAGCTTGTAGCGCTTCCATGCATCACCGGGCATTTACCTGCGTTAGGAACTGTAGCGTCCATCCAATCATCTCCTATTAGCTTAATTAAAGTAGCAAATGATAGAAAAAAATTTGCACTTATCCTCTTTATAAAACGTTATGAAACCGAAATCAATCCAAGTTATAAAAATTCATCCAATCTTCACGCAAATCTGATAATTTAAATGGATGAACGGAAAAAGAGGGACAAATAGAGGATATGAACGCCACATGAAAATTAGAATATCGAAATGAAATCTTAAACTTTTGCTGTCGAAACGGTTTCGAATCAAGGTGAGCCATGCTACAATGTAGGCAAGTAAACCGCTTTACTCATTTAGGCTAATGATTGTGACAACGCTTACATGCAGAGTCGGGCGCGGCAGGAGGAAAAACATGCTCAAGCTGAACAATTGGTATATACGACTGCTCGTTTCTTATTTTCCGATCCTGGTGCTGACCGTATCCATGATCATTTTCTTGTCTTTTATCGCAGTTAATGAGATATCCCGGTCAGAGACGGCCAAGGCAGACCGCATTACGACCGGCTATGTCGTAGACAGCGTGGAACGGTCCATTCATGAAGTGGAATTTAATGTGCTGGGGGAAGTCGAGTCGAACAAGAGCTATGCGGCTTATTTGAACGGTTCTTCCGAATCCACAACGATCAAATATAATGTGGTTCATAGCCTGCGGTCGCTGATTGAGGATAACGACCTGGTCGAATCGATTTATTTGTACAGGAAGTCGGATAATGTTGTCCTGACGTCCAGCGGCGAGACCGATTTGTCCGAGTTTGGCGACAGGGATTTCCTGAGCAAGGCGGAGGAATCCCGCGATTACAAGGGCTGGTCGGCAAGCCGCGAATTCAAGGAATACGACGGCTTGAAGCCGGTAAAGGTCATTTCGATGTACAAGGAGACGCCGCTGCCATTCGGCAAGGACGGCATCCTCGTGATTAACATCAATCTTTATAATGTCGGGCAGATGATCGGAAGCATGACGAACCACCAAGTATCGTTCATGCGGATTACCGATTCGGCCAAGCAGCCCGTGTATCCGGGAGATAACGGTACGGCTTCCGGCGGCAACGTGCTGACAACGATTGCCTCGCAGCCGCTTGGCTGGACCTTCGAGAGCGGTCTTCAAGCCGGGCATTTGATGAGTTGGGTTTCGGTTGTCTCTTATGTATGGGTTATTATCGCTGTCCTGACCTTTGGGGTTGCCATTGTTTATATTATTTGGGTAACCCGGCGGAATTATAAGCCGATCAGGCTAATGATGAACCGGATTCAAGCGCTGCACCTGCGGGGGAGCGACGGCACGGCGGTTAATCTCGATGATCTGACGATGATTGACCGCGCGCTCGAGAATCTCATCGTCCAATCCCGCGATCATGAGAAGGAGCAGCGCGAAAGCGTTGTGCTCCAGCGCAGGCAGCTGTTCAACGAGCTTATTAGCGGACAGCGCAGCGATCAGATGGTGGAACGGCTTCGCAGGCTGAATCTTTTGCCGGATAAAGGACGATTCGCGGTTATGGTCGCAAGGCTGAACAAGTACGAGGAATTCCAGGCGGATAATACGCTTCATGAGCAGAATGTATTAAAGTTCGCGCTTGGCAACGTGATGCAGGAGCTGGCGAATAACGAAGGCCTGCAAGGCTGGGGAGAATGGTCGGCATCCGACCGGATTACGTTCGTATTCGCTTCCGGCGACGGAGCTGTCGATTCCGACATGCTGACTCAGCTTCGCAAGACGGCTGCAGTGGCCAGGGAATGGGTAGAGGGACATTTGCGTTTTAACCTAGCTTTGGGCATTGGCTCCATCGTGAAAGACTGGAACGGAATAGACGGCTCCTATCGCGATGCGTTGAACGGCATGGAATACCAATTCGCGATAGGCCAAGAGGCGATTACGTTCAGCGGCGATATTCCTCGGGAGCAACCGCGCGGCATGTTCAATTACACGCAGCAATGTACCAATTGCGTGCAAGAATTCCGGCTGACCAATGAAAGCTGGCGGGATACGATCGAGCAGCTGTTCAAGCATTTCGAGACGGACGTCATGAAAGACGAAGATATTTTATCGTTAGTCCAGCTTTTCCTGCAGATGCTAAGCCGGGAGCTGAAGGAGCTGTCGGACACGCTGAACGAATGCTTGGACGAGGCCCGTATTTCGGAAGTGCTGGCAGGATTAAGAGGCGCGACAACGCTTAGCGAGATGAAAGAACAGCTTTCGGATTATTTGATACAAGTATATGATACGTATGTCGCGATGAGCCAGACCAAAGGCTATAAGACGATGATTACCGAGATTAGAGCTTATATCCAAGAGAACTTTGCCGATCCGGATTTGTCTCTCAAGCATTTAAGCGACAAGTTCGAAATATCCGGCAAATACGCCAGCCATTTGTTCAAGCTGGAGTACGATATGAAATTTGTTGATTTTCTCGTACAGCTGCGGATGCAGCAGGCGGAGCGTCTGCTCGCGGAAACGGACGAGACGGTGCAAAATATTGCCCTTCAGGTTGGTTATGCTAACTCTATAACGTTCGGACGGGTGTTCAAACGGTTGACGGGCGTAACGCCGGGCGAATTCCGCAAGCTGAAGATGCGTCCTTCAACAACTCTTATTGGCGCACAGGGCAATCGCGATGAGACCATTACGGATGATAAAGCTAACGATTAAATGATGAGGACAGCGGCGTTCCGGATAAAGCAATCTATTCGGACAGCCGTTGTTTTCTTTTTACAACGCAAAGTTTATCACGGGAAACGGCTTTATTACGGGCTTTTCGCGATACGGTTTATGTCGGGAAAATGATTTATTCTAAGCGTCAAAATCCTTATGGGGCAAGGCATTGGCGGAATGGTTTGCATCGTCGAAACTGGTTTATTGTCACTTTCCCGCAGTCCATGCCATACTGAGGGCACTTCCCAAACACGGGGCAGCAGCGATGCATGTAAGCGTGTTCAATAAATATCGCCCGGTGCAGGAAGCAAATCGAAAAGGGATGAAAGAGGGGTTGGATTCGAATGAAGCAAAGCAGAAAAGGTAGAAAGACAGCCAGCACTCTATTAACGGCTACGCTCGTAGGCACGGTGCTGCTCAGCGCATGCAGCAACAGCGGCGGTAACGAGAAAGCCAATGAATCTAACGGAGGCGACAAAGCTACGAGCGGCAAAGCCTCGACATTAAAGGTTGAAGTATTCGACCGAGGCAATTCTCCTGCAGGCTCTACCATTACGAACAACTACTTGACGAAGCTTGTACAGGACAAATTCGGTACTCCAAACAACATCAATGTGCAATTCGTACCGATTCCACGCTCGGAAGAGGTTCAGAAGCTGAACGTTCTGATGGCTAGCGGCAGCGACGTTCCGGATATCGTATTTACTTACGACTCGGGCACATTCTACCGGTACGCGCAGCAAGGCGGTCTGACGGATCTTGGCGAACTGCTTGATCAATACGGTCCTAACCTGAAGAAATTCCTTGGCGATGAAACCCTTGCTTACGGACAATATCAAGGGAAACAGTTTGCTCTGCCGGCGAAACGCTCGCATCTTGGCAAATACTCGTCGTTTATCCGTCAGGATTGGCTCGATAAGCTGAACCTTCCGGTTCCAACAACAACCGACGAGCTTTACAATACCTTGAAGGCGTTTAAGGAAAAAGACCCGGGTCAAACCGGCGGCAAGGTCATTCCGCTTGGCATGGCGCTTGCACCGGCCCAATTCGAGCCCTTGATCTGGTCCTTCATCCAGCCTGTGACAGAGGAACAAAGATACACCTTAACGCAGCAGCTTGGTTCCAATGATTATCCGGTGCTGCTGCCAGGCTTCAAGGATGCGCTGCAATTCATGAACAAGCTCTACAACGAAGGGCTTATGAGCGCCGATTTCAGTCTTGACGAGGATAAGAAAAAGCTCGGAGAGGATGTCGCAAAAGGTTTAATCGGTTTCTACAGCGAGGATGACATGAATCCTTTCTATGCGGACGGCACGTACGCAACGCTTCAGAAAAATATTCCTGCTGCAAAGCTGTCGGCAATTGATGTTTATACCAACTCGGAAGGCAAGCATCCGAAACCGGAATATGCGCCAATCGGCATGTATTTAATGATTCCTAAGAGCAGCAAGAATGCGGTGGAAGCCGTTAAATACCTCGATTGGATGGCATCGGAGAATAACCTGTTCGACATGCAGAATGGCGTCGAAGGCGAGAATTATACTCTTCAGAACGGCGTTCCCATTGTAAAGACAGATGCTTCGGATGATGTGAAAAACCGCATTTACAACTGGGGAGATATGGCGATTATCTCGAACGGGAAGCAGCTTGGCGATGCGGACAAGAACGTAGAGGCTTACGTATACGGTATGCCAGAGGCTTACCAGGATGAGACACGCAAAGCGCTCAGCATCTCAAGATCCGACACAATCAAGCCTGTTCTGTTCGATCATCCGATTGAAGCGCAAGCGAAATACGGCACGGCTTTGCGAGATAAGCTCAATGAAATCATTGTAAAAACAACAATGGCGAAGCCGGACCAATTCGAGAGCACTTATGAGTCCGTAATGAAGGATTACATGGCAAACGGCGGTCAAGCGATTTTGGATGAACGCACAAAAGCTTACGAGGCAATGAAATAGAGGCAGATCCTACAATATAAAAGCCTGGGGACGATGAGCGAGATAAGGCTCCCGTCTCCCGGCACATCGTAAGCGGACAGGGGTGGATGGCATTGAAAGGACTCTCGTATTTACGCAGATATTGGCAATTATATGCTCTACTGATACTACCGGTAAGTTATTTTATTATTTTCAAATACGGTCCGATGTACGGCATTCTGATCGCGTTTAAAGACTTCAACTTCTTCCAGGGCATTAACGGCAGCGAATGGATCGGCTTAGACGGATTCAGGGAAGTGTTCGCGATGCCGGACTTTTACAAGGTACTGCGCAATACGTTGATGCTTAACTTCTTGGACCTCATCGTATCATTCCCGGCTCCACTCTTTCTGGCCATTATGCTCTATGAGCTGAAAATAGGTTGGTTCAAAAAGCTGTCGCAAACGATTTTGTACATTCCGCATTTTATTTCCTGGGTCATAATCGGCGGTATCGTATTGCAGGTATTCGGTACGCAGTCCGGCATGATCAACAACATCATTACATCGCTTGGCTTTGATGCCATTCCGTTTCTGACGGATAAGAAGGATTGGCTTATTACCTACTTGGCCGTTGGCGTCTGGCAGAGTGCCGGATGGGGTACGATTATTTACTTGGCTGCTCTTACGGGTATTAACAGGGAATTGTTCGAAGCAGCAGACGTGGATGGCGCGGGCCGTCTCAGAAAGATCTGGAACATTACGCTCCCATCGCTGAAACCTACAATCGTAACTCTCCTCATTATCAACCTGGGGCATATGATTGCAATCGGTTTTGAACGTCCTTACATTATCGGCAATACCGCCGTTCGTGATTACGCGGATGTGCTAAGCACGTTCGTATACCGTATCGGCATTGAATCCGGGCAATATACGATTGCTACCGTAGTTGGTTTATTCCAGGCTCTTGTTGGACTCGTCTTCGTGCTTGGCGCGAACTATGCCTCCAAAAAATTGGCGGATCAAAGTATTTTGTAATCTATGCTATCGAAAACGGGAAAGGAGCGGTAAGACATGAGAGATCGAAACGCCAGCCGGTCATTTGACGTAATTAACACTCTTGCGATACTTCTATTCGTGCTGATATGTCTGGCTCCGTTTATTCATATAATTGCGATTTCCTTAAGCTCGTCGCGCGCTATTATGTCAGGCGATGTCAGTATTTATCCGGTGGAAATCAATTGGGGCGCTTACAAGCAGGTAGTCACGGACATGTCGATGATCCGTTCACTCGGCTTTACGATTTTGCTGACGGTTCTGTTCACCGTGTTCTGCATGGTGATGTCGATTGCGGCAGCGTACCCGCTGGCCAAAACCAAATTAAAAGGCCGCAAGGTTGTCATGTTTATTATCATTATCACGATGTTTTTCAGCGGCGGCATTATTCCGGAATATATGCTCGTGCGTAATCTGCACCTGCTCGACTCGATTTGGGCGCTTGTGCTGCCGGGACTAATCAGCCCATTTTATCTGATTATTCTGATTACGTTTATTCAAAATATTCCCGATTCGCTTGAAGAATCGGCGGAGATCGACGGCAGCTCTTATTTCCGTACGTTAACGAGCATTATCGTGCCGCTGTCGATGCCGGTTATCGCTACGCTAAGCTTGTTCTATGCGGTAGGCCGTTGGAACGGCTTTACCGATACGCTGATGTACATTACAAGCCCGGAGTTGTATCCGCTCCAATTAAAACTGTACCAGCTTGTTCAGAACAACATGGTCACCGATTTGATCGCGGCGGAAGGCGCAAGCGGACGCCAAATGCTGCAGCCGGAAAGCCTGAAGGCGGCAAGCGTTATTTTCGCAACAGTACCAATCCTGATCGTGTACCCGTGGCTGCAGCGCTATTTCGTAAACGGCGTTATGCTTGGCGCGGTAAAAGGTTAACCAAAGAGGCGGCAAACGCCGCTACGCATCTGGAGGATGAAAGTCATGGGGAAGGACAAAGGACAATATTCGTTCTCAACCTGCTGGAATATTAAAAGGCATCAAACGGGCAGCGGCATGATCGAAGAGATTCGGGAGCTTGGCTTCCGTTACGTCGAGCTGAACTACAATGTGACGAGCGAGCTGCTGTCAACGATTGAACCGATGATTGAACGGGGAGAAATCGGGGTGTCGAGCGTACATAATACGTTCCCGCATGTGGCGGATCCCGATTACGGAACCGATTCGGTTCTGCTTGGCTTCGACGACGAAGAGAAGCGTCAGCGTTCAATTGAGCTGCTGCTCCGCTCTGCCGAATACGCGAATCGTTATGGCGCGAAGGCGGTTGTTGTCCATCCGGGAGAGGTTCCGTTCGACTACAACATCGATCAGGAGCTCAAAAAGATCTATAGCGAGCAAGGCCCCGAATCGGCTGCTTATCTGAATCTGTGGAGCGAAATGCTCGAGCGCAGGGAAACGTTCGCCGGCCGTTATCTTGACCGGATTGGGGACAGTCTCGAGGAAGTATGCGACCGGCTCGAGGCCAAAGGCTTAGACGTATCCATCGGCATCGAAACGCGCTCGCGCTGCTATCAAATGCCGACGTTAAGAGAAGCGAAGACGGTCTTCGACCGGCTGAAAGGCGCACGCGTCGGGTTATGGTACGATTTTGGCCATGGCATGATGATGGAACGGATGGGGCTGTACGATAACGCCCGCGATATGGAAGCGATTAAGGATCATGTCGTCGGCATTCATATTCACGAGACGGTTAGCCTGTCGGATCATTGGTGCCCTTACGTGCATAGCGGCGACATGAATTATTTTGACCGCTTCCTTCCGATTATCGCTGCCGCTCCCGTCAAGGTGTACGAGCTGAAAGCGGCATGCACGCCGGAGGAAATCGAGCTTAGCCATGACCGGCTGCTCGGGAAGCTAGCGGCAATCGGAGGCTAGATGATGGATATCCGCCAATTGGCAGCATACGCTCCGCGGTTATATTTCGATA
This sequence comes from Paenibacillus sp. ATY16, assembly GCF_003399985.2. Lineage (NCBI taxonomy): Bacteria > Bacillati > Bacillota > Bacilli > Caryophanales > Paenibacillaceae > Paenibacillus > Paenibacillus sp. ATY16. The sequence continues at coordinate 290,492 of NZ_NMOK02000015.1, read as the reverse complement.
AACAGGAACCCTTTTACCCGGTACGGGTTGGGGTTTCTGTTCTTCATCGGGGAGAGAAATCCCCTTCCTTTCCGCGCAGGTTCGAGCATCTCGCTGACGGTATTGATTATGTGATTGAATTCGCTATTTATTGGGATTATGACATTCAGCATTTGTATGAGCTCGAGCATGTGTGGGTTTACGTCGATAGGAACGGTGGGGTAGCGGATGCCGAAGCCAGCTTTCACGGCAAATACTTGAAGGCTTTGCTGCCGGACCGCTCGAACCTCGCAGGAAAGATGATAAGCGTCTATTCCCAGCCGGGGAAGCATGCTTTCTCGCCGCTGCCCGTCTTATTCGAACTGCTGCCCCATGCAAGAACGGCAACGCAGCAAGGGGCGGGTTCGGACGGCTTGACGCTGCCGGCATGGTATAAGGCCAAGGGGCAATACGATGACAAGACGAATGAGCTGGTCCGCGCGTATCAGCAGAGGCATCACCGGTTTACGCCGTCCTTCGAATTTGTCCCTTACGAGCTTGCGGAGCAGGAAAACCTGTTTGTTCCATGGAAATCGCTGTACGAGGAAATACCGGATAGGATCGAAGCGGAATTGGCAACGATCAGACATACACTTGCCGGCTTGAAGGAGCCATTGGAAGGATGATTACGATGTACGAGAAGCTTGTGGCCGTTAACGATGATTGGGTTACGCGAGGCTTGGATAATCAAATAAACGATAGTCAAAGCCGCTTTGATGGCGGGGTTGCGGATCCGGACAGCGGAATTCCGTTTGCTACCCATACCGGCACGTTAGCCGTAATGGCTATTTGGGGCTGTGCGCTGGTGAATGAGGATTCCCGTTACTATCATGACGAGAAGCTGCTTGCCAGCCTGGATCGGGCGGCGGCATTTATTGTCCGCCAGCAGCATGCCGACGGCACGATCTCCCCGGGCTGGACGAATATGCATTCGCCGCCGGATACGGCGTTTGCCGTTGTTGGGCTTGCGCAGCTTTACGAGCTGCTCGACATGCATGATTGGGCGGGTTTGGAGCCCGTATGCCGGAATATTAGGCGATTCCTGGAACAATCGGTTCCGGCAATGCTTACCGGTGGCTGCCATACTCCTAATCACCGCTGGGTGCTGACGGCTGCTCTTGGCTTCCTGTACACGATTACCGGCAATGAGGCATTGATTGCCCGCGCCGAAGCATGGCTCGCGGAAGGGATCGATTGTACGGAGGATGGCGAGTGGACGGAACGAAGCAACGGGATCTACAACGGCGTAAGCGACGTGATGCTGTACCATACCGCCGAGCTGCTTGGCCATCCCGAGCTGCTGGAGCCGGTTCGCCGCAATTTGCGGATGATGGCTTACCTGATTCATCCGGACGGGGAAGTCGTAACGGATTATTCCGGCAGGCAGGACTTTGGCCATAAATACGATATGTCGGGTTATTTGTTCGTATCCTGCCTGATGGCCGAATACGACAAGGATCCGTTGTTCGCCGCGCTTGCCAAGCTGGGCGCGGAGTCTTCCACCCATCCGGGCGCGATTCCCAACAACGCTTTGCTCGGCCTTTTGCTGCATCCGGAGCTGCGCAGCTCAACGGTTGAGGCTGGCCATTTGCCGGAGTCCTACAAGGTTGTCATTAACGGGCAATTCGACAGGAAGCATTATTTAGGCCGGATGGACGCTGCCGGACATGGCGGGAAAATCTATCACAGCCGGCTCCATCCGGAATTTGGCGCACCGGTCGCCCGGCAGCGGGAGGGGCAAACAAGCTTGACGGTTATGGCGGAGACCAATTCCATCTTTGCGCTGCGCCACGGAAAAGCTCAGCTGCTTGGGGTGCAAGTGAGCAGCTCGTTTGAGCCGGGCTTTATCAAGATGAACGAGCTGGAGCAGCTCGAGAACGGATATAAGCTAACAGGCTCGGAGTCAAAGGGCTATTATGGACCGATTGCCGCCGACAGATTGCCTGGATCAGCCGCAGAGCAGGTGAGCCCTTGGTATCTTTTGCCGCATCAGCTGCGCGAGGTCACTCATCTGCAGCAGCATCAGGTGCAGGTGGAGCTGACTGAAACCGTTGATGGCTGGCGACTCCGCGTACGCTGCGACAAGCCGGATGTGCTGTTGACCCAGATTTCCTTTATCTTCGGGAAAGACGGAGAGTTTAGCGGAGGAGATCGGGCGCCTGCCGAGGCCGGAACCGAATTTTGGAAAGAAGGCACCGTGTCGTTCAAGGCTGGCGAAGACTGGATGGAGCTCGACGGCGGCGCCCATGAGCATCGGATGAAGTCGATTCGCGGAGCAGCCTATCCGGCTGATTGCCAGACGCTTGTGGTCAATGTGCTGACGCCGTATGACCGGACCTTTGATATCCGGCTGTCGCCTTCAAATGGAAGTGGGAGGAACGGGCAATGACCGTATATATAGAGCCTCGGGATAGCGCAAGATCTGCGTTTGGCGATGATGAACACCGCATTTTGGAGCTGCTGGCTAGCCGCTATGTCGGAGCAAATCCACCCATTCCGTTTGCGTATCGCCCCTTTTCGAAACAAGGCATTTTGCAAAATGAAGAAGGTCTGTACGACATGGAGCTTGGCTCCAGATGGCCGCAGGCGGTAACCGGCGATTACGCTTACGTGTACGGACTTGTATGGAGCGACAATGAACGCTCGATTGATTGCAATCTGGAGCCGATCGGCCCTATTCGACTATACATGAACAACCGGCTGCTGTTCCGTACTTCCGCCGTGGAAGAGATGAAGCCGGATGCCCGCGTCGTAGTTCCGATGCTGCTGGCTCAAGGCTGGAACCGGATTCTGATCGAGGCAAGACGTACGCCTGCGGGCTTTGGCTGCCGGTTTGGGGCGGATGAAGCGAAGGTGCGGATTCTGAACGTGCTTGCTCCATTCACCGGACGGGACGGAAGCGCGGGATGGGTATTCTCCGAGCCGGTAAAGAAGTCTTTGTACGGGGAACTAGGTTTCCCTAACGAACGTTTACCGGAAGAGGAAACCGGCATTCGCTGGCTTCCCCGAACGAAATGGCAGGAGGATGAAGTTTCACAGCCGAACCTGACGCGCCTCTTCGGTACTCCGGAGACAACCGTTGCCGGGTACGGCTGGACCAAGCTTCCTTTCCTGCCGGGGACAGAATCGCTTGAGCTTGAAGGAAAAGTATTTGGGCCGGCATCGGTATGGCTGGACGGCAAGCTGGTGCTGAGCCTGGCCGAAGCGGGAGCATTCCGCGAAAGTCTGAAGCCGGAATCCGGCAGCGGACATCTGTTGATCCGCACGGAAAGCAGCGCGCGTGGCTGGGGCTTTGAGTTGAACGCTTCGTCAGGCGGCGAGCCGCTGGCTCTCCGGCAGCCTGTACACATTCACGGGTATGACGGCGAGTGGATTTATGCCGGGCCTATTGCGGCAAATGCGGAGCTGGATGCTTCGGAGGTTGGCCGACTGTCAGCCCTGCTGCCTGCCGTTCGCTTGGACGGTCAAGCCGCGGGCAGCACGTATTGGGAGCTGGATATGCCTAAGACCCGGCTTCGTCCTTATTATGAGAATGCGATGCTAAGCAACAAGTGGACGGTTGGCACAGCTACCAATTACGGGCGGTGGGACTATCCGCTTGGCGTTACGATGTACGGTTTGCTGCGCACGGCGCGGGAATTGAACCGGGAGGACTGGTCGCGTTACGCTTTGTCGCATATCCGCACCTGTACGGATATGTACGATTATTCCTTGTGGGACCGGCGGGAATACGGATTCCCGAGCGTTAATCATCAGCTGGTGCTGATGAAGATGCTGGATAATTGCGGCTCGTTCGGCTCGGCGATGCTGGAAGCGTATCTTCAGGAGGGAGACGACGTATTCCGCCGCATTGCGGATTCCATCGTCGAATTTATGCTGAAGCGGCTGGAGAGGAGAGAAGACGGAGCTTTCTTCCGGCTCAGCGAAGGGGAATATTTCGACAAAACCATGTGGTCGGACGATCTGTACATGAGCGCGCCGTTTCTGACCCGTTATGCCGTTATTACCGGGGACCGGGAAGTACTGAATGAAGCAGCCCGGCAATTTTTGCTGTTCCGCCGTTATCTGTTTATAGAAGAAGAACGGATTATGTCGCATGTCTATGATTTCAAATACGGCCAGGCAACCCGAGTGCCTTGGGGACGGGGCAACGGATGGGTGCTGTTCTCGCTTTCCGAGCTGCTTGAGCGTCTGCCGGAGGATCATTCGGACCGAGAGGCATTGCTCGATTTCTTCAAAGCGATGTGTTCCGGAGTAGCCTACCTGCAGAGCGGCTCGGGTCTTTGGAGACAAGTGCTGAACGAGCCGGAAGCCTATGAGGAAGCTTCTTGCACCGCGATGTTCGCTTACGCCTTCTCGAGAGGCATCCGTTTCGGCTGGCTGCAAAACAGCGAAGATCATGACTACGCAGCCGCAGCAAGGCAAGCCTGGAAAGGCCTGACCGAGAATGCCATCGACCGTTCGGGCAGCGTACACGGCGTATGCAGCGGCTCGCGATATTCCTTCTCGCCGGATTACTATATGCACGACCTGCGTACCGTCGTAAACGACAATCACGGCATTGGCATTATGATGCTTGCCGGCGTTGAGGTAAGCAAGCTTAACCGCGCAGGAAGCGTTGTCTAACGAGGGCTTGCGGCTACGGAAAGGGGGGGTTACCGCTGTTTGCGATTAAGCTTGGGGCGGCATTAGCCCTTGGTCTGCTCATCGGGGTAGACCGTCAGCTTCGGCATAAGCCGCTTGGCATTAAGACAAGCATGGTCATCTCGGTAGCAAGCTGCCTCATTACGATGGTGTCCGTAGAAGCGGCATCCACGCTTGCCCGCCCGGGGATGACCAATATGGATCCGATGCGTCTCGCCGCCCAAATCGTAAGCGGAGTTGGCTTTATTGGCGCCGGAGTTATTCTGCGGCGGAACAATGACGTCATCTCCGGCCTGACAACGGCCGCGATGGTGTGGTCCGCCTCCGCGCTTGGCATTGCGGCGGGCGCGGGCTTTTACAAGGAGGCTTTCACGGCTGCCGGTATTATCATTCTGGCCGTTAACCTTGTGCCCCTTGCCGTTCGGGCGCTTGGCCCTTCCAAGCTGCGGGAGCGCGACGTATCCGTCTGTTTGACCTTCGACCGCTTGGCCGAGCTGGACGGGATGCTGGCAAGCATCCGGTCGGATCATCAGATCAAGCATACAACGATTAAGGATATCGGGGATGGCCGGATGCAAATCCGGCTTGTCCTGTCATCCGGAGAGCTGTATCCGACGACTTCGATCTACGAGGAAATGCGCCGGTTTAAAAACGTTCTATCGGTTGAAGTCGAAAATTTGAGCTCCTGAAAAGGAATTTGCAAATATTCCAGATAAACGTTGAAAGCGCTCTCCTTAACGCGCATAATGGACTTAAATATGTTTCGCGCGATTGGAGACCGTCAATGATGAAAGCGACCATATACGATGTAGCTAAAGAAGCAGGCGTATCCATTGCCACTGTATCCCTTGTCATTAACGGCAAAGGGAAAATCAGCGAGGAGCGCCGGGAAGAGATCCGGCAGATCATGCTGCGCATGGGCTACAAGCCAAGCATGATCGCATCCGCGCTGACCGGTAAAAAAACGTATGCCTTAGGCTTGCTTGTGCCGGATATCTCTAATCCTTTTTTCGCTGAGATCGCAAGGGCGGTTGAGGATGAAGGGCAGCGGCATGGCTACAGCGTCTTTATATGCAGCACGGACAACAAAGACGAGAAGGTGGAGCATTATGCCGCCTTGCTTCAGCAAAAAAACGTCGATGGCGTTATTATCAGTACCGGCTTGAAGGAGCTATCCGTGTTAAATCCGCTTCTGCAAGGGGGAGTTCCGGTAGCCCTGCTGGCTAGGGAGTTTCCAACCGTTGAGGTTCCGACGGTTGTTGTGGACGATTATGAGGGAGGGGCCGCCGCCGCAGGGCATCTGATCTCGCTTGGGCATACCCGTCTAGCCGTTCTGGCCGAGCAAGGCTCGATCAGCAGCAGCAGGGAGCGGGTTCGGGGGTTCAGGCAGACCGCTGAAGCGGCGGGGCTTATGCTGGATCCGTTATTTGTCGTCAGCTGCGGCCATAAGGATGGCAAGGACAGGGCATGGGAGCTGCTTCAGATGAAGGACCGCCCGACGGCGATTTTTTGCTGCAACGATTTGCTGGCGATTGGCGCGCTCCGCGCGGCCAAGGAGCTGGGACTGCGGATTCCTCAGGATTGCTCGATTATCGGGTTTGACGACACGGTGCTTGCTTCCGTCACGGATCCGCCGCTGACAACGGTGGCCCAGCCGATTGAACAGATGGGGCAAAGAGCGGTGCAGCTGCTTGTCCGCCAGATCAGTCAGCCGGGAGAAGAGAGTGAACGGATCGTGCTTTCCCCATCGCTGACTATCCGGCAGTCCGCCGCGATGCCGGACAATGCTTCCGTCTATAATCCTCTTCGCGAGAAGAACTCAGGCTGAGCTTACGGCCCGTAGTCCGGAAACCTTTCGGACTGCGGGCTTTTTGCGGCCTGTCCGCAGCTGGTATACTGGGTAAAGAAAGGCGTATTCGTAAAATTGCGGGGTAACGGGAGGATATTATGAGCATTGTACGGTTTGGCATTATAGGGGGAGGCTGGCGCAGCGAGTTTTTTCTGCGTATTGCAAAAGCGCTGCCTGAACGATTTGATGTTGCAGGCGTCGTTGTGCGCGACGAGGAGAAAGGCAGAGCATTCGAGCAGGCATGGGGAGTTCCGACGTTCCGTACGGCTGCCGCGATGCTGGATGCCGTTTCTCTTGCGTTTGTTGTCGTCAGCGTACCGCGTAAGGTTGCTCCGGACGTCATGCTGGAATTGACAGGCCGAGATGTTGCGGTGTTATGCGAGACGCCGCCCGCCGAGAAGCTGGAGGATCTCATCTCATTATACCGGCAGGTCGGCGGCAAGGGACGGATTCAGGTTGCCGAGCAATATGCATTTCAGCCGAATCATGCCGGGAGGCTGGCCATTGTCCGCTCCGGCAAGCTTGGCCAGGTGACGCAGGCTCAAGTATCGTCCGCGCACGATTATCATGGCATTAGCCTGATTCGCCGCTATCTGGGCATTGGCTTTGAGAACGCCAGCATTCGCGCCGCCGCTTTCTCTTCACCGATTATGGAAGGTCCGGGCCGTTCCGGTCCGCCGGCAGAGAGCAGAATAAAGCAATCGGAGCAGGTTATGGCGTCGCTGGATTTTGGCGGAAAATACGGCGTTTACGATTTCACCGGAGACCAGTATTTCTCCTGGATTCGTTCGCCGCGCGTGCTGGTGAGAGGGGAACGAGGCGAAATCAACAACTTTGACGTCCGCTACTTGCTTGATCATTTGACGCCGGTCCATTTGCGGATGACCCGTCAGCAGGCCGGATTGGACGGCAATTTGGAAGGCTATTACCTGAAGAGCCTTCACTTAGGCGAACAGGTCGTGTACAAGAATGACACGGCGCCGGCACGTCTGACCGACGACGAAATCGCTGTGGCGGCATGCCTGGAGAAGATGGGAGTATATGCGGCCGGCGGAGAAGAGTTCTATAGCCTGGCGGAAGCCTGCCAGGACCATTATCTGGCTCTTTTGATGAAGGAATCCCTGCTAACGGGCGGATCGGTTACGACGGAAACCCAAATCTGGGCGGAGCATAATTAAGAAAAACTTTAGATTTGCCCTGCTTAATTTTTAAACAATGAGTCTTATTCTGATTAAGTCAACGCAGGCGGCGATTGGCTTAACGGAAGGGCAGGGATATTTATGATGAAATACACCAAAGGCAGCATCCTATCGGTTCTTTTTTTATTCTATCTTTATATTTTGCTAAAGGTGGTCTTGTTTAAGTTCAGTTCGGTTAACATAGCGTTTCTATGGCAAAAGCTTCACTGGACGTTAGAATACCCGGAATATATGCGGTACGGTCTGGAGCGGGCCAATTTTACCCCGTTCAAATCGATCTCGCAAAATCTTCACGGGCTGTCGGAGCGTCACGAACAGGTAAATTTGTTTGGCAACATCGCGATTTTCCTGCCTTGCGGCATTCTCGTGGGCTTATGGACGAAGCATGACTCCATTTCCTTTCTTGGAGCAGCCGCTCTTTCGTTTGGTTTAAGCTTGGCCCTGGAATGCTCGCAGCTTGTTTTCGCTATGGGCAGCTTTGATGTCGATGACCTTATTCTGAATGGCTTTGGCGGACTTCTGGGATGGTGGATCATGTTTGTCATACGAAGGGAAAGAGCACTTGCACAAGTTTAGCTTGCGCAAGTGCTCTTTCGTATATATACACCGCCGTCATTAACCTTAAAGGTACAAGCTGTGTCCCGAACACGGCTTGTACCTTTTTTTATGCGGATCCCAAGATTGGTTAACGTCCGTACAGCTTCCGGTAAGTCTCCGGCGTCATGCCTTCCTTTTGGCGGAAGGTGGAGACGAAATGGCTCGCATCGCGAAAGCCTACCGCTTCGCCGATGCGGCGTACGGTCCAGTCCGGCCGGGAAGGCAGCCATTCCTTCGCTTTCCGGATCCGCAGCTGAATGAGATACGAATAAGCCGTCTGGCCAAACAGCTCGCGGAATCTTTCGTTCAGCTGCCTCACGCCGATGCCAAGCTGCCCGGCCATGTCGGCCAACCCGATCTCCGGGTTGGCGAAATGCTGCTCCAGCCAGGCCAGCAGCACCTGAATCCGCTCCAGCCGTTTGGACATGGACGGGCGGTTGTCCGTTCGGGCATTGGTCCGAAGGAGCGTCAGGAATTGGTACAAATCGGCCGATGACTGCCAGCCGGAAGGATCGCTTCCGGCTTCGGCAGAGGTCAGCATGTTGAATAACTGATCGCTGATCCGGTCGTTGCCGGCTTCCCATTGGAATCGTTCGGCGCTTCCCCAGCCAAACGATTGCACGATGCTGGCAGCCATACCTCCGCGAAACGTAATATAACCCGTCTGCCACCAGCCGTTTCTGGCCTCGTACAGGTGCGGCGTAAACGGGGCAAGAAGGACGCCGGAGCGCTCATTCATTTTCCAGGTTTGACCGCCAACCGTCAATTCGCCTTCCCCGTCCAAGGTCTGGAGCCAGTGGAAATAGGGATAACCCTCCTGTCTGTCCAAGGTCTCCTGATCGGGGTTGAAGCCAATCGTTTCGAGCTGCAGGGGCAGCGGCTCGGAAGGGAAGGCGGGCACGACTCGTCGCATCATAGGAACCTCCATATTTTTATATGCGAAATCATTAATTTTATATAGGTTAAGGTAATGAGAAGGCTTACAATAGAAGCAGATAATGCAGTTTTATCATATACAAAGAGGTGTGACAAGATGATAAATACGAAAAAGCCGAAGATTTGGTATGGCGGCGACTATAATCCGGATCAATGGGAGAAGGCAATCTGGGACGAGGATTTAAGGATGTTCAAGCTTGCCGGAATCGATGTGGCAACGCTTAACGTGTTCGCCTGGTCAAAAAACCAGCCTGACGAGGATACCTACGATTTCGGCTGGCTCGACGAGATGATGGACAAGCTTCATGCGGACGGCGTTGGCGTCTGTCTGGCTACAAGCACGGCGGCGCATCCCGCGTGGATGGCCCGTAAATACCCGGATGTGCTGCAGGTTGATTTCAACGGCAATAAACGCAAGTTCGGCGGGCGCCATAACTCTTGTCCGAACAGCCCGACCTTCCGCAAGTATTCGGTGCGTATGGCGGAGAAGCTTGCCGAGCGGTACAAAGATCATCCGGCTCTTCTTATCTGGCATATCAACAATGAATACGGCGGCGCGGGCAACTGCTATTGCGACAATTGCGAAGCGGCATTCCGCGTATGGCTGAAGGATCGTTACGGAACGATTGAAGAAGTAAACAAAGCTTGGAATACGGCGTTCTGGGGTCATATTTTCTACGACTTTGAGGATATCGTTCTGCCAAGCGGACGCAGCGAGGAATGGTACGGCGCGAACGGCCGGACGGAGACAAACTTCCAAGGTCTGTCGCTCGACTACATGCGTTTCCATTCGGACAGCCTGCTCGAGTGTTACAAGCTGGAGTACGAAGCGGTCAAGAAGGTTACGCCGGATATTCCGGTTACAACCAACCTGATGGGCGCTTTCAAAAAGCTGGATTATCATAAATGGGCGAAGCACATGGACGTTGTATCCTGGGACAACTACCCGAGCTTCGATACGCCGCACAGCTATACCGGCATGATGCATGATCTGATGCGCGGCCTGAAGGACGGCCAGCCGTTTATGCTGATGGAGCAGACGCCAAGCCAGCAGAACTGGCAGCCGTACAACTCGCTTAAGCGTCCGGGCGTTATGCGCTTGTGGAGCTACCAGGCCGTTGCGCGCGGAGCGGATACGATCCTGTTCTTCCAGCTGCGCCGCTCCGTCGGGGCATGCGAGAAATATCACGGCGCGGTTATCGAGCATGTCGGCCATGAGCATACCCGCGTATTCCGCGAATGCGCGGAGCTTGGCGCAGAGCTTGGGAAGCTGGGAGATGCTTTGCTCGATGCGAGAGTGAAAGCTAAGGTTGCCATTCTGTTCGATTGGGAAAACTGGTGGGCGATTGAAATGTCGAGCGGTCCATCCATTGCGCTTAAATACGTGAATGAAGCCCATAAATTCTATGATGCGCTATACCGTGCCGGCATTGCGGCCGATGTGGTCAGCGTGGAAGCGGACCTCAGCGGCTACGACCTGGTTATTGCGCCGGTCATGTACATGGTGAAGGATGGCGTGGCCGAGAAGCTGGAAGCCTATACGGCTGCCGGCGGCGCGGTTATTACAACCTACTTCAGCGGTATCGTAAACGAGACCGATCTGGTGACGCTGGGCGGTTACCCGGGCAAGCTGCGTAACCTATTCGGCATCTGGGCGGAAGAGATTGATGCCCTGCTTCCTTCGCAGCGCAACCGGATTGTTTTGTCCGATAACACGCTTGGTTCGAAGGCAGAATACGAATGCGGCATGCTCTGCGATCTCATTCATTCGGAAGGCGCCGAAGTTAAGGCCGTATACGGGGATGATTTCTACAGCGGCATGCCTGCCCTAACGGTTAACAAGTTTGGCGAAGGCGAAGCCTGGTACCTGGCGACAAGCCCGGAAGTGGCCTTCCTGCAGGACTGGCTGCCTCAGCTATGCGCTTCCCGCGGCATCAAGCCGCTTGTCTTCGGCACGCCGGATGGAGTGGAGACGACGATCCGCTCCAAAGACGGCCAAGATTATCTGTTTGTGCTTAATCACAATGCGGATGCCGTTACGGTGGCGCTCGGAGAGCAAACCGGGGTTGATCTGCTTACGGGAGCCAGCGTCCAAGGCGGCGCAACGGAGCTTAAAGGCTATGACGTGCGGATCATTAAGCTTAACCAGGCATAGAGTAGAGTTAAACCGCAAGGGCTATAACCTTAGAGTAAAAGCACGCCTGTTCATGGCGTGCTTTTTGTTATTTTAATTTATTACAAAACCTCACTTAATAAATTACATTTTATTAAAAATCCAAGCAGGTATAATTTTTTACATGAGCTCACCTTATACGGAAAGAGGGATTGATAAAATTGAAAGCGGTTTTAGGCAGAGATAGCCAGCGCGTCGAAATAAGGAGAAAAAACCGAATCGTTCAAAATATCAAGAGAGATTTTTTGTTATATGCCCTTTTGCTGCTGCCAATGGCGTATATCGCGTTATTCAGATACGCGCCGATCTACGGCGTATTGATGGCATTCCAGGATTACAACATTTTTCAGGGCATTAGCGGAAGCGAATGGGTTGGGCTTGACGTGTTCCGGTTTATTTTTGAGCAGGACAGCTTTTACCGGGCTTTAACAAATACGCTTGTTCTTAATCTTCTGGATTTGGTTGCAGGCTTCCCGGCACCGATTATTCTGGCGATTTTGTTAAATGAGCTTAGGTTTACGCGATTCAAAAAACTGACGCAAACCGTTCTGTACCTGCCGCATTTTCTATCTTGGGTCATTATCGGAGGCATGGTGTACCTGATGTTCTCGTCGGGCGGCATGGCCAATACGATCTTGTCCGGCCTTGGTCTTGGCAAAATCGAGTTTCTCTCCGACAAAACAAACTGGCTGATCATGTATGTAGCCGTTGGGATATGGCAGAGTGCCGGTTGGGGGACCATTCTTTATTTGGCCGCCATGATCGGAATAAACAAGGATTTGTACGAAGCGGCAGACATTGACGGCTGCAGCAGGATTCGTAAAATCTGGCATATTACTTTGCCGGGCATCAAACCAACTATCATCATTCTGCTTATTCTGCAGATCGGAAGAATGGTCTCGATCGGATTCGACCGGCCATTCGTCATGGGAAATTCTCTTGTCAGCGATTACTCCGATGTTATCAGCACTTATGTCTACCGGATCGGGATTGGATCCGGCGATTTCTCCCAGGCAACGGCTGTCGGATTGTTCCAATCGGTTGTAGGGCTGCTGTTTCTCGTATCGGCCAATTATGTTGCTAAAAAAATCGGCGAGAACGGAATCTGGTAAAGGGCGTGAGTGCGTTGAACAAATCAAAAACGAATCTCGTAGATCTACTGATTGTATTATTCATAACGGCGGTTTCAATAACTTGTCTTGTTCCCTTCCTATATATGATAGCGCTTTCCTTGAGCTCGAATAATGCGATTATCTCGCAAAAGGTATCGCTTTGGCCGGTAGAACTCACGTTTGAAACCTATAAAACGATTCTGAGCGATAACGACATGCTTTATACCCTTGGTTATACCATTGTGCTTACGATTTTGTTTACCGCATGCTGTATGTTTTTAACCATATGCGCCGCTTATCCGCTTACTAAGAAACGACTGATGGGTAGAAATTTCTTGTTGACCGCTATGGTGTTCACGATGTATTTCAGCGGAGGACTCATTCCGAGCTATATCCTGGTGAAAAATCTGGACATGATGAACACGATGAGCAGTTTGATCTTGCCTGGCGCATTGAGCGTCTTTAATATGATCATACTGAAAACCTTCTTTTCGTCTCTTCCGGAAAGCCTGGAGGAAGCGGCAGCGATCGACGGATGTAATGAATGGGGCATTCTGGTTAAGGTTGTTCTTCCGTTATCCATGCCTTCTATAGCAACCTTAAGCCTCTTTTACGCGGTTGACCGGTGGAACGGCTTCCAGGATGCTCTGTTTTATATTACAGACAAGAACCTGTACCCGATGCAATTAAAGCTGTATCAGATTATTACCGCCAATCAGCAGCTGGATACGCAGCAAGGCGAAGGAAGCATGGGAGCGTTTATCGTTCCGGAATCCTTGAAGGCTGCAAGCGTCATGTTTGCTACCGTACCGATATTGCTCGTTTACCCTAAGCTTCAGAAGTATTTTGTTGACGGAGTAATGACGGGGGCTATCAAAGGTTAAGGCAGAGCCTCGTGGGCAGCCGTAGGGAAAGGTGGTGATCGTTGCCAAATTGCCGGAATTCGTGAACAATTATTGGGGCCAGTTAAGATTTCATAAAGACGATAAGAATAAAAAAGCGAGGTTGAAAAACATGAACAAAAAAATGTTGGTTTTACTGCCCGTGCTTACTTTGCTAGCCAGCGGATTGGCCGGATGCGGCGGCGATAACAATAATAAAGAGAATCAGCCGAATGAATCATCGGCCGCTTCAACCGAGACGAAATCCCCTTCAGGCCCGCCGACTACACTTACGGTAGAGGTGTTTGACAGAGGGATACAAGGCCAGCCGGATCTGAACAACAACACCTGGACCAGGTATATTAACGAACATTTCGGCAAGCCAAACAATGCGGTTGTAAAATTTGTTCCGGTTCCGAGATCGCAGGAGATTGATAAGCTTAACGTCATGATGGCAGCGGGCGAGGCGCCGGATATTTCCTTTACTTATGACAGCGCAACCGTATCCCGGTACGCCAAGATCAACGGTATCATGCCATTGGAGGAATTGCTTGAGAAGTACGGCCAGGATCTGAAAAATTATCTGGGCGAGACCGTTCTCACTTACGGGCAGTTTAACGGGAAGCAGATGGCGATCCCCGCAAAACGAACGTCGCTGGCTTGGATCGGCAGCTTCATTCGAAAGGATTGGCTGGACAAATTAGGGCTGCCGGTGCCGACGAACAGAGATGAATTATATAATACTCTCGTTGCATTCCGAGACAAAAATCCCGGCGGCGTAGACGGCGTTATTCCTTGGGGATTGGCGGCGACCGGCATGAATTACGGCACCGGTAATTTGGCCGAGTCTTTCTGGGGCGAACAGTCTGAGGAGGATTTTGTAACCTCTCCGAACTGGTTAAAGCCAGGAAACAAGGAATCGCTGAAATTCCTCAACAAGCTGTACAATGAAAAATTGATCAGTCCCGATTTTGCGTTGGACAAAACGGCAAAGCAGGCGGATGCGGACGTGACGAACGGCAAGGTCGGATTTTTCAGCGCTAACTGGGATTACGCGTTTAGACAAAACATAAGCGAGCCGTTAAAAGCCAATGTGCCTGATGCTAATTTTATTCCGATCGATACGTTTAAAAACGATGAGGGCAAATACAAAAAAATGATTTACAACGAAAATGGTTTAAATGTGTTTATTCCGAAGTCCAGTAAAAATGCGGAGCTGGCGATTAAGTACTTGAACTGGATGGCAAACCCCGACGTGTTATTTTTCCTGCAATACGGGGAGGAAGGCGTAAACCACAAAACGGTAGACGGAATCCCGCAGGTGATTGCGCAGACCGGAGACAATATGCAAATGAGCCCTCAAAACCTCGACTATACCTTGGTGGTAAACGGCGTTGAGCTTGGCGATCAAGAGAAGAATATTAAAGCTCTTTCCGCTTCGTATGCCGGATTAGAAGAGACGGCAGAGCAGTCCTACAAAATCAATACGACGGACGGTTACACCAGCTTCTTCTATGATACGCCAAATGATGCCAACATTAAGTACGGCAAGACGCTTGGGGATTTGAACAAACAGATGACCGATAAGCTGATTGTGTGCAAGCCTTCGGACTTCGACAGTTTATACGATAAGCTTGTGGATGAGTATATGGCGGCAGGCGGCAAAGCCGTTATGGAGGAGAACGTGAAAATTTACGAAGCGATGCAGGCAAACAAGAAGTGATATAATAGGTTGGCTTGCTGACAAGCCTATGGACTTTAGGGTTCATAGGCCTTTGTCCATATAAAGAGAATGGCTGCGATTTGTTCCTGGTTACCGAGTTCCCACGATTATGACGAGAAGAACCTATCGGGAGGTACTTATGTATAGTGTCATTATTGTAGATGATGAGCCATGGGCGATTAAAGGAATAAGGAATGCCTTTGACTGGGGCAAACACGGATTTGAAATAGCCGGTCAGTTCACAAGCGTTCATAAAGCATTTGAGTTTATATGCGATGAAAATCCCGACCTGATCGTTACGGACATTAGAATGCCTGAAATTTCCGGGCTAGAGCTGATGAGGATGACCAGAGAAAAGGGCAAGCATGCCGACTTTGTAGTTGTAAGCGGTTTCGCCGAATTTTCCTATGCGCAGGAGGCAATAAGATACGGGGCGCTGGATTATTTCTTGAAGCCTATCGATATCGAGTTGGCGGAAACCTTAATTAATAAGCTGGCTGTCCATTTCGCTAACAAAAGAGGTCACCGTAATAGCCTTATCCTGGAGGCGTTAATGTCGGCTGACGAACATGAATTGAGCCGTTTAACTCCTTTTTTTGATCCTTCTTCGAAAGATGACTATTATCGCGCGCTTATTCTTTATTCGAATCGTGAACAAATCGGCGGCAAAAAGAAGTTTGATGTCAAGCATGCCTTGGAGATCGAGCTGGGATCAAGGAAAACGTTATATATACTAAAAAGCGGCCAAATGGCGGATTTGAAGGGACTTAATTTGGCGAGTTTGGCGGGAACAGATATTAAGGCTGCGGGAATCAGCAGCATCTCGAATCATTACAAGGATCTTGCCAAGCTGATCAAGGAATCCGACCTGGCGGCCTCAAAGGTCTTTTTAAATGAGGATGAAAAGGGTTTATTCGAATTCGAGCAAAAGCTGAATACAGTCAAGCCTTTTATAGATAGCATTTCTGTCATTATTCAGGAGAAACAATTCGAAGCTTTGGAAGATACCATGGGGAGGCTCAAAAACGACTTCAGCAAAAATAACGCGGGCATGGGGGAGGTTGTTTATTTATGGAATCAGGTGGTCGGCGTATTATTAGCTTCCTTTTACGAGGAACTGAAAGACATGGAGCTTGGCTTCCTGAATTATTCAGAGCTCAAGGAGCGCTTCGAGAACTTTGAGTCCTTATGCGGTTTTTTGTATGATGTCCTTCTCTATATCAGGCAGTTGAACCGTCAATGCGTAAGCGAAGGCGATATCGGCTCCTATTTCGCCCAGATGGTGAAATATATCGATAATCACTATTCAACCAAGCTGTATCTAAAAGATTTATCTTCAAAGTTTTTCCTTAATCAGGTCTATTGCTGCCAGCTGTTCAAGAAAAACTTGGGGAAAACCTTCTCGGAATACGTCACGGAACTCAGGATAAATAAAGCCTGCGAGCTGTTGAAGCATACGGAAATGTCCGTTGAGGAAGTAGCTTTAAAGGTCGGAATCATGGATTATTATTATTTCAATAAAGTATTCAAGAAGCAATGCGGAATAACCCCCGCAAAGTACAGAAAATGCTGATTTTTAAATTAACGTATCGGAGTGGGCAGCTTGAAGATCAGCAGACTGAAGCTTAAACATCAAATCTTCCTTATCGTGTTGTTTACGGTCATCATCTTTACCTTTATGGAGGCTTATTTCTATTTCAGCTTTTATAATCTGACCCAGACAAGGGCCGCCAATTACGGCAATAAAATCATTGAGCAGACGCGTCAAAAGATCGATTCGGTTTTTAATGATATAAAGATCAGCACGAATACTGCTGTAGATAATAGAAAAATTCAGGAATTTACTACGGCGGATAACGATTACACGAGAGATATCGACATCGGCAATTACGTCATCGACTTAATGGAGTACATGAGATCCTTCAATTCCTATGTAAGCGGCATTGTCATTAATGATAATCAAGGCAGAAAGGTATACAGCGTCGATTCGATAACCGGCGATATTTTTTTCCTGAATCAGTATAACGCGTTTATTCAAAAGTACAAAAACGACAGCGAAGCTTTAAAAGAAGGAAGGTTTACGGATTTGTTGAAAGACGGCAAATCAGGAAATAAATATTTCTTTTATGTGACACCTGTTATCGAATCGATAGGCGGCGTTCATTTTTCGCAAAGAACCGGCTTTTGTTCCGTTATGGTCAATATCGGAAAGCTGCAGGAGCTGATTGAAAACACGGAGCTTACGCCCCACTCCGCCCTGTATGTTCTGAACAGCAGCAACGAAGTTATAGCTTCCAACCAGGCAGGCTTCCGCGGCGTTTTGTTCGAGGATATCCTGTCGGCGGACCGGAACAGCTTAACAAGCGGAGTGAAAACGGAGATTAACGGGGAGAAGGTTATCGTCCAGGAGAAAGGTCTGGAACAAGCAGACGGTTGGAGCATTGTCAGTATTATCCCGGTTCATGAATTGACGGAGGACATGAATCCCATTAAACATAACAGCATAATAGCCGGAGTCGGAATCATTCTGAGTCTCTTTATACTGGGTTATTTCTTTCTAAACAATTTGACGCGGCCGGTTATGGGGCTTGTGGCGGACATGAGGAAAATCGGCAAGCGGGAGGGCTTCAGAGTAAAGGTTCGATCGACGAATGAAGTTGGAGTATTGGCTTACGATATCAATCGGATGATTGACAAAATGGAGAATATGTCCAGCCATGTTATTAGCACGCAAGCACGATTATACGAATCGGAGCTGAGCAAGAAGCAGGCGGAGTTTTCTGCTCTGCAAAGCCAGATCAATCCGCATTTTCTCTATAATACTTTAAATTGCATCAGCGGCATCGGGCTGGAATACGGCAGCAAGGAAATCGCCCAAATTACCTCGTGTATGTCCAAGATTTTCCGGTATAGCGTGAAAGAGGATGCATTGGTACGGATCAGCGAGGAAATGGAATGCATTAAGGCTTATTTGAATATTATCTCTATTCGATATGAGAACAAATTTGCGATGGAAGTGCGGATAGACGAGAAGCTGATGAACCTGCAAACACCAAAAATGATATTGCAGCCCATTGTGGAAAATGCCGTTTACCACGGGCTTGAGAGAGTGGATGCCGAAGGAGAGCTTAAGGTCAGCGGCCATTTCGATGCCAATGGAGACATATGCTTTGCGGTAACGGATTCGGGAAGAGGAATGGATGAGGAGAAGCTTGAGCGCTTAAGAGAGAAGCTGAATTCGAAGCATTCGGATAGAGGGTCCGGGAAAAGTATCGGTCTGCCGAATATAAATAACCGAATAAAGCTGCTGTTCGGAGAAAGCTACGGCGTAGTAGACATCGTTAGCCGGTTGGGATGCGGAACGACCATAATTGTCAAAATACCAGCTTTGGAAAAATAAATTTGAAGCTTGATCTGGCGGAAAAGCTGGGATCAGATAGGGAAAGATCAATAGATTTGTCCACCTTCCATACATCCTTTTCCTTGAGCATCTCTTGAAATTATTGCTATAATTTCCTAATAAAGCTTCAGGAGAGAGAGCATGCAATGGAAAAGGGGGATGGAAGATGGAGCAATGCAATGAAAGCTTTATTATTAGCATCGACCGTTTCAAGCCGCATACCTTTCATTTGGAAGAGGGAGACGGTCTTTTTATCTCGCATTCTCATGATTACGACGAATTGACGTTGGTTCTGGATGGAGAAGGCTATTACAGTTCCCCGGAACAAAACATAAAGGTGCGCGCGGGCAGCTTGATCCTGATTCCTCCCGGACTGCATCACGGCTTTGTATGCACGAAGCCTTGGAGAGGAGTATCCGTTCATTTCAGCCATGATCGGATTCCGCTCCAATCCCGTTTCCTGTTTCAAACCGGATACGAATGTAATCGAATTCATCCTATTCAGCTGGATGAAGAGGATACCGATTGGGCGAAAATCAGCTTTAGCCAGCTGGAGAAGGAATGGAAGAAGGATACGCGCAGCATGGATTCCATCAATATAATGCGAATTGCTTTCGAGACGGTAATCGTCTTATTCCAGCGGTATCAAGCACTTACTTCCCAAACAGCCGGCGGCAAAAATGATCAGACGATTATTCAGGAAGTATTGAAGGAAATTCACGCCAGGTTCTACAGTCAGCTTACGGTTCATGAACTGGCCTCCAAGCATTTCGTATCGGAGAGCAATTTGCGCAAGAAGTTTACCGAGATCGTTGGCGTATCGCCGAAGCAATATATGATTAACCTGCGGATGGAGGAGGCGAAGCGTCTGCTGCGGCAGACCGACAAAGCCATCGAATCGATTTCCTCCGAAGTCGGCTTTACCTCCTCCAGCCGATTTTATGATTTCTTCGTGAAAGCGGTTGGGGTAACTCCGTTCGAATGGCGCAAGCAAAACACGAAATAACAAATTTGATAAAGCCGGCTCTTTTTCGACCGTCGAAACCGATTTGGCTATTCCGTTTTTTGAACAAAAAATAAAGCGCTTTCGCAATTGTTCGCCGAGGGGAGACTCCTAGATAATAGGAGATGCAAGACGTAATAATGAAGCAAGAAAAGGAGAGAGTAGATGACTCAAGCTAAGACATTCCGCAACCCTATTGTTGCAAACGCTGGCGATCCATGGGTATATAAGCATACAGACGGTTATTACTACTACATGTGTACGCTGGGAAGCCGTCTGGAACTGACGCAATCCGCCAGCTTGACGGGGCTTGCGGGGGGGCGCAAACAAACCATATGGACACCTGAGGCTGGAGGCTCGTACAGCAGCAATCTATGGGCGCCGGAAATTCACTTCTTGAATAACAAATGGTACATCTACTACACCGCTAATGATGGAGGAGGAGATGATACCCGCCGGATTTGCGTTCTGGAGAATGAGCAGGCGGATCCGCTTGAGGGCGAGTGGACGTGGAAGGGCGTTCGGGCTTCGCTCGGTGAAGCTGAACGGGATGGCATTCCGCATTAACGGCAAATCCGTATTCCAGCGGCTTGTGCTGGATCAGGGCTTTTACCCGGACGGTGTCTATACGGCTCCAAGCGACGAAGATCTCCGCAAGGATATCGAGATCTCGATGGGACTTGGTTTTAACGGCGCCAGGCTGCATGAGAAAATATTCGAGCCCCGTTTCCTGTACTGGGCGGATAAGCTTGGCTACCTCGTATGGGGCGAGCATGCCAACTGGGGATTGGACATTACGACTTCGGAGGGGCTCGCCGGCTTTTTGCCGGAATGGCTGGAAGGAATGGAACGCGATTTCAACCATCCCGCGCTTATTGGCTGGTGTCCGTTCAACGAGACTTGGGATAAGGACGGGACCAAGCAAAATAACGAGGTGCTCCGCATCGTCTATGAGGTGACGAAGCGAATGGACCCGACGCGTCCGGTTATTGATACGAGCGGTAACTTCCATGTCGTCACGGATATATTCGACGTTCACGATTACGATCAGAATCCGGAGACGTTCCGGGCGAGATACGAGCCGATGAAGAACGGCGGCGAGGTATTTAATACGTTTCCCAAGAGGCAGCAGTATGAAGGCCAGCCTTATTTCGTCAGCGAATACGGCGGAATCTGGTGGAATCCGGACCAGAAGGACGAGAAGTCGTGGGGCTATGGCGACCGTCCGGTATCGGAGGAGGACTTCCTTGCCCGCTATGCGGGATTAACGGATACGCTGCTCGATCATCCGATGATGTTCGGCTTCTGCTATACGCAGCTGTATGATGTGGAGCAGGAAGTTAACGGCCTTTACACGTACGACAGACGGGCGAAGTTCGACCCCGAGATGATCCGCCGTATCAACAGCCGCAAGGCGGCAATAGAAGATTGAGTTGAGAGGCTTCCGGGTAACCGGAAGTCTTTTGTTTTGTTGCAAGAAGGAGGAATTGGGAGGGTAACTATTTAATTAAGTAACTACGGGGTGATTATTTGAAAAAGCTAGGTATGCTCTTCTGCGTGTGCTTGCTGTTACTTACCGGATGTCAGAGTTCCAATGATGGGCTTGCCAAAGCCCAGGAGAAGATTGACCAATCCAATCTCTCTTTTAAAATTCCGAAACTAGACGGATATGAAGTTAATTATGTGCAACTCGTCGGTCCGCCAAAGGATGAGCAGGGTAATGCCATGGGGGACAAGCAAGAGGTTCTTGTTACTTATACCGATCATAAGGGCAAGCTGATGAAGCCGGCAGAAGAACAGAAAGCAGATAAGGAAAGAGATATCTTATATGGACCCTATCAAGGTGAAACGTTCATTACGATAACCTATAGCAGTTTCGAGTCTGATCTGGATAATAGTCAGGATATAGTAATAGACGGTGAGCAAGTTCAGAAAGCAGTTGCAGGCGAGCGCACTTTGCTTCTTTTTAACGGTGAGGAAGGTTCAATCATGTTGGAGTATAACAAATTAGATCAAGCTGCTATTACGCAACTGACTGAACAGGTAATCAAGGAGAACAAATAGATCTAACCGATTAAGACTTCCGGATTTCCGGAAGTCTTTTTTTGTCATTTTAAGGAAATGTCGGTCTCCTTCTTAAGACCCTAAAGCGGACGTAAAGCACTATTTATTTGGTAATTTTTGTCGAAGTTATTGAAATGACATATACAATATATATAATATATCTTGTGTGTGAGCCACAGCTATGATGCACCGCTAGGAGGTGGGAAGCCAGCGTTTCGTTTTCGAACTTGCAGCATCACTAATTAAACCATAAGAGGTGTGAGAACATGATTCGAAAGTTAACGGCAATCAGTCTAGCCATTGTCAGTACGCTGTCTTTCACGGCGGCAGGATCGTATGCCGATCCGCAGCCGGCGGCACAAGGATCCACCATTTCATGGCCGGATAAACAACAGCTTCCGACCTTCAAGCAGCCTAAGCAGCTGGAGGTTGCGGACATTTATGACGCTCCGGGTGACGTGAAGCTTATGCTGTCTACCCTGCAGGGGATCGTCAACCGTAAGGAGCCCCGCATCTACCTGCTGGAAAGCAAGGAAGAAGGCAAGTATAAATGGCTGAATGATTTGGACGTCGACTATAAAGTGCGCGACGATTATTTCGACCTTTTGAAAAAGTTCCAAAAAGAAGTAAAGGGTATCATTATCTACGATCCTAACGTACCGGATTCCGTTAACGTGGCTACAACGCTTGCCGGACTTCGCGACGGCGTGGCCGTAAGCCCGGAGCTGGGCGCAAAGCTGCAAGCCGCACCGTATAATTTCAAAGTAATCGAGGATCTTCAAGGCAAATTCAAAGACCGCGTAGATGCTTATACGTGGGAGTACGAGAATTTGTGGAAGGAAACAAGCCACCGGATGCTGGTTGGTTTGAGTCCGGAAGTATCCGCGCGTCCGCCTGCGAATCAGCCTGATACGTACAAGGTTGTAGCGCAGGAGAAAACGGAAGAGCGCGATGCCAAGAACCGTCAAGTCTACGATCTGGACTTGTCTTCGTTTTTGGCAAAGCCTGATGTGTACGTGAAGTTCGGGGATGCTTTCACCCAGGACGGCTGGGGATCGGCCGTTCACGAAATTACGGTGAAGGCTGACGGCGTAGAGGTTGCGCACTTCCTGCCGGGTACGGATGCGGAGAAGCCTTTCCTGTACGACCCACAAAGCTCCCAGGTATCTTCGGGCAGCGGCGGCCACCGCTTTGCGGATGGCGGCAACTACTTCACTTACAAGTTCACGCCGCCTGCCGGCACGAAAGCTCTGACAATGTCCGTTGAGATGTGGAACGAGTACAAGGTGAGCGCGACTAATGATCAACCGTTCTCTTCCCTGACGAAGGAGCCATACGGTTACCTGCGCGATTACGCGGTAGCGAACAAAGCGATGGTCTTCTGGCTGGATTCCAATGATCCGGCGGAGAAGGAGCTGTTCGAGAAAATTTTGTCCGATGTGAAGCCGGGAACGCCGTACCTCGGATGGTTCAGCAACGATTTCCAAGGCGAGTTCAGCGGCGTAGAGGTTGCTTCGAATCATGGCGTATACGTGCTTGCGGCGGACTGGTTCAGCAATATGACCGTGTTCTCCGGCACGAAGCCGGAATTCTCGAAGCCTAAAGCTCCGAAGCCGGTGAAGCTGGATAACAAAATTTACGTAACGTATACCTTCAGCGAAGGCGACAACCTGCAATATAACCAGCATAGACTTCGGAATTTGTGGGATGATCCAAAACGCGGCCAGGTGCCGATCAACTGGACTTCCAGCCCGCTGCTCTATGATGCCGCTCCTGCCATGCTGAATTACTTCTATGGCACGGCAACGGCTAACGATCAGATTATCGCCGGTCCTTCCGGAGCGGGTTACTTCTATCCGGCAGCTTGGCCGGAGAAGGCTCTTACCGATTATCTGAGAAACACGAAAGACTACCTGAAGAAAACCGGCATGAACATTCCGTATGTGCTTAACCGTCTGAATGGCGAAAACCTGCCGCTCAGCAAAGCGAACAATGCGGCATACCGCGATCAATATGAAGTGCCTGGCCTGTTCATCGGCTGGGATAACTTCACCAAGGTAGACATTGTTGACGGCGTTCCAACGTCCAACATTCAAGGCGTAGGCTCCGTAAACGATACGAAAAAAGCTCTCGCGGACGCCAAAGCGAAATGGGACGGCAAATCGCCGCTCTTCGTATCCCTCGGCATCCTGGCATGGGGCATGACGCCAACCGATCTGGCGAACGTTACAGCCGAGCTTGGTCCTGAGTACCAAGTGGTCCTCGCCGACCAATACTTCTCGCTGATCCGCGACGCCAACGGCTTGCCGGCGAAAAAGTAACCTGATCCAGACAAAGACCTCCGGGGTTCCCGGAGGTCTTTGTTATTTCCGAGCCAAGCTGTCCTTCACTCTCGCTAAAGAAACGTAGTAACCTTATTTGTGACAATTTGGCTGTCTGCCAAATCTAACGAAACTTGGTAACGTTATTTGGCTCATTAGAGACCACATGGTGCACGCAGAAATTCGATCGTTCCGTGTCCTAAGGGTCGTGAATACAAGCAAAAACGCCGCTTCGAAATCGTCTTATCACGGAGATAAAACGAAAATCAAAACGGCGTGTGCTTCACGACCAACTATTTATTAACCGTATAAATTAATAATAAATGAGAAACAAATCGCTCTTTTATGAGAAAAATGAAAGAATTTCTAGCGTATTTCAGCTTTTCTGTGAAAATGTTAATCCAAACTTTATATTTCCATGTGGTACAATTACCCAGAGCATGAATGGTTCAGGGCTTTATACCTACATTTATTCAAGGAGGTATATATGATCGTACATAGCATGCAAAAATCTGTGAAGATCATGTCTTGTGTAATGGCTTTAGCGCTTCTCTGGCTTAGTGCTGGACCGCTTGCAAGCGTTTCTGCGGCAGAAGCGGGCGCAACGGTTCGGGTAAATGGCGAGAACGCGAAGCTGTCAGATTCCATTATTACACAAAAGAACAGAATGTATGTACCGGCAGCTCGCATTGCTACGATGCTTGGCGCCGAGATCAGTTGGGACAGCAATAATGAAGAACTTACAATAGATACAGCTTACAATGATGAAATTGTATTCGGCAATGGCGTACCTGTCGTATATTTCAACGACAACCGTTACAAGATGGATGCGGTACCGTTCATGGAAGACGGCAGAATGTATGTGCCTCTCCGCCAGCTGGCTGACGTGCTTCACGCAGAGCTGACATGGGATACCGATTCGAATACGGCAAAGCTTACCGATGTGGACCGTGCAGCCGTAACCGATGAATACGGTCTTGCCGAGATCAGCAAGGAATACGGCATCAGCACCGCGACTTTGCTCAAGCGCAACGGATTAAACAGCAAGGATCAGGTAAAGCCCGGAACAAAATTAAAAGTCGTTATCCCTTCATTCCTGGATAATCCGGCTTCTTCGTATTCGCAAAGCGATTTAACGCTGCTTGCGAAGATTTCCCAAATTGAAGCAGGCAGAGACTCCTACGAAGGACAGCTTGCCATTGCGAATGTTATTCTGAACCGGGTGAAGGACTCCCGTTTTCCGGATTCCATTCATGATGTAATCTACTCCGGCAAGCAATTCCCGCCAGCCCACAACGGACTGCTAGACAAGAGCAAGCCGAATGCTAGCGCGCTTCGCGCAGCCAAGGATGCCTTGAACGGGAGAAATAACGTTTATGACGCCGTTTATTTCTACAATCCGAACGTCACCAGAGGATCGTTCTGGAGCAGCCTCGAGGTTGTAGCCAGAATCGGCGGACACAACTTCGCAAGATAACAGGATAAGATTATCGATGCACCTCATTTAATGAGGTGCTTTTTTTATATTGATTTTTACCCCTATCCGGAACAAGTTGAAACCTCTTATCGCTGCCTGATGCCTTGCAGGAAGAGAAGAATAAGCATTTTACAGCCATAATTAGGGAAAAATTATGTCATATCAGTCCGTATACGCAGCTTTATAAATAAAAGTGATTAATATTACAGAATATCTTATAGACATTTTTCGACGAACGCATTGAACCTAACGAAAGCCTGCGTTAGTATTAAGTATAGTAAAAAACAGAGTGTCGAAGTCGGATTTTATAGATTGATGTGAGGTGGATGTTGTTTGCAACTTCAAGTGACGAATAGTCCGTTTACGGGCGAGCAGGCAGAACTGCTTAACAAGCTGCTCCCAACTTTAACAGGATCTCAAATGCAATGGCTGAGCGGTTATTTAGCTTTTTACGGCGCGGGCAATAACACGGCTCTGGCATCGGTTGCCGCGGGAGCCGCTATCGCGGAAGCGCCTGCGACTGCCCTTTCCGTAGTACCTGCCGTGCCGCAAGGTCCTAAGGATGCTACCATTTTGTTCGGATCGCAAACAGGCAATGCGCAAAGATTGGCTGGCCGTCTTGCCGAGAAGCTGAAAGCGCAGGGCTTTGACGTAACGTTGTCGGCGATGAACAAGTTCAAGACCAACAAATTAAAAGAAGTCGGCTATTTGTTTATCCTCGCAAGCACGCATGGCGAAGGAGATCCGCCGGATAACGCCTTGACATTCTATGAATTCCTGCATGGCAAACGTGCACCGAAGCTGGAGGGCATGAAGTTCTCCGTGCTGGCTCTTGGCGACACATCGTACGAATTTTTCTGCAAAACAGGCGCAGACTTTGACTCCCGTCTCGCTGAGCTTGGCGCTGAACGTATCGTTGACCGCGTGGACTGCGACGTTGATTTCGAAGATGCGGCAGCCGGTTGGCTTGCGGCAGTCAGCGGAGCGGTTAGCGCTGCGCCGTCGGCAGCGGCAGCTCCGCAAGGAGCTGCGGTATCGGCATCCCCGGCAGCAGCCGGCGAGTCCGAATACTCCCGTTCGAATCCGTTTATGGCCGAAGTGCTGGACAGCTTGAACCTGAACGGCAGAGGCTCCGATCGCGAGACGCGCCATTTGGAGCTGTCGCTCGAAGGATCCGGTCTGACTTATGCGCCTGGCGATGCGGTTGGCGTATACGCGCAAAACGATCCCGCATTAGTAAACGACATCATTGCGCTTCTTAACTGGGATGCGAATGAGAAGGTTGTAACCGGTAAAGCCGGAGAGACTTCAACGCTGCGTGAAGCTCTGCTCCACCATTATGAAATTACGGTATTAACGAAGCCGCTGCTGGAAAAAGCCGTTGCTTTCTCGGGCAATTCCAAGCTTGCCGAGCTTGTTAAACCGGAAAATAAAGAAGAATTGAAGGCGTACCTGAACGGACGCGATTTGCTTGACCTGCTCCGTGATTTCGCGCCTTGGACACTGAAAGCAGCGGATGTCGCAAACTTGCTCCGCAAGCTGCCTCCGCGTCTATATTCGATCGCAAGCAGCATCGAAGCGCATCCGGAAGAAGTGCATCTGACCATCCGCAAGGTGGAATACGAAGCGCATGGCCGCGACCGCAAAGGCGTATGCTCGGTATTTGTATCCGAACGTCTGCAGCCTGGCGACAAGCTGCCGATCTTTATCCAACAGAACCCGAACTTCAAGCCGCCGGTTAGTCCGGATACGCCTGTGATCATGGTTGGTCCGGGTACTGGCGTTGCACCGTTCCGCGCCTTCCTGGAAGAGCGCGAGGAATCGGGTGCCGAAGGCCAGACTTGGTTGTTCTACGGCGATCGCCATTTCGTAACGGACTTCCTGTATCAAACCGATTGGCAGCGCATGCTGAAGGACGGCGTATTGTCGAAGCTGGACGTAGCATTCTCCCGCGATACGGAAGAGAAGGTCTACGTGCAACACCGCATGCTGGAAAATGGCGCAGAGCTGTACAAGTGGCTGGAAAACGGCGCTCATGTTTATGTCTGCGGCGACGAGAAGCACATGGCGCATGACGTTCAATCCGCGCTCCTGACGATTATCGGCCAATACGGCGGCAAATCGCCTGAGGATGCGGCAGCCTACCTGTCCGCATTGCAAGAGCAAGGACGCTACCAACGCGACGTATACTAGGCGCTCGATCGGCAGCGCATAGCAAATAGATAAGTATGGGCCCATTACATGGGCAAAGGAGCTAACAGCAATGGCAAAGAACCATAAAGTCGAGCCAGTCGGCGGACCGCCGAGCGACGTGGAACATCTGAAACTCGAAAGTAACTATTTGCGCGGTTCGTTGACCGACTCGCTGGCAAACCGGATTACAGGCGGACTTCCCGAGCTGGATAACCGACTTCTGAAATTCCACGGCAGCTACATGCAGGACGACCGCGATTATCGCAACGAGCGCGAGAAGCAAAAGCTCGAGCCGTATTATCAATTTATGCTTCGCGTCGTTACACCGGGCGGTGTAGCGACTCCGGAGCAATGGCTTCTGATGGACAGCCTGGCTGACAAATACGGTACAGGCAGCCTGAAGCTGACTACGCGTCAAGCGTTCCAGCTGCATGGGGTATTGAAATGGAACCTGAAGAAAACCATTCAAGAGATCAATGAAGCGATGTTAACGACGCTTGCTGCTTGCGGCGACGTTAGCCGTAACGTGATGTGCAACCCGAATCCGTACCAGTCGGAGCTTCATAGCGAAGTATTCTACTGGGCGCAGCAGCTGACATCGCATCTGGCGCCAAAAACGCCTGCTTACCATGAAATCTGGCTGGATGGCGAGAAGGTCGTAGACGGCGCGGAGCAAGGCGAGGTTGAACCGATTTACGGTCCGGTCTACCTGCCTCGTAAGTTCAAGATCGGTATTGCCGTACCTCCTTCTAATGACGTGGACGTGTACTCGCAGGATCTTGGCTTTATTGCGATCCTAGGCGAAGACGGCAAGCTTGCCGGCTTTAACGTCAGCGTTGGCGGCGGCATGGGCATGACGCATGGCGATACGGCGACTTACCCGCAGCTTGCTAAAGTCATCGGCTTTGTAACCCCTGATCAAGTATTGGATCTGGCGGAAAAAGTCGTGACGATTCAACGCGACTACGGAAACCGTTCCGTACGCAAATACGCTCGTTTCAAATATACAATCGACCGTCACGGCCTTCCTTGGTTCATGGATGAGCTGCAGGACCGTCTGGGCTGGCAGCTTGCTCCTGCCCGCGAATTCCGCTTCGAGCATACGGGCGACCGTTACGGCTGGATCAAAGGTAAAGACGGCAAATGGAATCTGAATCTGTATGTTCAAGCCGGCCGCGTGGTCGATACGGAAGACAATAAGCTGAGATCGGCGCTTCGCGAAATTGCGAAGATTCATACGGGGGATTTCCGTTTAACGGCTAACCAGAACCTGGTTATCGCGAACGTTACGGCTCAGAAGAAGACCAAAATCGTTGCTATTTTGAAGGAATTCGGCATTGCGGAAGGCTCGAACTATTCGGCGCTCCGCCGCAGCGCATTGTCCTGCGTAGCCCTTCCAACCTGCGGTCTTGCCATGGCGGAAGCGGAGCGTTACCTGCCGTCGCTGATCGACCGTCTGGAGCCTATCCTTGCTAACGCGGGACTCCGGGATCAAGAGATCAACATTCGGATGACGGGCTGCCCGAACGGCTGCGCGCGTCCGGCGCTTGGCGAAATTTCGTTTATCGGCAAATCGCCTGGCAAATACAACATGTACATGGGCGCAGGCTTCGCCGGCGACCGCCTCAGCAAGATGTACAAAGAAAACATCGGCGAAGACGAAATCATCGATACCCTTACGCCAATTATTAACCGGTATGCTGCCGAACGCAACCAAGGCGAGAATTTTGGCGACTTTGTTATCCGTGCGGGCTACGTGAAGGCGGTAGCGGACGGAACGAACTTCCACGACTAACAGCAAAGCGGTGCAGAGAACAATCTCTGCACCGCTTTTTTTTGCGTTAACCTTTATAGGGAAGATTCAAAATGGGGACCTGCAGGAAGTTCTGGATCGCAATCGCGCATGCGCCAAGCACGCAGGATTGTTTCCCGATGGTGGAAATCTTGATTTCCCGGTAGTGGCTGACTCTGGAGTTTAAATTCGATTCAATGAGCGGGAGGGAGTCCGGATAAATCCGCAGCAATTCGCTGTCCAGAACAACAACCTCCGGGTTATAAATATTAATAATGTTATTTAGACCGATGGAGAGATAATAGAGGAACTGCTCCATTATATCCGTCACGTCCGGGTCCTTCTCCTCCATCCAGCGTTCGATTTGCGCATAGGTGATGTCCGCGTCCGGCTTCTTGGCGCGCAATAGCTGGAGGACGCTTGTCTCGGAAGCGTATTTCTCCCAGCAGCCTTGATTGCCGCAATTGCACGGAAGGCCGCCAGGCATAACAATCATATGACCAATCTCCCCGGCAAATCCGTCTTGCCCCCGGAAGAAGGAATGATTTATCATCATGCCCATCCCGATGCCGGAATGCAAAGTGACGCTTAACAGATCGTTAGTCTCGTGATGGAAAAAAACGCGCTCCGCGAAAGCGCTGAGATTCGCATTGTTCTCCAGCTTTACTTGCAGGCCAAGAGCGTTCTCCAAATCGCTCTTCAGCGGGACGTCATGCCAGTCAAAGGACGGGATATAATGAATGACTTCATCCGTTGAGACTAGGCCGTGAATGGCGATAACAATGCCGATAATGCCGTACCGGCTGGCAGCGAAGCGCTCCTGATAATGCTTGATCTGGCCGGTCAGCAAGGTCAGGATATCCGCGTAAGCGTTGTTTTGCAATTTGATGGCGTCGGACAGGACAAGAGAGCCTTGAAGATCCGAGATCGCGAAGGAAATCCGATCATACTCCAGATCGATGCCAATCGCGTAACCGGCCTCCGCGTTAATGGACAGCATAATCGGTTTGCGGCCGACCTGGTTGTATTCGATTTCTTTCTCGATAACCAATTCCTCTTCAAGCAGATCCGAGACCTGGCCCGATACCGTCGCCCGGGTGAGGGCGGTTACTTTGGAGACGTCGGCTCTCGAAAGCATGCCTTCCTTCAAAATTTCTTTCAGAATCAAAGAACGATTCATTTTCTTTATATAAGAAGCGTCGCCGGTAATCATCTTTATCCTCCTAGCAGCATAAATACGGAATTGACAATGGAGATAGTGCTTGTTACATTTATAATACAATTAATTTGTTCATTAAACAAACAAATTATTAGAGCGTAAAAAGGAGCGATGACTGGATGGGTATTTTGCAGGATTTGGTCAAGGATATTCCGATTCCGCGCATGGCCAAGGTGAAAGTCAATTTCGACGATTCAAAAATTGAAGATATCGCAAGCGAGCTGCTGCCGAAGCTTCAGCGGGAGCAAATTACAAGCCGCGTCAAACCGGGCATGGAGATTGCAATTGCGGTAGGCAGCCGCGGACTTGACCGTCTCGTGGAGATTACGGCGGTTACCGTGAAGTTCCTGAAGGATGCCGGAGCGAAACCATTTATCGTGCCGAGCATGGGAAGCCATGGCGGAGCGACGGCGGAAGGGCAACGCGAAGTGCTCGCTCATCTGGGCGTAACGGAAGAGACGGCTGGATGCGAGATCCGCTCTTCGATGGAAGTCGTGCAGCTTGGCGAGCTTCCGAACGGCCTTCCCGTCTATCTGGATAAATTCGCTGCCGCGGCGGACGGTATTGTCGTCATTAACCGCGTGAAGCCGCATACGGCATTTAGAGGCAATGTGGAAAGCGGTATCATGAAGATGATCAGCATCGGTCTTGGCAAGCAAAGAGGCGCGGAGGCGTGCCACCAGCTTGGCTTCAAATATATGGCGGAGAATGTTCCGGCTATGGCTAAGCTTATTATGGAGCAGAAGCCGGTGTTGTTTGGCGTAGCGTCGATTGAGAATGCTTTCGATAAAGTCCGCTACATCGAAACGCTTACCCCGGATGAAATCGTAGAGCGGGAGCCGCAATTCCTCGCCCAAGCGAAGGAGCTGCTGCCGAAGCTGTTCTTTGACCAGCTGGATGTTCTCATTATTGATCAGATCGGCAAAAACATCAGCGGCGACGGAATGGATCCGAACATTACGGGCCGTTACCCGACGCCATACGCGCATGGCGGGCCGGACGTGAACAAAATGGCCGTGCTTGACCTGACGCATCAGACGGAAGGCAACGCAAACGGCGTTGGAACGGCGGATTTTACAACGCAGCGTCTCGTAGACAAGATGGACCTGGAGAAAACGTACGCAAACGGTCTGACTTCGACGGTTGTGGCGCCAACCAAGATTGCCACGACGCTTCCGAATGACCGGGAGACGATTCAGGCGTCGATCAAGACGTGCAATATTTTGCATTTTGACCAGGTAAAAATGGTGCGGATCAAAAACACGCTGGAGATTGGCGAGATTGAAGTATCGGAAGCTCTCCTGGAATACGTGAAGCATCATCCGCGCATGGAAGTCGTGAAGGATTTATATGAGCTTGATTTCAATAACGACGGAAACTTGTTCTAGATCAGAGACAATGGGGAGAGAAGAATAATGACGGCTAACTTATTTGATTTGACGGGGAAAACGGCGGTTGTCATCGGCGGCAACAGCGTACTTGGTTCTTCCATGGCAGCGGGTCTTGCCGCTCACGGCGCCCATGTTGCTATTGTTGGACGTAATATCGAAAAGGCGCAAGACGTTGTGGACGCCATTATCAGCGATGGCGGTAGCGCGAAGGCGTTCCAAGCGGATGTATTGTCCAAGGAATCGCTGCTCAAGGTACAGTCGGAGTTTGAAGCGTGGAGAGGCGGATGCGATATTCTGCTGAATGCCCCGGGCAAAAACAGCGCAACTCCATTCTTCGAGCTGGAAATGGAGGAGTATGACGACATCATGGACGTCAATCTGAAAGGAATTATACTCACCTGCCAAATCTTCGCCAAGCGGATGATCGAGCAGCAGCGGACGGGCAGCATAATTAATATTTCTTCCGTATCCTCCACTACGCCGTTGTCCAGAGTGTTTACTTATTCGGTATCCAAAGCCGGTCTTAACAGCGTTACGCAATTTCTCGCCCGCGAGTTCGCCGAGCAAGGCATCCGGGTGAATGCCATTATTCCGGGGTTCTTCCCGGCTGAACAGAACCGTAAAATATTAAGCGAGGAACGTGTTGCCTCCATTATGCGTCATACGCCAATGAACCGGTTCGGAACGCCGGAGGAGCTTCAAGGCGCAGCGGTATGGCTGGCTTCGGAGAAAGCATCGGGCTTCGTTACGGGAACCTTGATCCGCGTGGACGGCGGTTTCGGCAGCATGACGATCTAGAGAGGGGAATGGAAATGCAGACTGAAAAATATGTTGCCCTGCAGGACATTCTTCGCGAGATGGGATCGGTTGTGGTTGCTTTTTCCGGAGGGGTGGACAGTACCTTTCTGTTAAAAGCGGCGGTTGAGACGCTTGGACCGGAGAACGTGCTTGCCGTCACGGCCGATTCGGAGACCTACCCGACGAGTGAGCTGGAAGAAGCCAAGGCGCTGGCGAAGCAAATCGGCGTACAGCACGAAGTCGTTTCGACTTCGGAGCTTGCCATTCCGGGGTATGCGGAGAACAATAAGAACCGTTGTTATTTTTGCAAAAGCAGCCTGTTTGACCACCTGTTCCCGCTGCTCGAAGAGCGATCCTTCGCCAATCTGGTGTACGGCGTTATCGCGGATGACAAGAACGAACACCGTCCCGGCATGCAGGCGGCCAAGGAAAGAGGCGTCAGAGGCCCGCTGCTGGAGGCGGATTTATATAAACAGGAAATTCGGGAGCTGTCGAAGGTCTTTGGCCTGCCGACATGGGATAAACCTTCCTTCGCCTGCTTGTCCTCAAGGATTGCTTACGGCGAGAGAATTACGAACGAGAAGCTGCTGAAGGTGGAACGCGCGGAAGCTTATTTGAAATCGCTCCGTATTCGCCAAGTTCGCGTGCGTACTCACGACGAGATTGCTAGAATAGAGGTAGAACCTGGCGATATGACGCTAGTGCTCGCTCATCACGATTCAATCGTAGCGCAGCTTCAAGCCTTTGGTTATAAATACGTAACCCTTGATCTGCTCGGATACAAGAGCGGCAGCATGAATCGATCGCTTCATCTATAATTCGGGCAAGCCGTTTACACTTGGGGAAAAAGGAAGGATTATCGAATGTCAAATTACGTCATTGGGCTTGATCTGGGCACAACCAGCGCCAAAGCCTGTATCTTTAACCGCGTTGGCCATCTTATTGCGGAGGCGGAGGAGCTTGTTGACTCCGAATACCCGCAGGTAGGCTGGGTCCAGCAGAATGCGGCTGCTATTGAACGCTCTGCCGTTCTTGCCGTAAGCAAGGCGATTCAGAAAGCGGGAATCGGGAAGGACGAGGTTGCCGTTCTCGGATTTTCAGCGGCTATGCATTCTCTCTTGCCGGTAAGCGGAGAGGGGAAGCCGTTAGCCCCTGCTTTGATCTGGTCGGACGGAAGGGGAACGGATCAGGCGGAACGCCTGACGGAGGAAGAGCGTCAGCGTTACTACGAGAGAACGGGTACGCCGATCCATCCCATGTCGCCCTTCCTGAAGCTGCTGTGGATGAAGGACGCCGGATACGAGCCTTACCGTCAAGCCGCCTTTTTCATGTCGATCAAGGAATATTTGATTTATTGCTGGTTCGGCAAGCGGGTCATCGACTATTCGATGGCGTCGGCCACCGGATTGTTTAACCCGCATGCGCGGGAGTGGGATGGGGAAATGCTGGATCTGGCCGGTATTCAGGCGAGCCAGCTATCCGAAATTGTTGCCCCTACGACCCTTCTAGGTACGATAAACAGGGAGATTGCCGAAGAAATGGGAATCGCGCCGGAGCTGCCCGTGGCGATTGGCGCCGCGGACGGCCAACTGGCTAACCTGGGAATTGGCGCGCTGCTGCCCGGGGAAGTTGCCGTATCGGTCGGGACAAGCGGAGCAATCCGCCAAGTGACCCATGAGGCGAAGGTCAGCAGCCGCGGCGAGACGTTCTGCTATTCTTTTACCGAGGATTCCTATATTATCGGCGGACCTACGAACAATGGCGGCATCGCGCTCCAGTGGCTGAAGCAGCTTCTGAATGATCAAGGCAGCTACGAAAGCTTCCTCGCGGAGGCGGACAAGTCCGCTACCGGAGCCGAAGGCCTGCTGTTCCTCCCGTATATTAACGGGGAGAGAGCGCCTCTGTGGAATCCGCGTGCAAGAGGCAACTTCTACGGCATGACCGTTGCCCATACGAAGGCGCATTACGTTCGCGCCGTGCTGGAAGGCATTACGTTTAATTTGTATCAGATTGGACGGGCCTTGGAGCAGCTTGCCGGTCCTTCCCGGAAAATTTACGTAAACGGCGGTTTAGCGCGTTCGCCGTTCTGGCTGCAGATGATGGCGGATATTTTCGATGCGGAAATTTACGTTTCGGAGAATCATCATAGCGCAGCTTGGGGAGCCGCCTGGATTGGGCTGGTCGCAATCGGGGAAGAGAAGGATCTGGCTTCTATTAAGTCTAATATCCCGATGGGGGAAGCCGTGCATCCGAATCCCGGGAACAGCAAGGTATATAAAGCCATTTATGATCGCTACGAGAAATTGGCAGCCGGTATTGCAGCATTGTTCTAAAGATCCGAAAAGGCTTAAGAGGTGAATACATGCTTGAAGAAGTGCTAAGACAGGTACAGGACGGCAGGCTTAGCGTCGAGGATGCGGCGAAGCAGCTGGCGACATTCGAGAATTTGGGCTTTGCGAAGGTGGACCATCACCGGAAAAAACGCCAGGGCTTCCCTGAAATCGTATACGGGGAAGGCAAATCGGCGGAGCAAATTATCGGGATTGCGAAAGCTTTGCAGGCGCAAAATCACGAGGTTCTTATTACCCGCGTGTCTCGGGAAAAAGCGGAACAGATCCGGATTGTGTGTTCCGATTATCAATACGATGCCGTAGCTAGACTGCTGTTCTGGAAGCATGCGGACAATGGGGAGAGCAAGCTGAACGGGTATGTTGCGGTTGTGGCGGCAGGCACATCGGATCTGGCCGTTGCCGAAGAAGCGGCTGTAACGGCTGAAGTTCTGGGAAGCAGCGTACGCCGCTTCTACGATGTTGGGGTTGCGGGCATTCACCGCCTGCTGCATCATGCGGAAGAGATTCAGCAAGCCGCCGTTTCGGTCGTCGTTGCCGGGATGGAAGGAGCGCTGCCAAGCGTTGTAGGCGGCCTTGTCGCCCATCCGGTTATCGCGGTTCCGACAAGCGTGGGCTATGGCGCTAACTTTAACGGTCTGTCTGCACTTCTCACCATGCTCAATTCATGCGCCTCCGGCATCAGCGTCGTCAACATCGACAATGGATTTGGCGGCGGATATAACGCCGCGCTGATCCACCAGCTTATAAACAAAGGAGCCGCTGGCCTATGAAAACCTTATATATCGATTGCTTCTCCGGCATCAGCGGAGATATGTTTATCGGCGCCCTCCTGGATGCGGGAGGCGACGCCTCTCATCTGCAGGCAGAACTGAAGAAGCTTCAGATCAGCGACGAATACGAGCTTGCCTGGAAGCATGTGATGAAGAACGGCATCAAGGCTTTGAAGTTTGATGTCGAGCTGAAGCAGGAGGGGCAGGGGCACAGCCATGCTCATGATCATCATCATGAGCATAGTCATGAGCATGAACACGGACATGATCATCATCATGAGCATAGCCATGAGCATGAACACGAACATGATCATTATGACCATCACCAGCATGCGCATAGTCATGATCATGAGCACGACCATGGTCACAGCCATTTGCACGATCATGAGCACGACCATGGTCACAGCCATTTGCACGATCATGAGCACGACCACGATAACAGCCACCATCACGACCACAGCCATAGCCATTCGCATGATCACGGTCATCACCACCATGATCATCGGGCGTACAAGGACATCGTCGAGCTAATCGACAAATCTGCCTTGACGGACGCGGTTAAACAAACCGCGCTTCAAATTTTCAAGAAGATTGGCGAGGCCGAAGGGAAGATTCATGGCCTGCCGCTTGAACGGGTTCATTTTCACGAGGTAGGCGCGGTTGATTCCATCGTTGATATCGTTGGCGCTGCGATTCTGCTTCACCAGCTGCAGATTACAACGGTGAAATGCGCGCCCGTACCGGTTGGAGTTGGTAAAATCCGTATCGATCACGGTATTTACCCAGTGCCGGCGCCGGCAACGCTCGAAATGCTGAAGGGCATTCCGATCGAGCAGTCGACGATTCGTGCGGAGCTTACGACGCCTACCGGGGCAGCTTTTGCGGCAGTGCTTGCCGAAAGCTTTGGACCTATGCCTTCCTTCAAGGTGGAGGCAATCGGTTATGGCGCAGGGACCAAGACGTTCCCGGACCATCCGAATGTTTTGCGCGTTGTCATTGGCGAATAGTTGAAGGGGATAGGAGTCGGGCGAAATGTTCAATCAACCGGCATATGAGCATGAAGACAGCGGAATGATCAAGCTCGAAGTGAATCTGGACGATATTTCGGGCGAATGGCTCGGGTATGTGATGGACTTGCTGTTTGAGGAAGGCGCTAATGACGTGTTCTATACGCCGATTTATATGAAGAAAAATAGGCCGGGAACCATGCTGCAGCTGTTATGCCCGCAGGATAAATTAGAAGCGATGAAAGCGATTTTGTTCCGCGAGACAACTACGCTGGGCATCCGCTATTATCCGCTTACCGTTCACCGGCTGGAGCGGGTATTCGAAACGGTCCAGACCGAATGGGGACCGGTCACCGTCAAGAAAGGCTTGTATAACGGAGAAGTGGTTCAATGGGCACCGGAATACGAGGATTGCAAAAAAATCGCAAGCACGCTTGGCATTCCTCTTAAACAAGTTTATGATAGAGTTCGTATGGAACAAAATGGTTAAATGGTAGAGAGACAGGAACGCTTGGGAGGCTATACGGGATGGAGAGTTTAATAACGGTTCTGCTGCTTGGTCTGGTGCTTGGCATCAAGCATTCCATTGAACCCGACCACATTATCGCGGTATCGACGATGGTAAGCAATCAAAAGAAGCTGTGGCGTTCGACGTTAACGGGAATCTTTTGGGGGATCGGGCATACAAGCACGTTGTTTATCGTAGGAATGGTGCTCGTCCTCTTAAAGGGAGAGCTGCCTGAAGTTTGGGCAATGTCGCTGGAGTTTCTGGTAGGCATTATGCTCGTTTACTTGGGTTATAAAAATGTAATATCCGTAAAACGCGCTTATCAGCATTCCCATCGGCATGACAAATCCTCCCTCATCAAGGTGACGGTTATCGGCTTTATCCATGGTCTTGCCGGAAGCGCGGCGATGGTTATTCTGACCTTGTCAACGGTTGAGTCGGTATGGGAATGCGCCTTGTACATTCTTGTATTTGGAGTCGGAACGATCACGGGCATGCTGATATTCACAACGATTCTTGGCATTCCGTTTGTATATAGCAAGACGAGCGTAAAGCTGAACCGCGGTTTGATGCAGGCTGCGGGCACGGTAAGTTTTTTGTTCGGCCTTTATTATATGTACAACCTTGGGGTTACGGAAGGGCTGTTTGAGTTGTGGGTGAAATAGCAGCCTGCTGAAGCAAACGGGAGTAGATCGCGTGGTACGCCACGGTGACTATTCCCGTTTTTTATAGTCCAAAGGAACTGTTCACAAAACAGAAAATTTTGGTAAAATAGGTATTACCTTTAAATGGATGGTGATGTTCAGATAGGTAAGCTAGCTCATTTTGATTCTGATGGAGGAATGTAATAGCATGCTGCTTGAGGCTCATGTTAAGGTGACGGACTCCGATCGCCGGAAGGTGAAGCAGCTGCTGAAAGCTTACCCGTCAATGAAAGCGGTAGTCGATATTTCCGCGTGGGATCATAGGGTTGACCAAATTGCTGAATATGCCGGAAAATGCAAAGCGATCGAACGGGCGCTGGAGGCGCTGCCTTATGAAGGTAAGGAAATTTTGACCCGGTGTTTTTTTGAGCAGAAGAAAGATAAGTACATATACGAATTTGTGCTGAAGATACCCAAGAGCACTTACGATGTTTACAAATCAAGAGCTGTACATACGATATCCTCCATTTTAAAAGCAGCTAATATGATCTGACAGACGATATGATAACAAAAGCTTCCTGCGGGAGGCTTTTTTTTATTGTCTATAAACGTATTTCGCTTCCTTATAGTCAAAATCTAGGCATTCCTTAGGCGATTTTCATACGCAACTCATACAAGCCATGTACCGAAAATAAGCTCTTCTCCGCTTACACTGGAACAGATTACGTTCATGAAGGGGCTGGTCGATTTTGTTTGCCGACATCTTGTCGATTGCGTCCTTGTGCGGGAAGTTGATCAGCGCCGAGCAGTACATCGGCGATGTGCCGGAGGAGAAAACATTCCCCGCATTGGCCTTTCCTCCACCGAGGGTGGTAGACAGTCCGGGCAACCTGGTGTCGTTCCGCAAGACGTATACGCTGGTCATCAAGGTATTTGAGGAGACCGACAGCAAGGCCTTTATGGCTGCCGAGATTATAGCGGACGGAATCCGGGCTCCCCGTTACCGTGTTCCATGTCTCGCGGAGGATGGATCGTTGACCGGTGAATTTATTCGCGTCGACAAGCTGGATCTGCAGATGGGCGGTACCGGAGAGGCCCAATTAACGCTGGAATGGTCCAGACAGATCAGCTTTGAAAGGGAGACGTACGAGAAAGTAAATACAGTTACGGTTACGGAAAGGATGAAAAGCGATGCCTAGACCTAGAAAAATAGAGGTCCAGCCGCCACCGGCCCAAGTACCCGCGGATGCGCTCGAAAGCGCGCCGGCTGCTGCCGGACTAGAAACGGCGGAGACGCGTTATACGGCGGAAAGCCTGCGACGAAACGCGCGGGAGCTGTTCCGGGTGAATCCGGAAGTGGTTGACGGTGCTTTATACGGAACAAGCGCTCATGAGCTGACCATTGCGGAAGCGCAAGCGCTGATCAAGGCCTATATGCAAAGGGAGGTTCGTTAAGATGGCGGGAGGAACATGGATTCAAGGCGTGGAGAAGGTAAGACCGGGATTGTATATGAACTTCAAAATCGCAGCATTGGAGCGGATCAAATCCGGCGAGCGAGGCACGGTGACGATGCCGCTTGAGCTGAGCTGGGGCCAATCCAAAACCTTTCTGAAGATTGAAACGGACGGCGATGTGCTGGAGCTGCTCGGTTACGATATCAATGATCCCAAAATGATCAAAGTGCGCGAAGCGAAGAAACGGGCAAAGACGCTGCTTCTCTACAGGCTGAATGCCGGCGACCGTGCGAAAGCGACATTTGGCGCGGACTCTAATGTCGTAACGGCAACCGCGATACATACCGGAACAAGAGGCAATGATATTACGATTGCATCGGAGGATGATCCATCCGGAGCCGCGAAAAAGCTGGTTAAGACGCTGGTTAGCGGCCGCGTTGTTGACCAGCAGGTTGTCGGCAGCGCATCCGAGCTTAAAGCGAACGCCTGGGTAACCTTTTCCGGTACGGGGGGCGTAGACAAAACGGCAGGCTCTCCGCTGACAGGCGGTACAAACAGCTCGGTTACCGGCGGGGATCATACGGAGTATCTGGAAGCGACGGAGACACAGCATTTTGACGTTATCGCTTATCCATTCTCGGATGATAATCTGAAAATCTCGTTTATCTCGTTTATTAAACGGATGCGCGAGGAGGAAGGGAAGAAGATTCAAGGCGTGATTGCGTCGCCGGTAAAGGACGGAGCGTTCTCCAATATTTCCGACTATGAAGGAATCGTCAGCGTTGGCAACGGCGTGGTATTGCTGGACGGCACAACGCTAAGCGCGCTGGATGCCGTTGCCTGGGTAGCCGGAGCAACTGCCGGAGCTTCGATCATTCAGTCCAATACGTACAGCGCTTATGAAGGAGCGGTTGACGCCAATCCTCGCCTGAAGA
Source organism: Paenibacillus sp. ATY16 (assembly GCF_003399985.2). Classification (NCBI taxonomy): domain Bacteria; kingdom Bacillati; phylum Bacillota; class Bacilli; order Caryophanales; family Paenibacillaceae; genus Paenibacillus; species Paenibacillus sp. ATY16. The sequence goes on along the minus strand of NZ_NMOK02000015.1, from coordinate 250,032 downwards.
ACAGCCAGGTGATCGAAGCGCTTAAGAAAGGCCAATTCGTATTTGTCCATGACGGCGTGAAGGTAAAAGTCGAACAGGACATTAATTCGCTCGTATCTTACTCGCAAACCCGCAACGGCCGTTTCTCGAAAAACCGCGTAGTCCGCGTGCTGGACGCGATTGCGAATGATTTTGCACGGGTCGCCAACGACAGCTATATCGGCAAAATCGATAATAACGGGGATGGCCATGCGCTGCTGAAGGCCGCCGCTAATCAATATTTAAGAGATTTGCAGGATGCCGGCGCGATTCAGAACGTTGATTTCATAAAAGATTTCGAGATCGATACAATCCGTTCGGTTGGCGACGAAGTGTATGTCAATCTTGGCATTCAGCCGGTTGACAGCATGGAGAAATTTTTCTTTACGGTGGAGGTGCGATAATCGATGGCAAAGTTCCGTGCGGATAATACGATTAACGGCCGGGAAGCAAGGCTCTTTATCGACAGTGAGGAAATCGGCTACGCCAAGTCGTTTGAAGCGACAATCGAGAAGAATAAGGTGGATGTGGCGGTTCTCGGCAACCGTTGGCTCGGAAAAAAAACGACCAGCTTAAGCGGCACGGGTACGCTGACGCTTTATAAAGTAACGACGAAGTTCTCCAAAATGCTGCTGGAATACGCAACCTCAGGCAAAGACGTATACTTCACGCTGCAGGGCGTGCTGGACGATCCGGGCTCCGGCCGCGGAACAGAGCGTATTACGCTGCTCAACTGCAATATCGATTCGGTAAAGATCGGGCAGTTCAACGTAGAAGCCGAAGTGCTGGAGGAGGAAATTCCGTTTACCTTCGAAGGTGCCGAAATTCCGGAAGCCCTTAAGGACGGCTTTGAATAATACTCTCTAACTCGGAAGGGGAATGGACCATGACAACAGCAACAAAATCGATGAATGTATTCATGAAGGGCAAGGCGAAGCAGGCGGTCATCGAGGAGATTATCGTATCGCGGCGTTACGAGGACGAGGACGGCAACCCGATACCACTCCGGCTCAAGGCCGTGGACACCAAGCGTATTGAAGAGCTTCAGGACGAGTGTACAGTACCGCAATTCAAAAAAGGCAAAAAAGTCGGCGAAGAAGTCGATTGGAAACGGTTCGCTTGTCGCTTGGCCGTTGAGACAACGGTATATCCGGACTTCCGCGATCAGGAGCTGCTGAGCAGCTACGGCCTGGTAGACCCTTGCGATCTGGTAAAAGAAATCTTGAACGTAGGCGGCGAATACGCCGAGCTGATTCAAGCCGTTCAGCGCGTGAACGGTTTTGACACGGACTTTGAAGAGCTGGTGGATGAAGCAAAAAACTAATCCGCAGTGGCGATTATCATGCGCTGATCTCCCACCGGGTCTGGCAGAAGCATCATCTCCCCCCGCAGGAGCTTTGGCAGATGGATGATTACCACCGCGCTTTTATTTATGCCTCCGAGTTTACGGAGATGGAAGCGGAACGAAAGGCTGCGCGCGCGCAGGGCCGCAAATAGCCCATGCAAGCGGGAGAGGAAGGAGGCGGTTATGAATGGCAGCCGCAGCCGCACTGACAGGTACGGGTTTTAAACTGGCACTCAAAAAAGGCGCAAAGAAAAAAGGGGCCTCCGTTTTTCTGAACAGCTTTAAATCCTTCAAAAAGCAAGGCCTCGGCAAGCAGGCGGTGCAGGCCCTCTTCGGGAAGAAGACGGCCGCTAAGCCTCCTGCCGGGGCCGAAGAGAAGAAGCCAACCTTCGCCGATCATCTGAAGAGCATGCAGGAGGTGTTCGGCGGCGTAGGCGAACAGCTGAAAAGCTTTGGGACCGCTACCGTTGGGGCAGCTGCTGACCTGGAAACCGACAGGATTGGCTTCGACTTTGTGGTCAGTAAGCTGAAGCCGCCTGGGGGGAAGGGCGGGAAAGGGAAGGGAGCGGCAAGCGCGGCTGCGCTTCAGAAATCCTTTGCCGATTATTGGACAGCGCTCCGGGATAATGCCCAGACATCCGCGTTCTCGGCTAATGATGTACTGAAAGGCGGTACGGAGGCCATCAAGCTGACCAAAGGCGATACGGGAAAGGCGATGCAGCTGGTTAAGCTGGCGGAGGATATGGCGGGCTTTAACCCCGGCAAGACTGTCGCCGAAGCCATGGAAGCGATAGAAGCCGCGAACGGCAAAGATTATAAGAAGCTGGAGGAATTCGGCTTCGAATTCAAAAAGGGCAGCTGGAACAAGTTCCTGACGGATGCAGGCAAATGGTTTGATGGCGGCTCCAAAAAGCTGAACGAATCGGCAAGCGGCATGTGGGAGATCGTGACGGAAGGTCTTAAGGGCTCCCTGCAAAATGCGGGGGTTGCCGCGCTGGATCAGGTGAAGCCGATTATGCAGAAGCTTGTAACCTGGCTTACGAACGGCGGCTTCAAGAAGCTGGAGAATATAGCGGCCAAGACCGTTGATGTCTTGGTGAAGAGCTTCCTATGGCTTGCCGACGTGCTGGGTCCGGTATTTGGCTGGCTGGAAAAGGCACTCGACTGGTTAAGTGCCAACTTTGATTCGTTACGGCCTGTACTGAATGGACTTATCGCGGCATTCGCTGCTTTTACGGTTATCTCTACCGTTGCTTCTATCATTTCGGGGATAGGCGTCTTTATTGGCCTCTTATCCAATCCGATCTTCTGGGTGGTTGCCGCCATTGGTCTGCTTACGGCAGCCTGGACGGGCAACTGGGGTGGCATTCAAGACAAGACCAAGGCGGCTATCGCCTGGATTGTGTCTGCCTATAAGGGATTTGTTCAATCCATGAAGCAGTTTATCGCGGATACCAAGCAGCTGTTCTCCGATCTTGGCGCCTGGATGAACCAGCTATGGTCGAATGCCGTAAGCGGCGTACAGCAGTTTGTGAACCAGCTGGTAACGGGAACGATTACCCGTTGGAACAAACTCGTCAGCACGGTTACGCAGCTTGGCGCGCAGCTGCAAGCCTGGCTGACCCAAACCTGGAGCAATATCGTATCGGTGACGACGCAACTGCTCTCGCAGGTCTGGCAGGCGGTCAGCACAGCCTTCCAATCCGTATGGGCAACCGTTTCCGGCGTCATGATGCGAATCTTCCAATTCTACGCGCTTATCTGGAACGGAATGGTGAAGATCGTCGCCGGAGCGGGGTCCTTTATTATCAATACCGTCCGTTCCGCCTTCCAGTCGGTGAGCGGCATCATCACCTCCGCTTTTGACACCATCGTTGGGATCGGGCAGGCGGCGATGGATATGCTGCGGGGCATTTTCAAGGGCGTATGGCAGGGAGCGTCCGGCGATCACCAAGGAGCCGTACAGACGATCCGGAACGCGGTTATGGGAGCAATCGGCAAAGTAGGCAGCCTGCTCGCCGGCTTTGCCTCGAAATCGGTGAATTACGCCAAAGCCTTCGTATACGGTTATGTGTCCGGGCTTGGTCAACTCTATCAGACCGTAAAAAGCGCAGTAATGCCGGTATGGCAAATCGTCACGCAGGTTTGGGGTACCATCTCAAGCTTTGTCGCATCGGCTGTCCAAACCGCCTGGTCGGCCATTCAAAAGGCATGGGATTCAATATCCGCTTTTGTTGTGAATGCCTTCCATACGGCCACTGATGCGATCCGTCGGGGCTTCTGGAGCATGATCGGCTTTGTGAAGACGGCCGTTCAAGCGATCAAGCAATGGCTGGACATGGCCATTGCGGCAGCTATTGCCTTTGCGATACAAAGCTTTCATTCGTTTGTCGACTTTATGAAAGCCGCGGGGCCGGCAATCGTCGATTTTATCAAACGAACCTTTGAAGCGGTTATCGAAGCCTCCGTTAAAGCTTTCTTTACGGTGGTGGACACTTTGGAATCGGCTATGGGGGCACTGTGGTCGGTCATTACAAACACGATGACGGCGATTAAAAGCTTTTTTATCGAAACTTGGGGCATTGTCTCCGCGGCTGTCGTGAGCGCCTTTACAACGATGTACAACTGGGCGGCCAGCACGCTCACTGCTCTATGGGGGGTCATATCTCCCGTACTGACAGGCATCGGCGAATTTACCGCTTTGATGTGGGGAATCGTTGTTGGCGCCTTTGCGTGGGGAGTGCGAATCGTCTATGACCTGATGAACGGCTTCGTTCAGCAGGCGATGTCCTTCGGAACACAGTTTATGGAAAGTCTCATTCAAGGCTTCCAATCGATGTGGGGAACGCTTGTCCAGACGGTTCAGCAAATATGGGATTCGGTCAAGTCGATCTTTGGCAGCGCCACGGCAACGGTGAATATGGCGGTAACGCCTATTAACGGCAGCCACCTGAACGGCTTGAACCGGGTACCTTTCAACGGCTACATTGCCGAGCTCCACCAAGGCGAGATGGTGCTCACCTCGGAGCAGGCGAATCAGTACCGCGGCGGTCAGCTTTCGACCGAACAGCAAAGCGCGATGCTTCAGCCTTACAGCCCTTCCGGCGGAGGCTCGGTGAACAATTCGAAGTCGGTTGAAATTGCGAACCTGGTTGGCGAGATCCATGTGCATGACGAGGCGGACGAGAACCGTTTTATCGACAAGCTGAAACGGATGCTGGAAGAGGATTTATTAACGGAAGGAGAAGGCGTGTATGCCGGTTGAGTTCTGGTTCACCTATAACAACGGAGCGGAATCGCTGTGGCTGCCCGTCAATCCTTCCGAGCTGAAGGTGACGGCAGGCTCCGCGAATGAAACGGTAACCGTTCAGGGACTTGGACAGGTGACGGTCATTCAGGATCCGGTGCTGAAGACCTACGAATTCTCCTCCCATTTTCCCCAGCATTACGGTCCGTATTGCGCTTACAAGGATATTCCTCCTCCCAAGAAATGCGTCGACCAGCTTGAAACCTGGAAGTTCAGCGGCTTTCCCGTCCAGTTCGTCATTATTAATCCCGAAGGGCAGAAGCTGACCGTAGCGGTAACGATCGAGTCGCTGTCCTACCGAGAGATTGCCGGCGATATCGGCAGCATCTATTATGATCTGTCTCTTCGGGAGTTCAAGTATACAAAGCCTCGCGCGATCGAGACCAAGGAAGAGAACGGGCAAAAGGTTGCGGAGATCAGCAGCAAGGGGCAGCGGCCGAACCAGACCGTAAAGCCTGCCTCCTATACCGTCAAAAAAGGCGATACGTTATGGGCCATCGACCGGATGGTTGGGGTGCCTTACGAGAAGATAGCCGCGGCCAACGGCATTAAACCGCCCTATACCATCTATCCGAACCAAGTGCTGGTGATTCCATGATCCGGGTCATGCTTGTCGACAACGGCAAAACAACGGATGTTACTACTCTGATAGAAACGGTGGAATGGTCCGGCAGCTCGCAAAAGGCGGTACGGAAGCTGTCGGTCAGCCTGCTTTTTGCCAAGGAAGGCGGGGCCAGCCCTTCGATGGTCTCTAACGGAACCGGCATTATGCTCCACGACGGGGAAGAGGAGCTGTTCCGCGGGATTGTCTTTAACGCCGAATACAAGCCCGGGAAGCTAAGCCTGACCGCCTACGATCAGCTGATCTATCTCTCGAACAACAAGGATTCTTATGTGTTCAAGAGCATGAAGGCTTCGGCAATATTAAATAAGCTGTGCACGGATTTTTCCATTCCGGCCGGTACCATTGAAGACACGGATTATGTCATCTCCTACCTGGTATGCGATGAGGAGACCTTGTTCGATATGGTGAAAAAAGCGCTTGCGATCACTTACCGGCAGAAAGGCATCCGCTACTCGCTGTATTCCAGGGAAGGAAAAGTGCAGCTCGTGCCTTACAAGAAAAACAGCCGCAACTGGGTCATCGAGACCGGTATCAACCTTATCGATTATTCGTACGGCGAATCCATTGAAGAGACAGTGACGAAGGTGAAGCTCCAGGGCGGCGAAGAGAAGCAGACCATTATTGCCACCGCGGAGAACAAATCCCTGCAGAAGCAATTTGGCGTCCTTCAGCATTACGAGAAGGTGAAGGAAAAGCAGAACCGCGCGCAGCTCCAGGAAGCGGCGGATCTCTTGCTCGCTGAGAAGGGGAAAGTCAAGAAATCGCTTAAGCTTGACGAGGTTATCGGGATATCCGAGGTCATCGCCGGTACCGCTATCGTGGTGAAGGTGCCGGAGCTTGGCATTGAGCAGACGTATGCCGTAGAGGAAGACAATCATCATTTTAACGGGCGTTATCACAAGATGTCCTTGACCTTAACCGGGATGACCTGAATGGAAGGAAAGCAGGTGAACCGCAGTGTCGCTGGGGGAACTGATCAGGCAGCACAGCATGAAGAGCGCCAGGTCGCTGAAGATGCTGGAGCTCATGGAGGCCGAAGTCACGAAGGCTCCGCCGGATCTTGCGATCAAGCTGAAAGGCAGCGATAAGCTGATTATTCCGAAAGAGCTGATCGTCGTCGCCGAGCATTTATGCGAGGTGAAGCAGCAAATCAATCTGCATGCGGACGGCCAGACGGAGGTAGGGAAGCAATCTTTTGAAATGACCATTACGGAAGTGCCGCACACGGTGCCGCCTCCTACTCCCGATACATCTCCCCATGGTCATCCAAAAACGATGCTTGAGGTAGCTTTGACGAATAAGAGTTTTGACCTGAAGGAAGGCGAGCTTCACTACATTAATGACGACAAGAAGGATGATCTATTGCAAAAGGGCGACAAAGTTATGGTGATGACCTTTGAGGGCGGGCAGAAGTTTTTCATCATCGACCGGATTGTCCAATATTAACGAAGGCAGGTGCATCCATGTCGCTTGGTGACTTGATTAAACAGCATAGCGTCAAAAGCATACAGGCGATGAAGCTGCCGGAGCTGATGGAAGCCGAGGTTGTCTCGGACCCTCCCGATTTGAAGATCAAGCTGAAGGGCAGCGACAAGCTGATTATTCCGAAGGAGCTGATCGTGGTTGCCGAGAGGCTGTGCCGCGTCAAGCGCAAGGTGAATCTGACGAACAGCGGAGCGACAACGATTGGCGCGCAGACCTTTAGCGGTAATACGGAAAATTCGCCTACCTTCGCGCACGTCCATCCCTACTCCGTTGAGGTTAGCCTCAAGGATCGGGATTTCACCTTGAAGGAAGGAGAAATCCATTACATCAATGACGACAAGAAGGATGATCTGCTTAAAAAAGGCGACAAGGTGATGGTGATTACCTTCGAGGGCGGGCAGAAGTTTTTTATTTTCGACCGAATGGTTACCTATTAATCGATGATGGGAAGGCGGAGAGTAAATGGGGCTTACCCCCGATATCGGGTTTCCGGATGTTATCGTGAAGAAAAAGTCGGTCTTGCGCACCTACAGTCTTGATCTCGAGACGGGCGAAATCGGCCGGCAAATCGATGGACTTGGTGCCATTAAGCAGTTTATACATAAAGCGATTCAAACGATCCGCTTTGCTTATCCCATCTATTCGCGGGACTATGGGTGCGAGGTGCAGCTGATGCTGGGCAAGGCTTATACGCAAGGTTTTATTCAAGTAGAGATGAGCCGGATGATAACGGAAGCTCTTATCTATGATGAGCGAATTAACCGTGTCTATGATTTCGAGATTGCCTGGGAGAACGACGAAGTGAAAGCTGCTTTCAAGGTTGATTCAACGTCGGGTTTGATCCGGTACGAAGGAGTGTTGTAGCTTGGTCGGTACAAATACGCTTAGCTTCGAGTCGAAGCTGCAGCAGCTGCTGGACCGGGTGGATAACGGGCTGGACAAAAGCGAAGGCTCCATTATCTACGATGCGCTTGCGCCCATCGCCATGCAGCTATGGATTGAGGAAAGCAAGTTCCGCAGCATACTGGAGCAGGCTTTCGCCGTAACGGCAGAGGGGCGTTTTCTCGATTTAATCGCGAAGGATTACGGTCTTGACCGGACGCCGGCTGCGGCAGCTTGGGTCGAATTGACGTTTACCGGTATCCCGGATGCGGTTATTCCGGAAGGGACAACCGTCGGGATCGAGAACTCGGATATCTCCTTTGCTACGACCGCGGAGGCGGTTATCGGAAGCCAAGGGAAAACAACGGTGACGGCGCGGTGCAAGCAGCCCGGTGTAATCGGCAATGTAAAAGCGGATACGATCCGTCTCTTATTCGATCCGGTCAAGGATATTTGGACGGTTAACCATATAGCTCCGGCTGCAGGCGGCTTGAACCAGGAATCGGATGAATCCCTTCGCGGCCGTATTTTGTATCAGAAGCGGAATCCCGAGCATGGCGGAACCGAATCGGATTACAAGCGCTGGGCATTGTCCGTTACCGGCGTAACCTACGCGGAGGCGATCAACTTCGGCCGCGGATTAGGTACGGTGGATGTTGTCGTTGGCGCGGACGGCGATCTGGAGCATGTGTGCCTCGAGGTTCAGAAGCTGATCGAGCTGAAAAAACCGCTTGGGGTGGATGTCATCGTGAAGCCGGTTATTCCGGAGCCGATGACCGTAAAAGCGAAGGTAATCGGGCTAAATGAAGCAACGGCGAAAAATGCCGTATACGCCTACTTGAGAACGGTCGACATCGGCGGAACGATTTATCTGTCCAAGATTGTCGCGGCTCTTATTGCGGCGGGGGCGGAGGATGCCTCCATTCTTGAGCCCATAGCCAATCTGGAGCTGCCGATTGACCGGAGCCTTCAGGCGGAGGTGATTATCGTATGACCTCGCCGCTTATTCAATATTTGCCTGATTATTATCACGAGAGCAGGCAGATGAACGCGATTATGGATGCAGCGGCGCCGGATATTCCTAATGTGGAAGGGCGGCTGCTGCATTCGTTGTTTCTGTCCGAATCCCCGGACGAGTGGCTTTATTTGTGGAAGCAAGAGCTGCAGGAGGAAGAACGGGAGGCGCTGCTTGCCAAGCTGCGCTCTTCCGGAACGTTAAATCGGGAGACCATTGATGCGCTTGGCCTGTCGGCGCTCGAGACGTTCCGGTTAAGCCCGGATGACGGTTATACCTTATCGGGCGACGATGCGATGTTTCCGGACGGCGAGTTTTTTGGACCTTTAATAACAGCGATCTATGTCAATCCGGATCAGGTCGAGGTTGTCCGCAAGCTGATTCAGATAAGCGGATTTGCGGGTTTCAAGTATTGGCTCGCCGTTATGCTGAAACAAACGGTGAAGCTGGACATTGCGAAGGCGGGAACGCTTCGCAGCTTGTATCCGGGGCCGGACCGGGAAACGAAGCTGAACTATGAAGAGGTCAGCGGGTATAAGGTAAGCACGGGATTTGCGACGGCGATTTATACAGGCAGCAGCAAGGCAGAGGCAGAGCGGGGGGCGTGGTGGTCGCCGGGCGTATTCTTCACCGATGAGCTGTACTTTACGGAAAAGGAGCTGCGGATACAGCAATCCGCTGTTACCATAGCTCCGGCAAATCCATAGGAAATGCTTACGCGTAAGAATTATCGCGGAGAACGCGATATTCTTTTTAGGAGGAATCTAACATGGGAGTCAGTTACACGGCGTCGGTTGCCGGGATGCGGGCGTTTCAGGCGCTTCATCTCGTCCGCACCGACAATATATGGATCGGAATCGGCAGGCAGTCACCATGGAATGAGACCGACACGGTACCCGAGGTATCGGGCTCCTCGCTGCTTAATGAACCGATCGGCTACAAGAAGGCGGAGAAGGTACGTTTTGTTATCCCTGACCCTGAGGGGGACATTATCCAATTTGATCAGCGTTGGAAAATAATCTCCGAAGAGGAAGCGGTGTCCGGCCTTGTCCGTTGGGTGTATGTAGCGGCCTGGATTACCGGAACGGAGCTTCCGGCCGTCAGCTATCGGCAAAGCGCTATCGTAACGGATTTGCAGCTGGCGGAAACGACTTTGCCCGGCAAGCTTGCCGTTACCGCGGAGGAAGTCAGCAGCCACGGTTATGCTCTGGTCGTCAACAACCGCTCGCCGATTCACCGGACGGAGGATCAGCGGGAATATCTCGAATTTATCGTAGAGTTCTAGGAGGAACGTTCATGAGCATATACAACCGTTTCGCCCCGGACAAACGCTGGATCGCTCTGCAGGCGCAAAGCGGCAGACGTTTGCAGTCGGCCGAATTAAACGAGATCCAGTCGCTTTCCCTATACCGGGATAAGCGGATGGGCGACGTTATTTTTGGCTCGGGCCATATTATCGAAGGCGGACAAATTTATGTCCAGGATGACAAGAAAAAGGTCATTATTTTTCCCGCAACCGTCTACTTCGACGGCGTTATCCACGATATCGGAGAAAGGATCATTCCGCTTACGGGTCATGGGGAAGAGATCATCGGCCTTAAAATTACATATACAACCATCACCTATGAAATGCAGAAAGAGCTGCTGGATCCGGCTGTAGGCTATGCGAATTTCGGTTCGCCGGGGATGGACCGTCTGGTGGCAACGCCGGAATGGGTGTTGAACGACGCAGCCGCTATTCCGATGTACCGGCTGGCTGACGGGGAAGTCGTTACGGCCAAGGTCCCCCCGGAGCTGGAAGGCTTTACGCCTGTTCTTGCCAGAAGAACTTACGATGCAAGCGGTAGCTTCCTGGTATCGGGGATGGACGGGTTTATCGAGCCGGCGGAAGGCGATAATGTAACGCTGGTCATTGAAGCGGGCAAAGCATATGTGCTTGGGTACGAGATTAATAGACTGGTTCCGACCCGGATCAAGCTGAAGAAGTCGCTCGATTCGCGCAGAGTATCGGATGAGGTGAAAACCTTCGTTGCCGGTACGACCCGTTATTCGCTGAACAGCAAGCCGGTAAAGGCCATTCAGGAAATTACCGCCAGGGTGCAATTGCCGGGTATCGGCATAACGAGAGGCGGTTCATCCCTGCAGGATGCGCTTCCCGCGGATGCCGTCGTTGATATTGTGAGCATCGTTCAAGGGACAAAAACCTATGCGAAAGGCAAAGATTATCAGCTTACCGAGAATAGCGTTGACTGGTCCATAGGCACAGCCCGGCCTGCTATCGGCGAGACGTACAGCGTGACCTTTGAATATATGAAGCAGATGGCGCAGGGCACGGACTACAAGCTGGAGGCCGGTAAAAATGAAGTCACCTGGCTGGGCGGCGATCTTCCGGTTGCCGGCTCGATCTTTAACGTGACCTACGATTACTATTTATCCCGTAAAGACGCGTTCTATTTGACCGCTGACGGGCAGATCCGGATTGTAACCGGGCAATCGGACGTTCACCCGCCTTCGCCGCCTGTTCCGCCGGATGTGCTGGAGTTGGGCGAGCTGCAATTTCCGCCGGCTAGCTCCGACGTTGTTGTCGTGAACAACAAGCCGAAACGGCTGACGATGCTTGAGCTTCGCTCCCTGCTGGATCGCCTCGAGAGGGCGGAGTATAACCAGGCGATGCTGGAGCTGGACCGTACGGCGCAAATTTCGGATCCGGCTACGTTTAAGAAAGGCTTTTTTACCGATAACTTCACGAACTTTGAACGTGCCGACCTCGAGAGAGGCTTCGATGCCATGATTGACCCGTCGAACCAAACGCTGCAGCTCCCGGTGAACCAGCTTTTCTTTGAAATGGAAGTCGAAAGTCTCGATTCGGTACATCAGCATGAACGCCTCTTAACCCTTGAGTATGCGGAGCAGCTCATCATCGATCAGAGCTATGGAACAGAAGCGCTTAACGTCAATCCGTATCAGGTGTTTGGCTCCCAGGCCACGATCCGGCTGACGCCTTCCCAGGATTCCTGGGTGGAGACATCTTACATTTACCAGACGGTTTGGGGCTGGTGGGATGCGTGGTGGACCGGCAACCGGACGGAGACCCGCGTCATTCTGGACGAGAATATTCCGTTTATCCGTCAGCGGGTTGTTACGGTCTACGGCGAAGGCTTTGAGCCAAACAGCAATAATCTGCAGGCCACCTTTGACGGCGTGGACGTAGCGCTGGCTCCGGTTAATGGCTTTGAGGCGGGAACAAAGCAGGGGACGATAAAGGCTAATGGCGCAGGCAAATTTGCCGCGACCTTTGCCATTCCGCCGAATATCCGGACAGGTACGAGGGAAGTCCGTATTTTTAACTATGTGTAGGAGGGGTAGAAGTGGCACAGATTCAAAATGAATCAAGAACCTCTTATGTTGGCGTCGGCCGCAAGCAGATTATCGAGCAGACCTTCTGGCAGGTGCCCTGGTGGAATCAGATTGATCCGCTCGCTCAAACCTTTTTGCTGCCGGAGGAGCGGATCGTTACAAGCATAGAGCTCTTTTTCGAAACAAGGGACTTGGATGCATCGGGAGGCAGCGCTTATAAGGCCAAGCCGGTTACGGTACAGCTTCGCAACGTGGTGAACGGTTATCCGGGAACAACCGTCCTCGCCTCCAAAGTGCTGGAAGCCAGCTCGGTAAAAGTATCGCTGAAGGGCGACGTGCCGACCAAGTTTGCGTTCAGCGATCCGGTACTTCTTCAGGCCAATGTGGAATATGCCGTAGTGGTGCTGACAGGCTCAAGCCAATATCGGGTTTTTGTTGCAAAAATGTCCGGGAAGGATCTCGCGAGCGGCAATATCGTCTCGCGTCAGCCGTATACCGTTGGATTGCTTTTCTCAAGCTCCAACGCTACGGCTTGGACCCCTCATCAGGATATGGATTTGAAGTTCCGCCTGTACGCAGCGGAGTTCAAGAAGCCGACCGGAATTCTGAATTTCGGAAAGCTGCCGCTGCCGATTGCCGTCTCCCAGCTGCTGCTCTCGACAAGCCAGGTGGTTCCGCAAGGCAGCAATCTGCAATGGCAGTGGTCGTTGGACCGAGCAAGTTGGTATGCGCTTAACGATGCGGGAGTAACCGCACTTGGAGCGATGACCAAGGATGTTTATGTTCGGGCTTTGCTGTCGGGCAATGCAAAGAGCTCGCCGGTCATCCAGACCGGCGCGATTGGTGCCGGGGCTTTGTCCTATAAAGCAAACGGAACGTATGTCAGCAAGGAGTGGTTCACGAACGAGACGTTTACGAAAATTACCGTCTACGTTGACTTTCATACGCCGTCAGGTACTTCGCAAAACGTGGAATACAGCGTTGACGGGGCAGCGACTTGGGTGGCTTTCCCTACGGGGAAGGTAAGCCAGCAGTTAGGCGTCTATACGCAATTTAAATATGAAGCAACGGTTACAGCCTCGCAGAAGGTCCGGATTCGCATTAAACAATCGAATTCGGTAAACAGCCAGGCGGAGACGCCGCGGGCCAAGCGGCTGATGGTGACTTTAACTTAGGAGGAGCGGGGGAGTAGCGATGAGCAAGACGAACCGAATCAATCTGGATCCGGCTGCCCCGGACAGCTTATATGCCGGTGCGCAGAAGGTGAATCAGGCGCTTGATGAAACGGAAGAGCAACTGGAGCAGCTGAAGAAGGAATTGAACGTGAAAATAAGCAACGCGCTTTGCCTGCATTGGATGGGAGGATAGCATATGGCGTATGAAGTCTATTCCGCGGTGGATTTGTATGCGGGACAGCCGGGCGTAACGTTGACGGATCTTGTAACGCTGCAGCAAAAGACGATTCTGAAAAGCATCGTCATCCATAACACTACAAGCATAGGCGCCAAGCTGAGGCTGTATATTATCCGGCCGGGAAAAACGGCGAATGCTGAGACACAGCGGATCGGTACCAGCATCGGCAGCGAGGATACGGTCAAGTTTTCGTTTGAGACGGTGCTGCCGAAAGGAACAAAGATTGCGGCTTCCCAAGCCATTGCCGGTGCATTGTCGATCGATATATCCGGAGTAGAGGTGATTCCGGGTGTATAGCTCCTTAAAGGGTTTGACCAGCGGGGGTGGAACGTCCTCCATTAAACGAACCTTCCCTGTTGCGCCGGGAGAGACGATCGAGAAGGACGACGTCGTTACGATTTTTGACAACATGCTTTATAGAAATGCCGAAATGCCTGTTGACGCGCTGCCCCGGTTTAGTCCGGATGTGCTTTATTTGAACAGCGAGGAATACAGCAATTCCATTCATCCGATAGGCGGAAACAGCTATCTGTACATCGGGACGACGCAGAAGGTAATTTCTATTTATCGAGTGGAATTGGAAGCAAGCAGGATGTCTGTGTCCGTTGTAAAAAAGCTGCCGATTTATGGAGTAGAGGGGATAAACCAGTTTCAATTCAAACCTCTTTCGGAAGATATGGGTATCCTTTGTTACCTGGAATCCAATACATCGATATGGACGATGCTGACGATCCGGTGGAATGATAATGGCTTGCAGCTTGGCGAATCATCCCGCATGGAGCTGTACTCGGGTGGTTCGCTTCCGGCGATTGAGAGCTTAAGCGATAATAAATTTCTGCTGGTATGGCATTGCACGAAAGTAGCGCCTTGGAGACTAAAGGCATCCGTATGCAATATTGGCCTTAATGATCTTATAACGCTTGAAGGGTATGCAACCGAGATTGACTCCGCAGCTAATCTGTATGCGGAATTTGCCTTCAGCAAGCTTTCCGCTGGGATGTTTGCGGCAAGCTATTGGGTGAAGGAATCCGATACGAAGGGCTCGCTGGTTACGAGAGTGGTGACCTGGAACGGAGAAAGGCTTGCCGTTGGCACCGATAAGTCTGTTATCATTACGGCGGGGAGCTGGCAGATCGAGGTTAAGCATTTGGTGCTGTCATCCGTCCATTTTATTTTAAGCCTTAAACTGGATACTACGTTAACCTTCCATCCGATTACTTTGCGCGAAGCAGCGAATATTCCGGTTAACGGAGGCCCAACCACAGGCAATTTGGCGGATCCCTTTTACGATGCGGTTAAAATATCGGAGAAACGGTTTGTGACAGCCGTCTGCTATAAAGAATCGGGAGCGCTTGTCTTGAATCTCTTTGACACCACGGACGGGAATATTAAGCAGATAGCCGGCAAAGCTGTTTTAACCTCGGTGAAAGGCAGTTCCAATAAGCTGACGCTGACTGCTATCGGGCAATCCTTGTTTGTGCTTGCTTTTAACCATGAGCCTGAACGGGATTACGCTTATACCCAGGCTTTAATGTTCAAGATGGCTCCTGATCAGAATGTAATCGATGAACTCAATTGGAAAGAACAGCTGACATCGATTTGGGGGAGGGACGCTGCTGCTTACGGCTTTATCTTTTGCCCGACTGCAGCAAGCGGTTTTATCGCCGCTGGTCAAGGCAGGCTGAAGCTGTTCCGCTGCGGGTGGTCTCCTACCCGTTTTATCAGCTCCGGAGTTGGCGAATTTAATAGGGTCACCGGCGACCATGACAGAATCTGGCGAACAGTGGCCTCGGTCGTATTGTCCAACGGATATGTAGTTATCGCTTATCGGGAGCGGGATACATGGCATGGCAAGCTGTCCGTCTTACAGCCGTTTGAAGGCAGTTATAAGCCGATACAATCGCATACCTTTTCTTACAGTCATGTTGATAATCTATCTATCGTGGAACTGACTCCCGGCGTCATTGCTCTGCAATATAAACAGCGAATCAACCCTTCTTACGACTCCAAGCAGCTTAATAGCGACAATACGTTCGAAGAGTTGAAGCTGCTGACGGGCAGCGTCTCGAGCACGGGACTCAGCGGGAAAATAACGACTGGCTTTAAACCCGAAGAGGCCTATATGAACAGTCAAATTATGAAGCTGGATAATGGATATTTGCTGCATGTAGGCGTAACTTCGAATTACGTCGTTACAGCCAGAGTAATCCGCTGTGTGATTAATGATACCAGTGTGACCTTTACGCCTCTCGATCAGGTCGAGTACCTGGATTACCAGCGAATGAATGCTTCAGCCATTCTAATTAGTCCCAACCTGGCTGCAATCCAAACCGATTCCAAAATGATCGTGGTAGAAGTGGGCGAAAACGGCTTATTATGCAAGCTGGCAGATCACTATTTCCAGCTGCAAGATCGGACAACAAGAGGAATTATCGCCGATGGCAGAGGCGGGTTTATCCAGGTGACCACCCATAACATCAATCAGGAATTACTGGAGCTTACCCCGTACCGTTTCGCAAACAACAAGCTCTTTCAATATGCAGATACCCGATCGGTTAGCCGGACAACGTTAGATGTACAAGTGGAAGTTGGCGCTGATGGCAAAGCCGCGTTATTCTATCAGGCCAGATGGCAGAGCGGCAGGAGCTCAAGTCTTGTAGAGCCGCATCAAACCATGTTTCTTGGTTTGCTGGACATAAACACGGGCTCAAACCCGGAAGATCGGCATTATCCGTTTCCATGCTCGGAGGAGACGCTGCCTGTGTTTCTTCCGCTTGGCGGTCAGCGTTATTTCTGCATGGGCGCTGATCCGGACGGCAATCAGATCTATATGACCGCTTACAGTAACGGTGAACAATTATCCTACGGAAAGCCAAGTTTAACCCCGCATGGGATAGCCAGCTCTGATGGCGTTCCAGGAGAGTATGTAGAGGTAGCCATCCGAGGAATTGCGGAGGTAGATGCTCCTCTTCAGGCTGGATCAACTTATTACAATGGGCGTGATGGTAAGCTTTCAATTTATCCGACTGGCAGTAAAGTAGGTCGCGCCATTTCGGGAAATGAGCTTTTAATGGAGTAGTCTCTCTCTCATAAAGCAGAAGGAGGTGCTTTTACAATATGGCGCAGCAGCTAACGAAACAGGCGTTTTTCGCCTTTCTGTCAGCCACCGTTGTGAAGGTGTGGAAGGAAGGCTCGCCGCTCTTGCCAAGCGTACGAATGGCTCAGAACTGGCTGGAGACCGGCGGGAAAATCCATGAATGGAACAATCTTGGCGGCTATAAGGTTGGCAGCGGAATTCCGAATGCCTATTGGAAAGGCCGGACGGTGTGCACCTCAACCTGGGAGGTCTATAACGGGACCAGGGTGACCCAGAAGGCAGATTGGAGGGCTTACGACTCCATCTATGACTTTTACAAAGACCAGGATCTGTTGTTTACCAAGAACCGTTATGACCGCGTACGGTCAGCCAGGACTCCGGAGCAGCAGACGACAGCCCTGTATGCCTGCGGATACGCTACCGATCCCGATTATGCGTCAAAGCTGATGTCTATTATTAGAGCTAATAACCTGACGGCATTTGATGTCATAGAAATAGAGGCGGAAGTAGAAGAGGAAAGAGGGGAAGAGGAAATGGAGCCTATTACCGTCTATGTGAACGGCAAAAAAATAGATGACGGCTTATACGACGATTCCAAAGGCATCACTTACGTGCCAGTCCGTACGTTGGCTGAAGCGCTTGGCGCGAAGGTGCAATGGAACGGGCAGGAGAAGCGGGTTGACCTCACAAAAAAATAGGGCAAAAAAAGAAGACGTTACTCTCCCGT
The DNA here is from genome assembly GCF_003399985.2 of Paenibacillus sp. ATY16. Lineage (NCBI taxonomy): Bacteria > Bacillati > Bacillota > Bacilli > Caryophanales > Paenibacillaceae > Paenibacillus > Paenibacillus sp. ATY16. The sequence goes on along the minus strand of NZ_NMOK02000015.1, from coordinate 232,761 downwards.
ATCGGGGGAGCAATGTCTTCTTTTTTTGATTCAAATAAATTTCTCCCTCTAAAAACCTTATAACGTTATAATATCCCCTCATAGTGGAATTTTCCACCTTACCTTAATTCGCTTCCTGTTCCATGATAGATTTACTAGAAATTAACAACTTAATGTCACTAAATACATCGGTGGTGATGAATGGGAGATTGCTTACGTTATGCAGCAAAATGACTTGCAGCGGGGTCTAGCAGCTAGCCGGGCTTAAAATCCAATCCTAATTCAAATCCAATAGAGGTGAAATAATTGAACTTATCGATGATGAGAAGATCTTTATGGAATCTCCCTTTGTTATTAGTGGTTTCAATCCTCACCGGAATAATAGCTTTTGCACCAAATGCACACGCGGAGGAGGGGCAGGCTGTACCAGCTGCTCAAACCGGACCTACTAATTTGCGCATAGCCCAAGACGAGAATGGCGCTGATCTCATTACGCATAATACGGCTGCCATTGCATGGGACCTGATCGGCGACGAGACCAATAACAATGATATCGACATCTGGAACGCGGATACCGATGCTTGGATGACTTGGGGAGACCGAAGCAAGCGGGAGATCGGAGGACTAACGCCGGAAACGACTTACAGGGTCTATATTACCTGGTATGCGGATCGCCCTTCGCTCGACTATAAAAGCAATGTCATCGAATTTACCACCGCTCCCGATACGAGCGAATATCCCGAGCCGCCGCTTGCTCCTCCGGGACATCTCCGCACCGCCGCGATTACCGATAACAGCATCACCTTGAAATGGACCGGAAGCCCCGGCGCGAACGGTTATGATTTGTATGTTAACGGCGCCTGGAAACAAGGCATATGGGACGGTTCCAATACGGTAACCTATACGCTTCCCGATGGAGGCCATACAGCCGGTACCGCGTATAAGTTCGAGGTTGGGGCACAGAACCTGCCGAAGGTATCGGCGAATAGCAATGCCGTTACGGTAATATGGGGCGGGCTGGCAGCACCAATCGGCTTGCAGGCGGTTACCGCGACCAGAACGGCGGCTGCGCTTGGCTGGGCGGAGACCCCTGGTGCCACCGGGTACGATATATATGCAAATGGCCAATTTATCGGTTCCAGTCTCGAGAACCGTTATGTGGCTTCCGGTCTTCAAGAAGGAACAAGCTACGTCTTCACGGTTGTAGCGAAAAACGCGGTTTGGCGTTCGGCGGACAGCTCGCCAATTACGGTTGTTCCGGGAGCCGATTACAATATCGTCACGTACTATACGCTTTGGTCTCCGAGCAGTACGGGACGGAACTATCATCCGTCCGACGTGGATGTCTCGCAAATTACCCACGTGAATCTTGCATTCGCGGATCTTTGCTGGAGAGGTTTTGGATCAGGGGCGACGGCTTGCCAGAATGCCGCTGTTCCAACGCAAACCGATTATGTTTATGACGGCGAAATGATTGTTGGGGATCCGTCGGTGGACTTGGCGATTTTCCAGGAATGGGCAGCCATTCGGGATGCGAACCCGCATCTGAAGCTTATGATTTCCGTCGGCGGCTGGTCTTGGTCGAACAACTTCTCGAATATGGCCGGCACGGAAGAAACCCGGCGTGCCTTCGCCAATTCGGTTGTTAAATTTCTTCGCGCCTATAAGCTCGACGGAGTCGATATCGACTGGGAATACCCGGTTGAAGGCGGCGAGGATGATAATTCACGGAGCACGCTGGATAAGGAGAACTTCGGACTGATGGCGCAAGCCGTAAGGGAAGCGCTGGATGCGGCTGGCTCGGAAGACGGCAAATATTATTTGCAGACGATCGCCTCGGGCCAAGGGGATAATTTTGTGGTTAATTCGAATTTGGGCGAATCCTCGGACAATCTTGATTTTATCAACATTATGACTTACGACTACAGCGGAAACTGGGATACGCTCGCACACCATAACTCCCCGCTTTATTACGATAAGAACCATCCTAAGGATTACGCGAAGCGCAACAACGTGCTTGGCGCCGTGCTTGCCGAGCTAAACGGAGGCGTGCCGAACTACAAAGTGAATATAGGCATTCCGTTCTACGGCAAGGGCTGGGTTGGCTGCCAGCCAGGCGGTCAGTATCAGACCTGCGCGGGCGGAACGCCATTCGGTACTTGGGAAAACGGTATTTTCGATTTTACCGACATAGAGGAAAATTACTTGAATGATGAGGCTTACGAGCATCAATGGAATAACGAAGCCAAGGTTTCTTATTTGTACAATGTGGACAACGGCGTATTCCTTACTTACAATGACGAGTCTTCGATGATGTATATTGCTTCGCTCGCGAAGTCTCTTGATTTGTCCGGCGTCATGAGCTGGGATATTAGCGGCGACCGCAACCGGACCTTAACGACAAGGCTCGCCAAGGATCTGCCTATTACAGGAATACCGGATCCCGATGCGCTGTCCGCGCCAACCGGTCTGCAGGCCGCATCCATCAGCAACGGAAGCATCAAGGTCAAATGGAACGCTTCCGAGCATGCGACGGCCTACGAGGTTTACCTAGGGAAGGTGTTGGCGGGGACTACGTCGGGTACGGAGTTTGAGTTGACGGGTCTTACTCCTGACACAAATTACGCAATTGAAGTGCTGGCGATTAAGAAAGACAACGGTACGCTCGTAAACGTATCGGCCTTCAGCAATCCGCTGACAACCAAGACAGCGCCGGTGAAGATAACGCCGCAAGAGCCGGTGAAAGGGCAGGAAGGCTTGCATACGCAGGTTGCAAAAGACGGCGATAAGCTAATAGTCAGCCTGCCAAGCGATGCCGCGCTGAAAGAAATTGCTTCGGCTGCGTCCACAACGTTCCCTATTATTGTGGAGGCCGATGGCAAGCAGCTTGAGGTTGCTTTGCCAAAAGAAATTACGGCGGCAATCGCGGATAAGGGCAGTGATTCGGTTATTGTTATCCGCTGGAGGGGCGCGGCGTTCTCGATTCCGGCAGCCGCTTTGCCTGCGGGCACGGATATCCGGATCTCGATGGAGACCTTGGATACAAAGCTGCTGCAGCAGAGCGGTATCCCGCTTGTCACGGCTCCGATGTCCTTTAAGATAGAGGGCAAACAGGCGAACGGCGCATTTAACGAGATAACGAATTTCGGTGATTATTTCTTATCGCATAGCTTTACCGTGCAAGGCTCGGATATCAACAAAGCTCAAACAGCCGGTGTCGTTTATTTGCCTGAGTCGAATGAGCTTCGTCCGGTTCCCGTATTGTTCACCGACAATGCCGATGGCACGGTAACCGCGGCATTGAAGAGGAAAGGCAATAGCGTTTACGGTCTGGTGAAGACGACAGTTTCCTTTGCGGATAAGCTTGCTGCCTGGGCTCAGCAGGAGGTATGGCAGGCAGCTTCCAAGCTGATCGTGAGCGCAGACGCTGACGGCAAGTTTAACGGAGCGCGAGTTCTGAATCGCGGGGAAGTAACTGCTCTTATCGTAAAAGCGTTAGGTATCCTGCCTGACTATTCAAGCGCAGGTACGGCATTTAAAGATGTAGCGGCAAATTCCGCTTTTGCCGCGGATATAGCGGCGGCGAAGAAGGCCGGTCTGGTAAACGGCAAAGGCAACGGCCTATTTGATCCAGAGGCCGCAATCACTCGCGAAGAAACGGCGGTTATTCTCGCGAAAGCATTGGCTTATGCCGGGGCATCAGCGCAGGCGGATTCCGCCGTACTGAACCACTTCGCGGACCGCTCAAAGGTGTCGGGCTACGCGGTGCCTTCACTTGCTCTTCTCGTCGAACGCGGAATTATGAAAGGCGTATCCGCGCATCGTCTTGCTCCGCAAACAACCGTCACCAAAGAGCAGGCAACGGTGTTAATAATGAAGACGCTCCGGTCCGCCGGCTTGTCGAACTAAGCGGTAAACCGCCCGTGAACTCGGGCGGTTTTTTTCTTTTTTCCTGCTGCGGGCTATACGCGAATACATCCGCAGACTGATTTACCGGTAAAGGGATTAGCTTAAGATTGAAACATTGATTCGAAATGTAACGATCGTTTAAATTCAGTTTAAAAATGAACGGTAAGATGATGACATCAACAATTCTTGGGAGGAAACAGGAATGGAATATAAGAATGGGAAGAAGCCAAACAACGGCGACTGGGCGGTTGAGGCTAACGGTCTAGTTAAAGTGTTTGGAGATAACAAAGCGGTGGACGGCGTCAACTTGAATGTGAAAGCCGGCTCCATTTATGGCGTGCTTGGTCCAAACGGGGCAGGCAAAACAACAACGATCCGCATGCTGGCGACGCTGCTGCGTCCGGATGCGGGCTCGGCCCGGATTTTTGGCCACGATGTGCAGAAGGAATCTCAGATTGTCCGCCAATTGATTGGCGTTACCGGCCAATACGCATCGGTTGACGAATCGCTCAGCGCAACCGAGAACTTGATTATTTTCTCCCGCCTGCTTGGACTGGGACGTGCGGAAGCGCGGAAGAAAGCCGCTGATCTGCTGGAAGAGTTCGGGTTGACAGAAGCGGCCAAGCGTCCGCTTAAGAACTTCTCCGGCGGCATGAGACGCCGTCTGGACCTCGCTGCCAGCCTAATCGCGCAGCCGCCGCTTATCTTCCTGGATGAGCCGACAACAGGTCTTGATCCGCGTACCCGCGCTCAAATGTGGGATACGATCCGTCGTTTGGTGAGCACGGGTTCCACGGTTCTGCTCACGACCCAATACTTGGATGAAGCGGACCAGCTGGCTGACCGGATCGCCGTTATCGACCGCGGTCATGTCGTGGCGGAGGGCACCGTAGACGAATTGAAGCAATCGGTAGGAACTTCTTCGTTGCAGCTCAGAGTTCTGGATCCATCCGATATTGAAATGGCTCGCCAAACCGTCGAGCATGTGCTTGGGGTGCAAGCGACCTTATCCAGCGAGGCTGCCAAAATTACGGCCCCTATGGCCAATGCCGACCTGGTTACGGATCTGTTAATCGCGCTTCGCGAGAAGGGCATTACTTTATCCGAAGTCAGCGTTCAGAAGCCAACTCTTGATGAAGTGTTCCTGACTATTACCGGTCATGGCGTTGAAGAGAAAGCGAAAGAAACGGGAACCGAAACAAAAAGAGCGGAGGCTGTAAACGTATGAGTTCATCGGTAAAAACAGGTCATCTGAAAAATCACACGAGTTTTATTCAATCCTTGCGTCATTCGCTTACTATGGCATACCGGGGGATTTTGAAAATCCGCCGCACGCCGGAGCAGCTGTTTGACGTAACGCTGCAGCCGATCATTTTCACCTTGATGTTTACTTACATTTTTGGCGGCGCGATCTCGGGCGACGTGCAAAGCTACCTGCCGGTGATCATCCCGGGTATTCTCGTTCAGACGGTCATCACCACGTCCATCGTAACCGGCGTTCAGCTCCGGGAGGATATGGACAAAGGCGTCTTCGACCGGTTCAAGTCGTTGCCGATTGCCCGGATAGCCCCGCTTGCGGGAGCGTTGCTCGCCGATACGATCCGGTATACGATTGCTACCGTGCTTACGTTTTCCATGGGCTTCATTATGGGTTACCGTCCTGACGGCGGTATCGGCAGCGTTGTTCTTGCCGCTTTGCTCGTTATTTTCGTCTCCTGGGCGATGAGCTGGATCTTTGCTTTCTTTGGCGTTATCTCTCGTACGGCTTCCAGCGTGCAGGGAGTATCGATGCTCGTATTATTCCCGTTAACGTTTATGTCCAATGCTTTCGTACCGGCAGATACGATGCCGAATTGGCTGCAGTGGTTCGTAAACATTAACCCGGTTTCCCACGTTGTTTCGGCCGTCCGCGAGCTGACCAATTCCGGCACGGTTGGATCGGATATGGTCTGGTCCTTGGTAGGCGCAATAGCTATCGTAGCTGTATTTGCTCCGATTACGGTTCGCGCTTACATGCGCCGGACATAGGAATTGCTTCATTGAAAAGAGATGGCATAATCGCCATCTCTTTTTGTCATTCTAAGAGGGTTAATCCTGAGCGGTTTAAATTCAGTTTAAGTAGCAGCGTTACTATATCTGTGTAAGGAACAAACAACAATCACGGATATAGGAGATGATTAGCATGACAACAACTCATATAAATAACTCAAAGAAAATAGCGATTATCGGCGGTGGACCAGGCGGGCTTGCACTGGCTCTCATCCTGCAAAGACATGGCATTGCCGCAACGGTCTATGAACGGGAAGCCCAGGATGGGAATGCCCAGCGCGGCGGCTCTCTCGACATACATGAGAATTCGGGGCAGATGGCGCTGAAGGAAGCGGGGCTGCTGGAGCAGTTCAAGGCGATTGCCCGTTATGAGGGAGAAGATTTCCGACTGTTTGATAAAACCGGAAAAATCTATATGGACGACAGGGCGGAGGATGGAGAGCAAGGCGAACGTCCGGAGATTGACCGCGGCGTATTATGCGATCTTCTGCTGAACGCATTGCAGCCGGGTACGATTCTTTACGGTTACAAGTTGACGGAAGCGGCTGCTATGGAAGGCGGTCGGCATGAGCTTCACTTTGACAATGGCGAGAAAGTGACGGCTGATCTTGTCATAGGGGCGGACGGCGCTTTCTCCAAGCTTCGTCCGCTGCTGACCGATGAGCAAGCCTCTTACTCCGGATTAACGATGGTGGAGCTGCATGTGGATGCGGAGGCGCACCCGGATCAGGCGGCTTTTAACGCAAGAGGCAAAGTGTTTGCGCTTGATGATAACAAGGGAATACTTGCACAGCTAAATGGGGACGGTAAAATTAAAGTATACCTGACCTTTACGGCCGAGCAGAACTGGCTGGATAGCTGCGGCATCCCGTTTGACCAGCCCAAGGAAGCCAAGCAGCAGCTGCTTGCGTATTTCGATGATTGGGCAGAGCCGCTCCAGAACTATATTCACAAGTCGGAAGATCTTGTTCTTCCAAGACGGATTTATACGCTTCCGGTTGGACTGAAATGGGAGCATAAGCCGGGGATTACGCTTATTGGAGACGCTGCGCATCTGATGTCCCCGTTTGCGGGCGAAGGCGTAAACCTCGCCATGCGCGACGCAGCCGAGCTTGCGCTTGCCATTGCCGGTCATGAGGATACTGATCAGGCCATTCAAGCTTATGAGAAGAAAATGTACGAGTATTCCGCGGAGTCTGCACAATCGTCCGATGATAATTTGAAGCTGATGTTCTCGGGCAATGCCGCTCCGAACCTTAAAGCATTGTTTGACGAGCTCCATGAGCAGTTTGCCCAGTAAAAATAAGTGAGGCTGTGCCGTTTTATTGGCACAGCCTCTTTTTAATCTAACGCGTAAATTTTCTCGACGAATACGATCTTTTATTTGCACGTCCATTTTCTATGCAGGGCTGGATGATTGTGGTAAAGTTTGAGTAGATGCGAATTCCATTGCAAATGGAGAGGATCCATTGAAAAAGATCGTTTGCGTGTTTATCATGCTTATCGTTGTACTGGCGGGGTGCAGTCAATCAACGGCATTGATAAAGGAAGCCGATTCGCATAAGCTGAATCAGAAGGTGAAGTCTTTCGTAGACCGGAACAAAAGCAAGAATGGGATCTATCTGTACTCGGTGGCGGGAGAAAAAGAGTATTTTATCGTGAATTACTCTACGGCTCAGCAGGGCGAAAAGGTGAAGTTCCTTTCGGGTATTCGAGCAGAGCTCCGGGAGGATGTATTTACGATACAATTGGATGTGCAGGAAACTTCCGATCCGCACGATAAACGAATAAGGCCATTGTCTATCTATAAGCTTAATAAGCATGAAGAGGCAATTAAGATACAGGTTAAACTTAACGGACAAGAGACTCCGATCGATATAGTCGGCAGTTGAGCGGGAAAGGAGGTGTGCGGCATGGATGGAAGCAATGAGGCAATCAACGAAGAAGATAAAGGCTCGAGCATTTGCGAGGTGCTTCAAATATTGGGGGCGAAATGGGCATTTCTTGTATTGGAGGAGCTGATGAACGGACCGTTAAGATTTAATCAGCTTCAACGGAACGTCTCCATCGTGAAGACCCAATCGTTAACCAATACGGTTCGTCATCTGGAGAACAACGGCCTTGTCATGCGCCAGGTATTTCCGACAGTGCCGGTGACCGTAGAGTATTCCCTGACCGAGAAGGGAAAAGATTTTCAGGCTGCGCTTAGAGAGATGGAGAAATGGGTGCAAAAATGGGGCGATTCCCCTAATCCCCGGCTTAGCCGTTCCTAACGGCAATGATGCAATCGAACCGTAAGAGCTATTAGCTCTTGCGGTTTTTTTGTCTTCCACTTACTTACCGAACGGTTAGTTACTCCAAAAGGATGGATTATGCCAAAATAAATTGCGTTCTTACTAAAAGTAAGCAACCTCGTTATAATCCGAATTAACAAATCGTTTTGGAAAAGGAAGTGTCGTTATGAATCGTGTTGTGATTTACGTCTTGATGATTGCGGTGTTTTTTACGGCCACCTCAGAGCTGGTGATTGCCGGAATCTTGAATGTGCTAGCCAATCAAATGAATATATCGGTGAGCTTGGCAGGGCAGTTGATCACGGTTTATTCTTTGGCTTTTGCGATTGGCACGCCGGTTATTATCGCCTTATCCGTCCGAATACCGCGAAAAAGACTTCTGCTCCTCGCCATAGTCGTATTTATAGCCGGTAATTTTTTGTCCATTGCAAGCACGAACTTCATGGTTTTGATGGCAGCGCGGATGCTGCTCGGGGTTAGCTCCGGCGTCTTTATCGTGGCAGCGTTTAGCGCTGCGGCCAAGATGGTGCCGGTTGAAAAAATCGGCAGCGCGATCGGAACGATTATCCTCGGATTCAGCAGCGCGATGATTTTGGGCGTTCCGCTTGGCGTTGCTTTGACGAATATGTACAGCTGGCAGACAATCTTTTTGTTCCTTGGCATAGGAGGCATTGTGATCCTTATCGGTCTTGCTCTCTTGCTTCCGCAAATCGAGGGGGATGCTCCGGTTCCCTTCAAGCAGCAAATGGGGCTGCTGGCTAATCCGGTGATCTTCTACGCCTTGCTGCTTGTGCTGTTCAGAGAAGCGGGCAACTCGGTGATGTTCACGTATATTGCTTCCTTCCTTGGCGACATTCTTCACAGAAGCTCCGCGGAAATCGGCCTAATGATGCTAGTGTTCGGGCTGGCCGGTGCGGTTGGCTCCAGGATCGGAGGCTCTGCCGTAGACAAATGGGGAAGCGCCAAGTTAATACTGATTGGAGTCACGATCCATGTTATTGCCCTGTTACTGCTGCCTTTAGCCGTTCATTCCTTCCCGGTTGCCATCACCTTGTTGTCGCTATGGATCATGTCTATGTTCACTTTAGGACCGGCAACTCAAACGTATTTCATCGAGCGTGCTCCGCAAGCATCGAATCTGATTATCAGCCTGAATATTTCCGTCACTCAGGTCGGCATCGCCGCCGGTGCCAGCGTCGGCGGACTGGTCGTCAATTGGCAGGACACCGTCCTCTATAATCCGTTAGCCGCCGGCTTGGTGCTCATCCTCTCCTTAGCCGCAGCCGTTGCCTCCATCCGCAAAAGCCGGCCATTGAAACTCCCATCGCTCTAAATTCTAAACGATAACAATAAGGGCTAGATGAACCTGACCGGTTCGTCTAGCCCTTATGCGTTATGCCGCTTCATTAACCGAAACGGCCCGTAATGTAGTCGTTAGTCCGTTGATGCGCAGGGTTGGTGAAGATCGTTTCCGTTTTATCGTATTCAACCACATGACCGTTCAGGAAGAAGGCGGTTTTGTCGGATACGCGCGCTGCCTGATGCATGTTATGGGTTACGATAACGATGCTGTAATCCTGCTTCAGCTCGGAGATCAGCTCTTCGATCTTGGACGTCGAGATCGGATCAAGCGCGGAAGCGGGTTCGTCCATCAGAATGACATCCGGTCTAACCGCAATCGTACGCGCGATACAGAGACGCTGCTGCTGACCGCCGGATAAAGCCAAAGCGGATTTATGAAGACGGTCTTTGGTTTCCTCCCAGATCGCGGCTTTCCGCAGGGACTGTTCGACAAGCTCATCCAGCTGCTTCTTGTTCTTAATGCCGTGATAACGCGGACCAAAAGCGATATTCTCGTAGATCGACTTATGAAACGGGTTAGGACGCTGCCAAACCATCCCGATTTTTTTGCGAAGCGCTACGACATCCGTTTCCGTGCCGCTGATTTTCTGCTCTTTCAGCCAGATATCGCCGGTAACCCGGCAGGATGGGATCAGGTCATTCATCCGGTTCAAGCTTCTGAGGAAGGTTGATTTGCCGCAGCCGGAAGGACCAATCAAGGCAGTCACTTCTTTTTCGGCGAAATCAAGCGAGACGTCATGAACGGCATGTTTTTCTCCGTAGTGAACATTTAATTGTTTGGCGGCCAATGCGATTTCTGTCATGCTTGTAGCCCTCCTTATTTCGAAGCTGTGAATTTATTATGCATGTAACGACCAAGCGCCCGTGCTCCGAGGTTGAAGAGCAGAACCGTAATGACCAGCACGGCCGAAGCGCCTGCCGCGATTTGCGTAGCATCCGGAGCAAGACCTTCCGAGTTGACTTTCCAGATGTGAACGGCGAGAGTCTCGGCCGGACGCATAGGGTTAAGCGGCGAAGCGGAGTGGAGCGGGTTCCAGTCGGAAAAATCAAGACGCGGGCTGCTCATGCCTGCGGTGAACAGAAGCGCTGCCGCTTCGCCGAAGATCCGGCCGGCAGCCAGAATCGAACCGGAAAGGACGATTGGCAGTGCGATCGGGAGCTGAACCGAACGGATGGTTTTCCATTTGGAGATACCAAGCGCAAGACTTGCTTCCTTCTGCTGAAGCGGTACGCTGCGGAGACCTTGCTCGGTAATCCGCACCATCAGCGGCAGGTTGAAGATCGTCAGCGCGATCGCGCCGGATAGCAGGGAGAAGCCCAGGTTGAATTTATTAACGATAACAAGAAGCCCGAACAAACCAACGATAATCGAAGGGAAGGAAGACAATACTTCGACGACCAGACGAATCGCGGAAGTGATTTTGCCGGCTTTTGCGTATTCGCTCATATAAATGCCAGCGCCGATACCAAGCGGCACGGTAATAACCATCGTAAGTACTAGCAGGAACAGCGAGTTGAAGAGCTGCGGACCGATACCGCCGCCTTTGCGAATCGTTTCCGGCGGGGAAGTAAGGAAGTGCCAGCTGATATGGCCAAGACCGCGGAACAAAATGTAGCCCAAAAGTCCGATCAGGGCGAGAGCGATTAAGCCCGTGATGAAAATAATAATGCCGGTTGCGATTTTATCTACTGTTTTGGCACTCATAGCTTCTTCCTTCCTTCCAGCCAGCGAATGATAAAGACGAATACAAAGGTCATCAGCATCAGAATCAATGCAAGCGACCACAGGGCGTTATTTTGAACGGAGCCCATCGCCGTATTGCCCATGCTAAGCGTAATGGCACTGGTGAGCGTTGAAGTCGATTCGAATAGGGAATGCGGAATATGCGGTGCGTTGCCGATAACCATCTGTACGGCTAGGGCCTCGCCAAATGCTCTCGCAATACCAAGCACGATACCTGTCATTTGCGCGGGAAGCGTAGTAGGCAGGACAATGCGATATATCGTTTGCCAACGGGTAGCGCCAAGCGCGTAAGAGCCTTCCTTCAGGCCCGCGGGCAGGGAAGCCAGCGCATCCGTTGCTATAGTCGTAATTGTAGGTAAAATCATAAAGGCAAGTACAAGCGCGCCTGCTGCGATCCCGACGCCTTGGCCAGGGAACAGGTTGCGGAATAATGGAACGATGACGCTTAAACCAACAAATCCGTATACAACGGAAGGAATGCCTGCAAGCAGTTCGATAACCGGCTGCATAAATGTCCGGCCCAACTTCGGAGAGAGCTCAATCATAAATACTGCCGCGCAAAACCCGAGCGGAGCAGCAATGATAGCAGCAAGAATCGATGTGCTGAACGAACCAAAAATAAACGGCAAGGCGCCAAACAACGCCGGTTCGCCATCCGGTTTCCATTTGAGTCCTGTTAACAAATCCTTTACGTTTACGCCGTTTACGATAAAGGTGCTAAGTCCTTTTGAAGCGACGAAGTAAACCATCGAAAAAATGGTGATGATAAGAAACAAGATGCAGATGAATGTATATACTTTGCCAACCCATTCCTCCGCAAGATGCGGCGTGGCTACTTCCCGATCATTAGACTTCTTCATCGCGACCACCCTTTACATAATTAACATATAGGCATGCATTCAAGAGACGAGCTTGCCCGCCTCTTGACTATGCCTTTATTTATTGGAGATTAATTATTTCGTTACTGCGCCTTGAGCATCGCGCTTAACTTCCATTTTGCTTACCGGAATGTAGCCCATTTCCACTACGTCGCCTTGGTCGCCTTGAACATCTTCGGACACCATGTAGTCAAGGAATGCTTTAGTAGCTGCATCAGGCTCGCCTTTTGTATACATGTGCTCGTAAGCCCATACCGGGTAAGTGCCGTTAGCTACGTTGTCTACATTTGCTTCAACGCCTTCGTATTTAACAGCTGCGATCGAATCGTCCAGGTAAGACAGGGCCAGGTAACCGATAGCGCCAGGAGTTTCGCTTACGAGCTTCTTAACCGTACCGGAAGCATCTTCTTGAATCGAACCTTGAAGGTCTTCTGTTTTAGTGCCAAGCGCGAATTTCTCGAAAGTAGCGCGAGTACCGGAGCTCGAAGGACGGTTAACGATTTGGATTTTCTCGTCTTTACCGCCAACGTCTTTCCAGTTCGTTACTTTACCAGTGAAGATGTCAACCAGTTGTTGCTTAGTCAGGCTGTCAACGCCAACGTCTTTGTTTGTTACGGCAGCCATCGCGACTACGGCTACTTGATGGTCAACCAGCTCAGCTGCTTTGTCGGCATCCAGCTTCTCTTCAGCGAATACGTCGGAGTTGCCGATTTGGGCTTGGCCTTCCGATACTTGAGTCAGACCGGTACCGCTGCCGCCGCCTTGAACTTGAATCGATACGCCGGAGTTTTTGTCCATGAACTCTTTGGATACTTGGTCAACCAGCGGTTGAAGTGCAGTAGAGCCTGCTGCCAGAATCGATCCGGATACGGAAGCTGTGTTATTTGTTGTTGCATTGTTTGAAGCGGCAGCATTACCATTTTTTGCACCGTTGTTTGTATTGTTATTGCCACAAGCTGCGAGCGATAAAGACAATGTCAGTGCCATAGTGACGATCAGAGATTTTTTCATTTAAGTAGGTTCCCCTTCCAAACTTTTGTTTTTGTTTTGCTTACATGAGTTATTGTAGTTGGGCTACGTAAACGCAAAACGTTATTCATGTTAACGCAATGTAAATTTTTTTGAGAGTTGTTAAGGTTGTCCGCATGATTGTAATCCTCTATAGTAAGGGTGACATTTTCCTTACGAAATGAGGATGCATTAGATGAAGGAAGTTGAACTGAAGCATGTACTCGATCAGGTGGAAAGCCGGCAGGATGAGTTGTTCGCTTTGCTTGCTGAACTGGTCGCTTTCCCGACGGTAAGTCCGCCGGCGCGCAATACGATGCAGGCGCAGATGTTTATGAAGGATCAGCTGCATGACCTTGGCTTTGAGACGGAGCTGTGGGAGGTCTATCCGGGAGATCCAAACGTAACCGCGGTTAGACGAGGGACGGAGAGCGGTTCCTACAAAAGCCTGCTTCTCAACGGGCATATGGACGTAGCGGAGGTAGGCGACAGCACGGAATGGTCCATGCAGCCGTTTCAATTAACGCTTAACGACGGACGGGCATATGGCCGCGGAACAGCCGATATGAAAGGCGGCCTTGCCGCTTTATTGTTTGCCATTAAGCTGCTGACGGAAGCCGGTATCGAGCTTAAGGGAGATTTGCTGTTCCAATCAGTAATCGGGGAGGAGGCTGGAGAGGCTGGCACCAGAGCATGCATGGAACGCGGCTGCGAAGCGGATTTCGCCATTGTCGCGGATACAAGCCATCTCGCGGTTCAAGGACAAGGGGGCGTTATTACCGGCTGGGTTACGGTGCAAAGCCCGGTTACCCATCACGATGCGATGCGCTCCCGGATGATTCACGCGGGAGGCGGGCTGCATGGGGCAAGCGCGATCGAGAAGATGGCAAAGCTTATTGCCGGGCTGCAGGAGCTGGAGAGGCATTGGGCGGTAACGAAGTCCTATCCGGGATTCCCGCCGGGCTCCAATACGATTAATCCGGCTGTTATTGAAGGGGGACGCCATGCCGCGTTTGTTGCCGACCGCTGCGCACTTTGGATTACGGTTCATTTCTACCCGGATGAAGATTATGAATCGGTAGTCGCGGAAATCGAGGATCATCTGATGCGCGTGGCGCAGGGCGATCCATGGCTTCGAAATCATCCGCCAACGTTCCGATGGGGCGGGAGATCGATGATCGAGGAGCGGGGAGAAATTTTTCCTTCATTAGAAGTTGATCCGGATAATGATGGCGTGAAGACATTGTTAACGAATCACCATGCTGTACTGAACCGCGAGGCGGAGGTTGGAATGACACCAACGGTTACGGATGCAGGCTGGATCGGGCGGGCAGGAATCACGACGGTTATTTACGGACCGGGGGAGTTAAGCAAGGCCCATGCCGTAGACGAAAGCCTTGATATTAAGGAGCTTATTGAATATACGAAGGTGATGGCCGCTTTTATCGCTGACTGGTGCAACCGGGAAAAAGCCTAAAAGATGAAAATGACGTTTACAGCCCTTATAATGAATACTGTTAATGACGATTCAGAGGAGAGATCATGAGATGACGAACATCAATGAGTTTATTGCCGGTTGGAAAAGCCATCGTAACGTTCTGCACGACATGCTGACCGATGTAACAACAGAACAACTGTCCTACAAGCCGTGGGAGAAAGGAATGTCGCTTGCCGGGCTTGTCCTGCATATTATTGGCGCGATGGATATGTTCGCGAAGACGGTACAAAACGGCGCCTACACGCCAGGCGCAAAGCCTGCTGCGCCTGCAACGATTGAAGAACTGAAAAGCGCCGTGGCAACGGCAACGGAACAGACGGAAGCCGTTCTCCGTTCCCTTACGCCGGAACAGCTTGCAGCGCCAATCGATTTCTTCGGCAACTCGCTTCCGGGCGTCGTTTTGCTGCAAAATGCCAAAGACCACGAGATTCATCACAAAGGCCAGCTGTTTGTCTATTTACGCCTGGTTGGCATCGAGAATCTGCCCTTTTTCGTAAGCAAGGGCTAACGCTGTAAAAGTATAGCACTGGACGGTATAAAGCGCCGGATGGTATGATGCTTGAGGGTGAAAACAATATGAATAATGATATTACGAATGCGAATAATAACGAAACTAACGATAATACCGAGGTCTGGGACGCGCTCATGAAGACGATCTTCCAGAAGGGACTCGCGACTCTAAAGCCGTACTTCCCTCATGTGGAAGGTCTTGTCGTGAACGATGAGAAATTTGGGCAGATCTTTATTTACCGCGTGACGAACGATTTCAAGAAAACGTATGACTGCGGCTTTTTCCTGCGCGAGCTGGCGGAACAGTTCCAGGATGGCGGCCGTGAAGCAGGGGAATGGATGGCTTCCTTCTTCTACGAGCTGATGAAGACGAACAAAGGTGGCAGAGAGCTGCCTCCTCCTCCGGACAGCGAACAGAAGGAAGAACAATTCATCGATGATGTGTTGTTCCCGCATTGCCTTAGCGCGGTCAGCGAGGAATTTGCGCCGCTTACGATTACGGGCAACAGAGGGCTTGATGAGAACCATACGCCTGTGCTTGAGCTTGGCTTCAAGGATGTTCCGGAAGAGAAATGCGTTTTCCCGATTCATTATTTGTACAAAATGATGCAATTGAACCGCGACCCTTCGGATACGATTCTTGTCCAATTGGCCAAGCTTCGTCAGAAATACGGCGTAGAGTAAAGAGGATTGACGAGCCGTCCCTTTGGGGGGCGGTTTTTCTTTTGGACTAGACTGATGATTTGTCGGAATGATATGATGATTACGGGTGAAGCGAATAATGAATAATGAGACGACAAACGAAGAGATCCAAGGCAATTCAGAGGAAGAAGCGAAGCAATTCGCTGAGCTTGTCAAGGCGGTCCAGCACAACGGCTTTGTCGCTTTGAGACAGCATTTCGAAGATGTTCAAGGGCAAGTATTGAACCAAGAGCTTTATGGTCCCGTGTTTGTTTACAAAGTGAAGGATGAATCCGGCAGCGATTACGTTTGCGGCTTTTTCCTTCGTGAGTTAATCGCGAATTTCCAAGCGGGCAACGAAGAAGCGACAGAATGGATGGCTTCGTTCTTCTACGAATTGATGAAGACCGAAGGAGGTAAGCCGCTTCCGCAGCCTCCTGCAAGCGAAGATGATGCCAAAGCTTTAATCGATAAAGTTCTCATCCCGCATTGCATTAAGTCTGTTGAAGACGAATTCCCCGAGGAGAAGGTTCATGCAGGCCTTGCCTGGAACGAAGAGCTGAAAGGACCTGTATTCGAAACGGGTTTCCCGGCGATTTCCGACGGCAATAATGTTTGCGCTTTCTCCCTGCATCTTTTGTATACGCATCTTTTGATCAACCGCGATCCTGCGGAATTGCTGCTTCGGGGACTGTACAAGATCCGCGAAGAGCATGGCATGGATTAGAAAAAACAGCTCCTTTACAGGAGCTGTTTTTTTGTTGCCGCATCTTTTGTGATATACTGTTTATTAAGTACACAATTATGGCATGACCGGTATGGAGGATAATGGGATGGAGCATGGTGACGAGGAAGACGTATTAAAATCCTTGCCGCGGGGAGTTGCATTGGCATGGGGGCTGGTGAAGGAATCGCAGAGAGGACCCAAGCGCGAGCTGTCTATCGACCAGATTGTGGCTGCAGCAGTCGAGCTGGCGGATAAGGAAGGACTTCAGGCTGTCTCGATGAGCCGGGTTGCGACATCGCTCGGTTTTACGGCGATGTCTCTGTACCGCTATGTGCAAAGCAAAGACGATTTGCTGCTGCTTATGCAGGAGTCTGTCTGCAAGCTTCCGGATAGGCCGGAGGACGAAGAGGCGGATTGGCGAGAGGGCATGCGGCAGTATGTACGGGATTGCATTCACGTATTTCTGAAGCATCCCTGGTATGCGGATATTCCGATATCGGGCGTGCCCCTAACGCCTAATAATCTGCTATTTGTGGATTTGGCCCTGCGGCCGATGCGGAAGCTTCCGCTTAATGACTTTGAGAAAATGTCTACCGTTCTGCTGCTCAGCAATTACGCGCGCTCCACCGGTCTGATTCAAAGGGACATGGTTCGGGCGATGGAAGGCGGGGCAAGTCCGGGCTCCTTCAGCGGACTCGATTATACGAAGGCGCTTAAGATACTCGTGAAGGAGGAGCATTATCCGGACCTGCAGCCGCTTATCGAATCAGGCGTATACACGGAGGAGAATCCGGCTGATAATCCGGTCGGCAATGATTTCGATTTTGGCCTGGAGCGCATTCTGGACGGCATTGAGCATTATCTCGCTTCCAAAGGTTAGATGCGAAAAAGCCAGCCATTTGATGAAAACTCATCAGATGGCTGGCTTTTTCTATTTCAGGAAATCCGATTAACGGCGTCCGGCTTTTTTGCGGAAGGAGAAGATGCTCCAGACGAACGCAAGAGTCAGGATGAAAAGGCACCAGCTAACAGCCCACCAAGCGCTATTATCCAGCGGCGTACCCGTCAGCAATCCCCGGATCGTCTCGATGACAGGCGTTATCGGCTGATGATTGGCTACGCCTTGCAGCCAGGAGGGCATCGTATCCGTTGGCACAAAGGCGCTGGACAGATAAGGGAGGAACAGAAGCGCAAAGCCGTATCCGCTTGCTGCCGCCGGACTTCCCGCAACCAGGCCGATAGCTGCAAATAACCAGGTGAAGGTCAATATAAACAAGGTAATAACGCCTATCGCCAGCACCCACTCGATAAAGCTGGCATTTGGCCGGAAGCCGACAAGCAAGGCGACTCCAATAACAACGGCCGTAGCGAATAAATTGCGGGCGAGGCTGGCTGCGACATGACCGGTCACAACGCTGAGGCTTTTGATCGGCATCGTCCGGAACCGGTCGATAATGCCATTGGTCATATCGTTGGACACGTCAACCGCCGTGCTTGAAGAGCCGAACCCCGCGCAGAGCAAAATAATGCCTGGAACCACGTAATTCACATAATCCCCGCCGGAATCGATAGCTCCTCCAAAGACGTAAGTAAACAGGAGCATCAGCATAACAGGGAGCATAATCGCCATCATCAGAGCCTCCGTATTACGCAGGCTGTGACGGAGACTGCGGCCGATGAAGACAAGGTTGGTTGTCAGCATCGATGCCGGTTTTGCAGGTTTAGTCGAAGCGATCATACGCGCTGCACCTCTTTCCCGTTAGTTGTTAAGGCAACAAAAACATCGTCCAAGCTAGGCCGGCGGATATTGACCCGCGTCCCGGGCGGAACCGAATGAACAAGTTCATTCAGCGTACGGCTAATATCCTGAACGCTTCCGGTTGTAGGTACCGTATGAATAACCTCGTCATGGCCGTTTAATAGTTCGATGACTTCTCCTCCGACACGCGTTTTTAATTGCTCGGCGCTGCCGGTCGCCACGATCCGGCCGCCATTAATGACGGCGATCTGGTCGGCCAGCTGATCGGCCTCCTCCAAATATTGCGTAGTCAGAAAGATCGTTCTGCCTTGACTCGCCAGATCGCTAATGATATCCCACAATGCCCGCCGGCTGACGGTATCCAGACCTGTAGTTGGTTCATCCAGAAAGATAACGGGGCGGTCGACCACAAGGCTGATGGCAAGGTCAAGTCTTCGGCGCATGCCTCCCGAATAGGTTTTTACCCGTTTCTTTGCGGCGTCAACAAGATCAAATGCTTTTAGCAGCTCTTCCGTACGCGTTCTGGACTGTGACGAAGAAAGCCCGGACAGCCTGCCGATCATGCGCAAATTTTCTTCGGCGGACAAGACTTCATCCACTGCGGCGAACTGGCCGGTGAGGCTGATATGCTGCTTGACCAGCTCCTGCTCGGTCTGCACATTATAACCTCCAACGAGAACCTTTCCGCCATCGGGTGCAATTAAAGTAGACAAAATATGAATGAGAGTGGTTTTGCCGGCTCCGTTAGGACCAAGCAGGGCAAAAACGGATCCGGCCGGTACGGACAGTTCAAGTCCGCTTAATACGGATTGTTTCCCGAAGCTTTTGCGGAGACCCGATACTTCAATCGCCATTGATTTCACAATGCGCCTCATTTCTGTGTATTTTGTACACTGATTATTATGTAAACAGTATATGACATAAACATTAAAAGATGCAATGATTTTTTGAAAAAAGAATGGGCGCAAACTTTGCTGTTTCAATTAACCTCTAGAGGTGTAATAGATAATACGAGATCGGATACGGTTTCGAATACGAGAACGGAATAAAGGAGAGATAACTATGCCAAAGGAAAACACAGGTAGCGGTCTGCTGGTAGGTACAATTGTAGGGACAGCGGTTGGTGCTGTCGGGGCGCTTCTGCTAGCGCCGAAAACAGGTGTGCAGCTGAGGGAGGATATCTCGAATAAGTTCCAGGCACTCAGCCAGCGTACTCAGGAACTTGCTTCCACGGCGAAGGACAAAACAAAGGATGTTCTGTCCAGCGTAAGGGAAGAGGCTTCGGATTTGACGGATAGGGCGAAGAAATCCAACGAGCATGTCATGGATGCCTTCAGCTCCGCCAAGGACGATATGAAAGACAAGATGAGGTCCACAACGAATTAAGAAGCGGATCGAAGGGAGAGGTTGTCCATCGGACAACCTTTCTTTTTTTGCGCTTGGATTGGCAAAAGAAAACCGCCCGTCTCGTAACGAGACGGGCGGTTCGTTCAGCCTCCTTCGCTTTGCGGCGGATGCAGAAGCTGTCTTAATTTATCAAGCGCGCGCTTCTGGAAGCGGGATACGCTCATTTGGGATACGCCAAGCTGATCGGCGATCTCCCTCTGGGATTGGCCATGCTGATAGACGAGAACGAGCACTTTGCGTTCCTCATCCTTGAGCTGCGCCATGGCATCGCTGAGGGCGATCTGGTTATCGACATGACTGTATTTATCGCTGTTGTCGCTTATGACATCGCCAATTGTCGCACTGTCGCCTTCGCTGGAGAGCGGGGTGTCAAGCGAGACATACTGATAGGATTCGCGGGAAGACAAGACTTCGATCGTTTCCTCCACCGATAATCCCAAATAAGCGGCAATCTCGTCCATCTTGGGGGAGCGTTCGAGCTTTGTCGTCAGCTCATCGATGGCTTTTTGGACGAGCAGTCCTTTTTCCTTCATATTTCGAGGCACCTGTATGTACCAGGACTTGTCGCGCAAATAATTTTTAAGCTGGCCAATGACGCTTTTCATGGCGTAGCCTTCGAATGGAACGCCCTTGTCGCTATCATACTGCTTGAACAGCCGCAGCATGGACATTTGGCCGACCTGATACAAATCCTCGTAGAGATCGGGGCGGTTTCTCGAAATTTTTGACACGGCCATCCGGACCAATGATTCAAAATGCTGCAACAATGCCGTTGCGGCATCGTTGCAGCTCATTTCCTTGTATCTTTGAAGCAGATCATTAATTTGCTGCTGATTCAGGCAGGATGATTGTGATTTCATGCCATCTCCTCTTTCCTACCAAGTCGCTTGGTTAGAATCACCTCGGTGCCTAATTCCGAGTGGACCTCAACCTGGTCCATTAAAGCCTGCATCAGAAAGAGACCAAGGCCTCCCACATTCGCGTCCATTAACGGCTTTTCGTGCAGGGAAGCATGCGCAATAACGGTCGGCTCGTAATGAAAGCTGTTGCCGGAATCCTTCACCCGTATTTGAAAGGTTTCTTCCTCTGCTTCAAAGATAACTTCCATAACCCCGAATTCTCCTCCGTTATAGGCATGCAGAACAACGTTGCTGCATGCCTCCGTAACGGCTACCTTCATATCCTCGATTTCCTCGTAAGAGAAGCCTTCCTTGGCGGCGAGCCCCGACAGGGTAAGCCGCACGATGTCAATATATTCGGCTTTTGCCGGTATAGTCAAGCTAGTCCATGGTTTCATCATTGTTCCCGTTCCTCTCCGCTTATCCTATTATAGCTTAATGTTGTTTGAGTTTTCTCCAAATTCGTAAGGAGGAAATAATGCCGTCTGTTATGGCGCTTGTAATCCTTCCATTGCTTGGCCGGGGTGTTCCGCTATCGTAGACCTCCCGCTGAGCTTTATTTTTGACGGTGGCAACAAGACCCGCGGCCGTTTCCTTCATGACGCCGGTAAAGCTGTGCAGGGTCTGGCCGATGTCATGCACGGTTGCGAATACGACATCCAGCGAGCGGAGCTTCGTGCGGACATCAAGGGTCATCTCCGTGGTGTTATGAATCATTTCCTTCACGTCCCCGCTGATCTCGGAGACGTCGGTTCGAAGCTCGCCGACCGTATTGCGTACTTCGTTCAAGGTTGAGGTCAACGCTTTGATGGTCTGGATAAGGAAAAACATCAGGATGACGAAAGCAACCGTAATGACGGCAATAATGATCTGAATGAAAATATCCATTACAATCACATCCTCTTTTTTTCTTTTAATACCCTAGAAATTTGTAAATGAAACAGCCGTGTAATTGTAGATATAATGGTATAATTAGTTTAAGAGATTAAGAGATTAAGAGATTAAGAGAGAAGGAGATTTCTATGCTTCGAGCATTCAAATTTAATATTAGAACCAAGATTGCAATCGGGTATTTCCTTATTCTTATTTGTTTAGGGGCTTCGATTGTAACGGTGACGGACCGTATAGAGGCACTGCAAAACGAAGTTGAAACGATAACTACCCGGGATGTCGAGGTTCACAACCTGATTGCTTCCATTCAATACGATGCGGTCAGCATGGAGACAGCCCAGCGCGGATATATCATTACGGGCGATGAAAGCTACCTGGATCCCTACGATAAAGGAAAGTCGCAGTGGGAGTCCAATTATAACAGCCTGTATGCTTACATCGCGGACAATTCAAGCACGCAGAAACAGCTGGAGGAAATCAAGTTGACCATCCAGGAATGGATCAGCAAAGCGGCAGAGCCGACAATCGCGATGAAAAGAGAAGGAAGAGAGGCGGATATTATCGCCTTCTTCCAGAATGACGTCGGCAAGCAGCGGATGGACAGCCTCCGTTCCAAATTCGATGCGATCGGCAATCAAGAGGTTCAGGCGACAAAGCTTCACATTATGGATCTGGAGAACAAAAACCGGATTCTTACCATAGGCATCTACCTGCTGCTGCTGGCTGCAACCATTATATCGTTTATGATCGTGTCGTTTGTGTCCGGTTCGATTGTCAAAACGATTAAGCAGGTCGTGGAGACGATTAAGGAAATCGCTTCTTCCGGCGGTAATCTGGCAACCCGGATTAAAGTTAATTCGAAAGACGAGATCAAGGATCTTGGGGATGCAACTAACGAGCTGCTTGCAAGCCTTGAGGCGAAAAGCTGGATTCAAGCCAAGGTTGCGGAGGTCGCAACGATGACGCAGGGGATTAACGACCTGCAGGTGCTTGCCCGGACGTTTCTGACGAAGGTCGCACCGATGGTTAACGCGTCTTACGGCGTGTTTTACATCCGGAAAGGAGCAGGCGATCAGCAGCGTCTGGAGAAGCTGGCCACTTACGCCAGCTCCGGGGAGGATGCGGGCAAGTCTGAAATCCGATTTGGAGAAGGGCTAGCAGGGCAATGCGCAATTGAAAAACGCATTTTCCTTATAAATCAGACGAAGGACCATGCTCCGCTTATTTCAACCGGACTTTTTCAGATGGAGCCGCGGAGTATACTAATCGTTCCCATTGAGTATGAAGACAGGCTGGAAGCCGTTATCGAATTCGCTTCGCTTGAATCATTCACCACCCAGCACCTGAAGCTGATGGAAGAGGTTGAGAAAGACTTCGGCATAGCGGTTAACAATGTGGCCGGACGTATGGAGGTCGAGCGTCTGCTAAGCGAATCTCAGGTATTGACCGAGGAATTGCAGATGCAGCAGGAAGAGATGCGGATGACAACCGAGCATCTGGAAGAGCAATATCTGGTGGCCGAGCAGAAGACGAAAGAGCTCGAGAAGGCAAAGGAAGAATTGGAGGATTACTCCGAGCAGCTGGAGAAAAGCTCGCAGTATAAGTCCAATTTCCTTGCGAATATGTCGCATGAGCTTCGCACGCCGCTCAATAGCATTCTCATTTTATCGCAGCTGCTGGCAGAAAATGAGAACCATACTTTAAGCGAAGACGAAGAAGGTTATGCTAAAGTTATCCATACTTCGGGAACGGATTTGCTCAAGCTCATCGACGATATTCTGGATCTGTCGAAGATTGAAGCGGGGAAAGTCATTTTGACCGTGGACGAAGTGAATCTCACCGAAATTCCGGAGCTTATGAAGCTGACCTTTAACCCAATAGCGGAAAAAAGAGGAGTAACTTTTGCAATTGACATGGCCGAGAACCTTCCTGCCGTTTGGTACACGGATGGCCAACGCCTGCAGCAAATTTTGAAAAATCTGCTGTCCAACGCCTTCAAGTTTACGGAGAAGGGCTCCGTTCGATTAGGATTTGATCATACGGATGACGGGATGCTGGCGATTTCCGTGACGGACACGGGTATCGGTATTCCTAAGGACAAGCAGAAGCTGATCTTTGAAGCCTTCCAGCAGGTGGACGGCAAGACAAACCGGATTTATGGCGGAACGGGACTAGGGTTGTCCATCTGCAACGAGTTTGTGAAGCTGCTGGGCGGGTCCATCAAGCTCGACAGTACGCTTGGTGAAGGCAGCTGCTTTACCGTCTATCTGCCTCTGCTTAGTCAAGAAATGGTTGATATCATTCAGATGGCTCAAATGGAAGCATCGGCGGCCATTGAGATTACGGGAACGGAGCAGCCAGAACAGACGCAGCCCTCTGGAGAGGAAGCAGCGGAGGAGCATGTCGCCGGCTGCGTGTTTGCAGGGAAGAAGGTGCTGCTGGTTGAAGACGACGCGCGCAATGTGTTTGCGCTCGTTAACGCGCTGGAGAACAAGAAGATGCAGGTGACGGTGGCGGGCAACGGCAGGGCGTGCATGGATCTTTTGAAAGAAAATAAAGACTTTGATCTTGTTCTGATGGACATTATGATGCCGCTTATGGATGGGTACGAGACGATGAGGGAGATGCGCAAGCAGCCGGAGCTGCAGGCCATGCCGATTATCGCCCTGACGGCTAAAGCGATGAAATCCGACCGTGATAAATGTCTCGAAGCGGGTGCTTCGGATTACATCAGCAAACCATTGCAGATGGATCAATTGTATTCGCTTATGCAGGTATGGCTGACGAAGCAGGTGGGGAGCTAAATGGACAATCAGCAGCACTTTGATTTACCGGATCATACGCTCGATGAACTGCCGGCCAACGAATGGGAAGACATTGAGATCGAACTGTTGATTGAAGGGCTGTTCCGTGCATACGGTTATGATTTCCGTCATTACTTAAGATCCTCCCTCAGACGGCGGATCCGGAACCGAATGTATATGGACGGCGTGCAGACCGTTACCGGAATGCTGGAAAAGGTTTTGCATGAGCCGGACTATGTCCATAAGCTGACCAATGATTTCTCCATCAAAGTAACGGAGATGTTCCGTGATCCAAGCTTTTTCCGGGCATTCCGCGAACGGGCGGTTCCGCTGCTGGACAAGCTGCCGGAAATCCGGATTTGGCATGCGGGCTGTTCAACTGGCGAAGAAGTATATTCCATGGCCATTCTGCTGCAGGAGCAAGGGCTGCTCGAGAAGGCCAGAATTTATGCGACCGATATGAGCGAGCGTGCCATTGAGCAGGCGAAGGAAGGAAAGTTTCCTCTTAAGCGGATGCAGACGTTTACCAAGAACTATTTGCAGGCCGGCGGAACAAAGGAATTCTCCGCTTATTACACGGTTGAAAGGGATTATGCGATATTTGACCCTTCCTTGGCGCAGCATGTGATGTTCGCCCAGCATAACCTGGCAACGGACAGTACGTTTAATGAATTTCATGTAATCCTATGCCGCAATGTCATGATTTACTTTAATCCCGAGCTGCAGGACCGCGTACACCGGCTGTTCCATGAGAGCTTAACCAAGGCGGGCATATTGGGACTTGGCAGCATGGAATACCTGATTGCTCCTTGGAAGCAGCATTACGAGGAGCTTGCCGACGGCGAGAGGTTGTTTGTAAAGAAGGATTAGCCTTATAAGGCTGGATGGTGATAGATCCGGCGCTTTCCCCAAAACGAACCATTATGAATATAATCAACGAGCTGATCAACTGAGGGCTTGAGCAACCTAAAACGAGGGCGATTGCGTTAAAGCAAAAGACCGGCGAATATTCGCCGGTCTTTATTTGGATTGTCTAGCATCCGTTTACGAATGCTCGCTTACATATTTGGTAAGAATCACTTCGGTGCTGCTTTCGTTTGACTGCACCAATACTTCGTCCATAAGAGCTTCCATCAAGTAAATGCCGAGCCCGCCAACCGGCAGCTCGCTGATTTCAATCCCTTGCAGGGGAGGGCTGGCGATCCCGGCTTCAGTATGCTCGAATGGAGGGCCGTCATTCTTGACAATAATCGTGATGCCCGCCTCGGAGGGCTGGAAGGTAACGTCAATCAGGCTGCCGCCTTCCTTCTCGGAGCCTCCATGCAGCACGGCATTCGTGCAAGCCTCGGATACCGCGACCTTCATATCTTCGATGTCTTCGTAGGAGAAATTCAGTTTGGACGCAATACCGTAAAGACACACTCTAACGATATCGATATAATCGGCATGGGAAGGGATTTGTAATCTTATCATGATTATCCCTGTGTCCCTTCCGATAAATAACCGGATATGCCCGTCAAATCAAACAAACGTTGAATGGACGGGGGAATATCTTTGACCGAGAATGGCGCATTAATGCCGTCACGGTATTTGAGCACGGATACGATAATGCCGATGCCCGTGCTGTCGATGTATTTCAAATCGCGAAGATTAAGCACGAGACCGCGGTCCGTCCGCTCCATCAGCGGCTCCAACGCGGCTCTAAGCTGAGTAACGACCGATAGGTCGAGCTCTCCGCCAAGCGATAAAATATAGCTGTCGTTTGTTTCTTTTTGCTCAATCTGGAATTGCTGAGACTTCATTTCATCCACTCCGATCCTTATATTAAGATAGTCCTCCGTTAGACGGAGGAGATATGGTAATAAGCGATAGATTCAAGAGTTCCGGTATCGTAGTTGATAAACAGCTTCAGGACATTCTCCCGGCGTTCGTATACAATACCGTCCTCTGCCTTATAATCAGGTTCGCCGAGCGCGTCGATTAACGCTTCGATCGAGACAGGGATTTCTTCGTCATCGATCCAGATAGTGCTTGCGCTGCCGCTTACCTTGATTTCATCCATGATGCCGTCACGGAATACGATGTCCATGTTGGGATATTCGTAGGTTTCCATCTCCGTTAACCATTCATCTTGGTTGATTTGGTTCGGTTCGCCGAGCATGCGTTCGACGGTTATTTTATCATCGTAAAGAGAAAGCCCGTTGACGGATTGCAGCCGGAAGTCGGATACCGTATAGTCCGCATGCGAGACGGTCGCCCATTCGGAAGCTGCTCCCGTGGTCGTTGCCTGCGGCTCTTGCACGGGATGGGGAAGAGACATGTAAGCAAGCGGCACGACGCCGATAATTCCTCCTGCAAGGTAACATGCTATAAATGCATTCTTCATAAGTTATCCCTCCAGCCGTTGTCATTTGCTTTACTATCAAATACCCGGGAAGTGGGCAGTTGAAACAGGCTGGAGTAAAAAATTATTTCGTATACAAGGTTACAAGACAAATATCGTCCTTCTGCACGGTGCCGCTATCCTGCGGGATCATGGCGGCTACAAGCCCCGATGGATCTAATTGATCATTATTTCCCATCCAATCGATTAACGTTTCGTTGGAGGGCTCCTCACCGGTTAACGCTGCAATACCGTCGGTTAATCCGTCCGTATACAAGACGATTCTTGCATCCCGCTCATATTGGAGACTGCCTTTGCTTACCTTCAGCTTATTAAATAAACCGATAGCGCTGCAGCAAGGCTCAAGCAAGGCGGGCTTGCCGTCCAGGAAGGCGATTCCCGGGGGATGGCCTGCATTAACGTATTCAATCGTTTTGTTCTCCACGTCAAGCACCAAATAAATGGCGGTAAAATAGTAGTTCATCAGTTCATCCTTGATATGCAGCTGATTCATGTAACGGTTAAGCTCATGCATCACTTGTTCCATATCGTTTATGCGCGTTATCGTATCCCGAAGCACGGACGAAATGTACATGCAGACAAGGGAAGAGGAGATGCCGTGGCCCATCATATCCAGAAGGATTACGCCGTATCGGTTCTTGTCGATCCGATACCAATTATAGAAATCCCCCGCCAGCTCCGAAGAAGGCTGGTAGACGGCGTTAATCCGCATATTCTCATCGTCAATCTCCGTGCTGAGTACGCTGAGCTGCACCTGCTTGGCCAGCTCCAGATTATATCTCATATTTTTGTCGCGTTCTTTGTGCCGGTCGATTTCCTGCTTCAGCCGCATCGCCGAGCGGATGCGGGCAAGCAGTTCCATGCGGTTGATCGGCTTCATGACGTAATCGCAGGCTCCGGCATCGAGTGCTTCGGCCATTTTGTTCGAATCGCCAACCGCGGTTACGAATATGATGGGGATGTCTTTGTAACGGCAGTCCCGCAATACCGCGCGGCATGCTTCGATTCCGTCGATGTCCGGCATCATCATATCCATCAGAATGAGCTCGACATCCAGGTCTGCTGAGGTAGTGGAGCCTCCTATGCCAAGCATATCGTAAAGCTCATGGGCTGACGAGGCCGTTAATAGATTCCGATAACCGGCCTTATTCAGGATGGTCTGTATGATAAGCTGGTTGGTCGCGTTATCGTCAACAATGATAATACTCATCCGGGAGCACTCCTTTCTTTGTTTCTATTCTTTTAACACTATACCATAGATCAAAGACCTACCCGTAGGAGTAGGCCTTTGATTTTGGATTGCTCGGTTATAAACGGTATTCCGGATAGTAGTAGACGGAGGAGTCGTATTCGTCATCCTTATACTCTTTGCCGCCCCAAGCGATAACCAGAATTTTATCCCTGTCCATCTCTTTTTCCAGATGCTCCGCGTATTGCTTCGAGATCCCAAGCGATCTCATCTTGGCGCGAAGCTCATTG
Source organism: Paenibacillus sp. ATY16 (assembly GCF_003399985.2). Lineage (NCBI taxonomy): Bacteria > Bacillati > Bacillota > Bacilli > Caryophanales > Paenibacillaceae > Paenibacillus > Paenibacillus sp. ATY16. The sequence goes on along the minus strand of NZ_NMOK02000015.1, from coordinate 204,479 downwards.
CCGGTGGAGCGGAAAATGTTGGCGATAGCCGTTCCGACGCCTTCCGCCGCTACGGTGATTTGCTCGGCGTTGGTATTTTTAGCAATGCGTTCCGTACGGTCCTTATCGTGAGTCAGTACAAAGATATTCTCTCTCGCATAGCCGTCACGTTCGAAGCGGTGAACCTGCTCCTGTACCTCCAGCATGTTGTTGACCGTGTGTACTCTTGTCGTCATGGTTTGAGTTGTCATTGTAATTCCTCCTCGATTTTAATTAAATTGTTGTGTTACGATGCTTGCGGGTTATGCTCGTCTTCGTCCCAGTATCAGAGAAGCGATAAAGAGGACGATAAAGACCACGAATAGAATTTTCGCAATACCCGCAAGTGCGGAGGCGATGCCCAGAAATCCGAACAGGCCAGCGACGACTGCGAAGATAAAGAAGAGTAGAGCCCATCCTAACATATGAATCACCTTTCTTTCGATTGGATACTTGCTTGTTTTGTCTGTCTTGCTTGTCTTGCTTGATAGGTATTTAACCATGATAGCGGAAGGTGAAACATCTTCTTCCTTAAAAAGTCGGTCAAGTATTTTACTTCATTAATAGTCAAATAAAAAACAGCCTGCAGGGGATTATCCCTGCGGGCTGTTTGACATGCCAGGCGGTTAAATTCGGTTAAGATGCTCGTTCAAGAGACCCGGAAAATCGGTAATAATGCCCGTTACGCCGATGGAAATCAGCTTGTCCCATTCGGCGGGATGATTGGCCGTGTAAGGATAGATCTGAAGTCCGGCCGCGAGGGCGTCCTCGGTATCCCGGGCTCCGATATGGCCATGATGGGGATGAAGAGACCATACCTCCGTCTCCAGCAGCGCCGCGTACGTAGCATGATGAATGAGGTCGGCGGCATAGAGCAGTCCGATACGGAGCTCCGGCTCTGCCTGCTTCAGCCTTAGAAGCAGCTTATGATCGAACGAAGAGACAACGGTGCGCTCCAGGCGGCCTTCGCCGCGGAGATAATCCAGCAGTACCTGGTCGAGAAGGGAGCCTGCGGAATCCTTGACTTCGACATTGATTTCGATGTGTTCGGGCAGCAAATCGTATACTTCCTCCAGGAACGGAACTTTCTCGCCGGCAAAAGAAGGCGAGAACCAGCTTCCCGCATCCGCCTTGCGGATGACTTCCGAATGCAGCAAGCGGATCGCTCCGGAGCCGTCCGTTGTCCGGTCCAGCGTATCGTCATGGCAGACAATAAGCTTGCCGTCCTCCGACAGGTGAATATCCAGCTCTACCATATGGCTGCCTTGCTCGGCCGCAAGCCTGAAGCTTGCTAGCGTATTCTCGGGTGCTTCTCCGGCTGCGCCTCTATGTCCAATGACAATGGGGCTGCTTGCATGAATATTTGGCTCGATTTCCCTCGACATTCTTTAGTTCCCTCCCAGTCTGGCTCCAACGACATCCAATGGATTACCCTATCGCTTGCCTTCATTATAGGTCGGGACGGTTAACTTGTCCCTCACTGATTATAAATCTAAAGAAAATCTTTAGAAAGACAGGTTTATTTTCAAGTAAGCGTTGTCACATTTCCTAATCTTAATAAAACGCTGACATAGGAGTTACAAATGGCGGTTATTCTTGGACTTGCCAAGCCATATCAGGTTCAGCAATTTCTTGAAAGGGCGGTTGTAGCCACACATGAATTCGTCACTCTATTCAGACAAATCCGAGCCGGTCTTGTCTCCGGCATCCGCGGCAGCGCCTGACAGCCGGATCAACGCGGGCATGCTGAGAAGAATGCGGGAGCATCTCCTCGGGTACCTGTTTTTGGCGCCAAGCGTGGCTATATTCATCCTGTTCTTCTTCTATCCGATGGCTCGCTCCGTTTATCTGAGTTTTCAACTTACCGACCCCCGCGGCAGGGTGGCCGCCTATGCCGGATGGGACAATTATTCGCGCATGATGGAATCATCTGCCTTCTGGAACAGCCTCTGGATCACGGTGAAATTCACGCTGATGACAGTGCCAGCCGGTCTTATCCTCGGCTTGCTATGCGCCAGCCTTGTTCACTCCGCAGGCAAAGGGAGCAAGCTGTTCCGCTTTATTTTCTCGCTTCCGCTGGCGCTCTCCGTCGGAACGGCATCCATTCTGTGGATGATTCTGTACCACCCGTCGCTAGGCATGCTCAACTATTTGCTTGGGCAGATCGGCTTCGGACAAGTCCAATGGCTGACCGATCCGGGTGCGGCGCTTGATTCCGTCTCTCTTATGACGGTATGGATGAACTCCGGATTTCCGTTCGTCCTGCTTCTGGCAGCTATTCAGGGGCTGGATAACGATATCATGGACAGCTCGCGAATCGACGGTGCATCCATGTGGAGAACGTTTTTCTCGATCAAGCTTCCGCTGCTGTCGCCAACGCTTTTCTTCCTTGCGGTTGTGTCGATCATGAGCGCCTTCCAATCATTCGGACAAATCAATATTTTGACCAGGGGAGGACCGGCGGGTTCAACCGATGTGCTGGTGTACTCCATCTACCGTGAAGCCTTTATCAACTATCAGTTCGGCACCGGCAGCGCGCTGGCGATCGTCCTGTTTATTCTGATGCTTCTGCTGACGGCCGTACAATTTCTAGTCCTCGGAAAGAAGGTGCATTACCAGTGAAGGCTTTCGGTCATCCGCGCAGTCCATACCGCTTATTCAGCCTTTACGGCCTGCTCGTCCTGCTGTCGCTGTTAGTGCTGGCACCGCTGCTTTACTTGCTTGCCCAAATCTTCATGACGCCGGACGAAGCAAGCCAATTTCCGCCCAAGATTCTTCCTTCCGGTCTTTATGTGGGGGAGCTGAAGAACGCCATCGATACCGTGCCGATATTCGGCTTTATTCTCAACAGCTTTGTTCTGGCGGTCTCAATTATGATTCTTCAGGTGCTGACGGCGGCGCTGGCCGCTTACGCATTTGTGTATATCCGGTTCGCCGGCAGCCGGTTCTGGTTCGCTTTATTTATCAGCACCATGATGATTCCATGGGAAGTTACGATTATTCCCAATTATTTGACCGTGAAAAGCTGGGGATGGCTCGATTCGTTTCAAGGGCTTATCGTACCGTTTGCCGCTTCGGCGTTTGGCGTGTTCCTGCTTCGCCAGTTCTTCATGCAGCTGCCGCGCGAGCTTTTTGAAGCGGCGCGCATCGACGGCTGCGGGCATTTCCGCCATTTCACGTCCATCGTGCTTCCCTTATCCGGACCGGCTGCCGCATCGCTTGCGGTGTACGTATTCTTAAACGGATGGAATCAATACTTGTGGCCGCTGCTCGTTACAAGCAGCGACGCCATGCGAACGGTACAGATCGGAATCGCGATGCTCCAGTTCGAGGAGCTGACAAGCTGGAATCTGGTGCTGTGCGGAGTCGCGCTTGTGTTGGTTCCGTCGTTTGTCCTGCTGGCACTCGGCCTGAAGCCGCTTGTGCGGGGAATTACGGCCGGCGCGGTGAAGGGTTGATCTTACGGGGTACTTGTCCTATCGGACTTGCCATATAGAAAACATTATTTCAAGGGAGAGAAAAGAAACCATGGTTAAACGCAATTGGAAAATGGTATTGCCTGTGGCGGCTATGCTCGTGCTGCCTTTATCAGCTTGCGCATCGAATCCGAATAACGGAGGTAACGAACCGTCGCCTACCGTCTCGGCTTCCAATACGGAGACCAGCGCCAATGCGGGCGCAGCTTCCACCGAGCCGGCCAAAGAGCCTGTCAAAGTAGTCTGGTGGCATTCCATGAGCGGCGAGCTCGGCACAGCCGTGGACAAGCTGGTCAGCGATTTCAACGCTTCGCATCCCGATATCAAGGTAGAAGGCGTCTTCCAGGGCACCTACGACGAGAGCTTGAACAAGCTGAAGGCTTCCATGGATTCGAAGTCCGGACCTTCCTTAATCCAAGTGTACGAGATCGGTTCGAAATTCATGATCGATTCCGGCGCCGTTACGCCGGTGCAGCAGTTCATCGACGAAGAGAAGTACGACTTGTCTTCGCTTGAGCCGAATATTGCTAAATACTATACGTTTGACGGTAAGCAGTACTCCATGCCTTTCAACACCTCCAATCCGATTCTTTACTATAACAAGGACCTGTTCGAAAAAGCCGGTCTTGATCCAAACAAGCCGCCTGCGACTTACGAAGAAGTAGCAGCCGACGCTAAAAAATTGACCGGGAACGGCGTAACGGGAGCATCCTTCGCCATCTACGGCTGGTTTATGGAGCAGCTTCTGGCTAATCAAGGCAAGGACCTTATCAATAACGGGAACGGCCGCGAGAGCGCCGCTACGGAATCGCTCGTAAACCAGGAAGCAGCCGTAAATACGCTCACTTGGTGGAAAGGCATGGTCGACAATAAATCGGTTCTGAATCTCGGACGCAAAACGGATGACACGAAAAAAGCGTTCCTGGCGGGCCAAATCGCCATGACGCTGGACTCGACGGCTTCGCTGCGCGGCATTGTTGACGGCGCGGCAGGCAAGTTTGAAGTAGGCACGGCTTTCCTGCCTAAGCCTGACGCTTCCTCCGAGGGCGGCGTTGTCATCGGCGGCGCGAGCAACTGGATTCTGAACAACAAGCCGGCGGAAGAGCAGAAGGCCGCTTGGGAATTCATGAAATACCTGGCTGAGCCGGCCGTGCAAGCGGAATGGCATATTAATACCGGTTACTTCCCGATTACGACAAAAGCTTACGACGAGCAGATTGTAAAGGATAACCTGGCGAAATATCCGCAGTTCCAGACCGCTGTTGACCAGCTTCATGCCTCCAAGCCAAGCACGGCAAGCCAAGGCGCCGTAATGGGCGTGTTCCCTGACGCTCGTCAGACGGTTGAAGGCGCGATTGAAGAAGTGTTCACGGGCAAGAAGGACGTTAAGGCTGCGCTTGACGGCGCAGCAAAACAAATTACGGAGAAAATCGATATCTACAATAAAACGGTATCGAAATAATGCGGCGAAGAACAGCTCTGGAGCTAAGCGCTCCAGGGCTGTTTTTTTGTTTTGAGCAAATAAATTCAGAATTGTCTGATAATAGTGTTTCAACGAATCGATAGCTGGTTAAGTAATGACATGATAGCATTTCAAATCGAAAAGGATGTGGGATCGATGGATAAGCATAAGGTAAATGTCAATGGCATCGATATGGTATATGAAGAATGTGGCAAGGAAAACGAAAAAGCGATTATTCTGCTTCACGGTTTTTGCGGATCGTCCCATTATTGGCATAATGTTTGTCCGCTGCTGACCGATCACTACCGTGTCATTATGCCGCAGCTGAGGGGTCATGGCGAGACATCGGTACCAGACAATGTGTATACGATGGAAGTGATGGCCGATGATATAAATGCATTGATCGAAAAGCTTGGAATCGAGAAAACCGTTGTATTCGGTCATTCTCTAGGCGGCTATGTAACGCTGGCCATTGCGGATAAATACCCTGACAAGCTGGCCGGTTTCGGACTGATTCATTCCACCGCCCTGCCGGACACGGAAGAAGTGAAGAGGAAAAGGTACCAGGATATCTCCTTCATCCAGAAGGAAGGGATCGAGCCTTACGTACACGAGCTGATTCCGAAGCTGTTCAAGGAATCCAAGAGGCAAGATATGCCTGATGAGGTGGAAAAGGTTAAAGAGGCCGGACTCAAAATGTCTGCAAAGGGAGCTATTCATACGCTTGAAGGCATGATGATGAGGCCGGACCGAAGCGCGATGCTGCATGAAGCCAAGTACCCGATTCTGCTTGTCGCCGGCGCGGAGGATGAGGTGGTATCCCCGGACGATACGTTCTCCGTCAATGAAAAAGAGACGCCGAAGACAACCTACGAATATCCGCATATTCAGGAAAATACGTTCGAAGGCGTTGCGCATATGAGTCTGGTCGAAGCTCCCGAGCAGCTGGCCAGGGTTATCGCTAACTATCTTAGAACGCTAAGCGAGAAGGAGCCCGTGAGGGCGTTGTAAAAACGAATAGAAATGTTCAAACCGTGCAGGCTCAGCGCCTGCACGGTTTTTGCTGTTTTTCAGTAAACCTGCTCGAAAAACAATGAGTTGTGGGTTAGAATAAGTGGGCAAGATTATTATCGACAAAGGAAGTGCATAGTCAGATGGCAAAGCTCACACCGTATTTTTACTCCGAGGACGCGAAAACGCAAGCCGGATTTTACGTGCAGGCTCTTGGCGGTAAAATCATCAATCAAATGACGTATGGGCAAGCTCCGGGTACGGACGAATCGATAAAGGACAAAATCATACATATGGTTTTTCAAGCTGCAGGCGTTACCTTCTACATTGCCGATACGATGCACGAGCCTCCGGGACGCAGTACGAGCTTTGATCTGAACCTCGAATTCAAGACGGACGAGGAAGCTCAGCAAGCCTTCGCCAACCTGTCGGAAGGCGGACGGGTGATCATGCCGCTGGAGAAGCAGTTCTGGGGTACGCTGTTTGGCCGGGTAGAAGACAAATTCGGCATCAAATGGCAGATCAGCACGGAGCCGAAGCCGCAAGGCTAATGATGGGAATCCTGACTATCCGCAGCTCCAGCTTGGGAGGAACGCTCGGATAGTCTTTTTACGATAGAGGTTTTCTCATAAGGAGAGGGAAACAAAGTGATGGCAAACGAATGTCCGATCTGCAAGGGGAACAATCAATGCGGCAATCTGCAAGGACTGCCGGCCGGGGAATGCTGGTGCAGCAAAGAGGTTTTTCCGCAAAAGGTGTTTGAACAGATTCCGTCTGAATTAATGGGAAAAGCCTGCGTATGCCAAGCATGTCTGGAAAGGCTGAAGCGGGAATCGAAGGAAGAGTCCGGGGAGAGGCAATCATGAATACGATAAATCCATTAGAAGTAGAGAATTTGCTGCGAACGTTCATTGGGGAAGAGATTTACGTCCATAGCGAAGCAACATCCTACGTTTTTGTGCGGAACTTCAAGATGAAGCTTACGCAGGCTTTTACAGCCGGGGAGGGGCCGTTCCGGCTCGCTTTGCGATTCGATGAAATTGGGTGGCTGCGAATGGAAGCGCTCACGCATTACGAGCTTGATGCGGAGGGACGGCTGCTGCTGGCCGGCTACGATGACAGAGGACGGATGAATGTTGCGCTGCACCTCGGAAAGGAGCCGTTTGCGGAATGAGTACAGAGCCAAGAAAGCTGCTCGCCGTATTTGCCCATCCGGATGACGAGTCTTTTATTTGCGGCGGTACGTTAGCGAAGTATGCTGACAGCGGCGTAGAGATTACGCTTGTCAGCGCAACAAGAGGCGAGATGGGCAGGCGAATGGGCAATCCGCCGTATTTGAACCGCGAGACGATGGCCGCGGCCCGCGAGCAGGAGCTTCGGGAAGCGTGCGAATGCCTTGGAGTGAAGCATCTGCATTTCTTCGATATTCGCGATAAAACGGTGGAGTTCGCGGATCCGGATCAATTAGCGGACCGCATAGCCGGATTCATACGGGAAGTTAATCCCGATGCCATTCTTACTTTTCATGAGAAATGGGGAGGGCATCCGGATCATTGCGCGATTGGCAAAGCTACGATAGAAGCGCTTGCCCGCACGGGACTTGCGATAGCCTTGTATTTCATTTCGTTCGGGGATTCGCTGGCCTATCCCGAGGCTTATGGTTATACGCAGGAGGAGATAGCCCGGATTGACGTAAGCCGCTATAAAAAAGCGAAGCTTGCGGCTTTCCGCGCGCACCGCTGCCAGACGGAAATCGATGAATGGGTATGGCTGCCTGACCGTCAGGCCATGGGCCATTTCGGGGATCATGAATATTTCATCAAAGGAAACAAAGAGGCGCTCAAACTCGGCAAAGCCGATTTGTTCTAGCGCCTCTTGGAGAACCTTATTCAAATTCGCTTAAAGCCGTCGCCGCCAGATTTTGAATGACGACATTGTCCATCGGCGGATTATGCAGTCCGGCCCGGACATCCCGGTAATAACGCTCGAGCGGCTGCTGACGGGATAAGCTGGTGCCGCCGACGATCCGCATGGCCAGATCAACAATCTTGATGGCATTATTGGTAGCCGCGTATTTCGCGAGACCCAGGTCAGCTTTCAAAGCTGGCCTGTTTTCCGTTTCCCGGTCCCAGCGTTCCGCGATCGAATAGAGCATCGTATGGGCGGTGCGAAGCTCAAGCTCCATCTGGCCAATCGTATGCTGGACGGAAGGAATAGACGAGATCGGCTTATCCATCTGTCCGGGCTTATAGGAGTTAGCGAACGACAGGGCATAATCTCTCGCAGCTAGCGCGATGCCAAGATAGCAGGCCGGAATATGCAGCAGCCAGCCGCCTCCGTCATCCGTCCCTTTCCCGGTAAGCCGGTGATCGGCGGGAACAAAGACTTGATCCAGCACAACATCGTGGCTTCCGGTCGCGCGCATGCCAAGCGTATCCCACGTTTCGATGATGGAGACCTGCTCGTCCCGGCTCACCATGAAATCGCTAACGCTGTCCTCGTCCGGAATATAAGCGGTTACGACAAACCGGTCGAGGATGGGGGACAACGTACTAAAGGTTTTGCGCCCCGATATAAGCCATCCTCCCGGGACGGCGGTTGCGGTTGTTTCGGGCCTGCCGCCCCGGCTGGGACTGCCGGAGGCCGCTTCGCTGGCGAAGGTGTTGATCATCGCTCCGTATTTGACAACGGCCGCGCATAGGTCTGCGAAGACAGGCTCCTGCCATTTTCGTGAAGTGCGCAGATGCAGCATTTGTCCCATATGCCAGCCAACCGCAAGCGCTGTAGAACCGTCGCCGTATGCCAGCCTTTCCTGCAGCATGACCATCTCATAGAGAGAAATTTCTTCTCCGCCGTAAACTTTGGGAACCGTAAGCTTCAAATATCCCGCCTCGCGCAAGTCCGCGAAATTATCAAACGGAAACGAACCTTCACGGTCGTGCCGGGATGCTCTTTCCGCGAAAGCAGCCGCCAATTTATCTACTTGCCATACCCGGGCTTGTTCCTCTTCGTTCCGGATATATTGATCTACCCAACGAGTCATCTATTTTCGCTCCTCTTATAATGAATATTTCACAAATAAGGGCTGTACTGCAGGCTGTATGCCTTACCTTATTATAGCAAGCAGAGGAGACGTGTCGCTATCAGGCTTGAACTCCGATATGACGGTTTGACGCGAATTCGAACAAGCCTTTGTCCGTTATCTTGAGCTCGGGGATGACCGGGAGAGCCAGGAAGGATAACGTCAGGAACGGGTTGAAGGCATCCGGTGCGCCAATCGTGCGAAGCGCCGCATAGAGGCCAAGCATTTGTTGATTCACTTCGCTATAGCTTTGTTCGGACAGCAGGCCTCCGACTGGCAGGGATAAGGAAGCAAGAACTTCACCGTCCGCGACAACCGCGAGCCCGCCGTTCAACGCAGCCACATGACCGATAGCAAGCAGCATGTCTTCATCGGTTACGCCTGCGCATATGATATTGTGCGAATCATGGGCTACCGACGATACGATCGCGCCTTTGCGGAGGCCAAAGCCCTTTACAACCGCAAGCCCGATATTGCCGGTCCGGTGATGACGTTCAACGACGGCAAGCTTAAGCTGGTCGCGTTCGGTCGAAGGAAGGAACCGCAGCTGCCCATCCCTTGCTACCTGTTCCTTCAAATGCCGGGTCACAAGAGAGTTCGGAATAATCCCGATAACATGACAGGTATCGGACGCGAGCGGAAGCTCAAGAGCATCCGGCCGGAGCGGCTTCATTCCCGCTTTTATATCGGATGAATGCATCGGTTCCAGGGAGGCTTGCGCAGCGCTTACGTTAAAGGCCTCCTCCCGAAGAGTTCCGTTGCGAAATACGCATACACCTTCCTTAAATACCTGGCTGATCGCCAGCTTCTCCAGATCATCAACGATCACGAGATCGGCTTTATAGCCGGGAGCAATGGCGCCTTGACCGCGAAGACCAAAGCATTCCGCGGCGTTTAGGGTTGCCATCTGGATGGCGGTAACCGGATCAAGCCCTTTGCTCACGGCCAGCCGGATGCTGTAGTCGACGCTTCCTTCCTCAAGCAGATCGTCAATGAGTTTATCATCCGTTACGAACAGACATCTCCGGCTGTTCCCGGCGTTAACGGCAGGAAGGAGCGCCTCCAGGTCCTTGGCCACGGTACCTTCGCGGATCATCAGATACATGCCCAGCTCGAGCCGGTGCCTTGCTTCTTCCGCGTCTATCGCTTCATGATCCGTGCGGATGCCCGCGGCCATATAGAGATTGAGTTGATCCCGGTCAATCCCGGCGGCGTGACCGTCGATATGCGCATGAAGCTCGTTCGCGTCAGCCAATTTGCTGATCATGCCGGGATTGCCGGCTGCAAGAGCGGGAAAGTCCATCACTTCAGCCAATCCAAGCACTTTGGGATGCGCGTAGAATGGGCGAAGCTCCTCCGCTTCTAGAGTTGCGCCGCTTGTCTCGAACGGGGTAGAGGGTACGCAGGACGGAAGATTGACGTAAATGTCGAGGGGAAGTCCTGCGGATTGGTCAAGCATGTATTGAATGCCTTTGCCGCCCATCACGTTAGCCATTTCATGCGGGTCGGTCACAACGGCCGTAACGCCATGCTGCAGAACAACCTTCGCGAATTCGCGCGGCGTCAGCATCGAGCTCTCGATATGCACATGCCCGTCAATCAAGCCGGGAATAATCCATTGCTCTGCCGCGTCAATGACTTCCGAGCCTTCCGTGTACCGGCCGATCCCCGCGATCACTCCGTCCGCGATTGCGATATCGCCGGACATTATGCTGCCTGTAAACACGTTTACGATTTTTCCGTTTCGTATAATAAGATCTGCCGCAGCGCGTTTGGCTGCTACGTCGATTCGATTCGTGAGTTTGTCTTTTGTATGCATGACAGCTATTCTCTCCTTTTTTATACTAAAATAAAAAAACTCCCGATTACCGCCGATGCTGAAAGAAGCATGCTGGTAATCGGGAGTTTACGGTTCCCGGTAGAAACCCTCGGCCCGTATTGCCGAGGTTATACGCAATATTGGATTCTATTGTAGAAGATGGACAACGGGAATGCAACTGCTTATTTTGTCGCAGGAGCGATATGCGTCGGAATCTGGCCGTTCGGATACGGGCCTTCCCAGCCGAGATAGTAATGGCGGATCGGCTTCAGTTCATCATCCAGCTCGTACAAAAGCGGAATACCTGTCGGGATATTCAGATCTGCAATGCCGTCCGGCGGAATTTGGTCCAAATATTTAACCAGCGCCCGCAGCGTGTTCCCGTGGGCGGCTATAATAACCTGTTTTCCGGAGGAAACAGCGGGAGCGATTTCGGCATTCCAATACTTCAGAACCCGTGCCTCCGTGTCTTCCAGGTTTTCCGTTAACGGAAACTCGCCTTCCTTGAGTCCGATGTAACGAGGGTCGGCAGCAACGTATCGCGGGTCGGTTACATCGAGTGCCGGAGGACGGACATCAACCGATCTGCGCCATAAATGCACCTGCTCCTCTCCGTATTTGGCGGCGGTTTCCGCCTTGTTCAGCCCTTGCAGCGCGCCGTAATGCCGTTCGTTCAGCATCCAGCTTTTCTGCTCCGGTATCCATAAGAGATCCATCTCCTGAAGGATAATCCATAAGGTTCGGATGGCGCGTTTCAAGACGGAGGTATAGGCGATGTCGAAGACGTAGCCGTGTTTTTTCAGGATTTCTCCGGCTTCCCGGGCTTCATCCAGACCTTGCGTTGACAGGTCCACATCGGTCCAGCCCGTGAACCGATTCTCGACATTCCATACGCTTTGCCCATGGCGGATCAGGACGATTTTTTTCATGAGGCGACCTCCTTTCCAAAGTTTGCTTATCTCTATAATGTTTCCAATCGAGAAAAAAAACAAGCCAACCCGATTAAAATCGGGTCAGCTTGTTCCAAATTTTTATTAACTTATCAATGCGCTTCGGCCTGGTCGACATGCTTCAGATGTTTATGGTTGAACGCAATGAGGATAACGGCCAGGATAACAAAGCCGCCGCCGATATAGAACGGGGCATGGAAATCGAACCATTCGGCGAATTTGACCGCGTAATACGGAGCAAGCGCGCCGCCGATGAAGCGAAGGAAGCTGTAAGCCGCGGAAGCGGTTGGCCGTTCGACCGGAGCGGCGTTCATAACGGCTGTCGTGATAAGGGTATTATTGTTGCCAAGGAAAGCCCCTGCAAGAATAACCATGCAGATGACGACCGCTTTTTCCGTTGTCCAATAGCCCATCGCAAACAAGGTGCAAGCGAAGAGAACAAGCTGAATGCACATTGATTTAATTGTGCCCGAACGTCTTTGCAGCTTAGGAGCCATAAAGACGGAAGTGAATGCCAGAAGCAGACCCCAGCCCAGGAAGACATAACCAAGTCCGTGAACGTCCAGATGATGAAGATGGCCAAGCACCAGCGCGGCATACACGAGAAGAGTAAAGAATCCGAAGTTGTAAAGCGCCGCGGAAAGGCCAAAGATCAGAAGGGCGCGGTGCTTCAAGGCACGGAACGGATCGAGTATGGAAGCTTTCTTTTTCACCGCAGGAGCAGCAGGAGTTTTGGCCTTCGGCATCATGAAGGTGATCAAGCAGAAAGCGACAATCATTAAGCAGGCGACGCCGTAGAACGGGCTGCGCCAAGAGATGGCGCCAAGCTCTCCGCCAAGAAGCGGGCCTACGGAGATGCCTAGACCTACGGCAACCTCAAACAAAATAATCGATTTGGCAACGCCAACGCGGGACAAGGAGACAATGGCGGACAGCGCGGTTGCGACGAAAAACGCATTGCCAAGACCCCAACCGGCGCGCAGCCATACGATGGACATGACATTGTCGACGCTTCCGGCAAGCGCGGAAAATATAGCGATGAGGACGATACCGGCAAGCAGCATTTTTTTCGTGCCAAGCTTGGAGGAAATAACGCCGGTTACCAGCATGGCTACGGCCATGACGGCATTGTAGCTCGTAAAGAGTAAATCCGGTGTCACAAACAAAGACCTCTCCTCGTTCTATTTGCAAAAGCATATAGAGGAGAGATCATCTATGACGGAATGGACAGTGGTTGTCATTGGCGGCGGGTATGCGGGAATTCATGCGGTAAAAGCGGTTTGGAAGCAGTATAGCGCTCATGCGGAAGGACGGAAGCTTCGCCTTCTATTATTGGATCCGAATCCTTACCATCTGCGCAAGGTGCTCTTGTTCAAGCCGGCGGTAGGGGCTGACAAGATTACGGTACCGTGGAAGCAAATTTTGCCGGAAGCGGCCGAACACGTACAAGGAAAAGCACGGCATGTGCATGCGGATGAGAAGGTGCTCGAATATGAAGATGCGGAAGGCAACTCCGTATGGCTTGCTTATGACACTCTGGTTGTTGCGGTTGGCAGCGTAGCCCGCGAGACGGAGTCCGGACTTGGGGGCATATCCCTTACGGGAATGGAGTCGGCTGTCCGAATCAGGGAAGCATGGGGCTATAATATGCAGGCTGCAAGGGTGGAAAACAACGCGGAGGAACGCCGTCGCCTGCTTACGGCAGCCGTGGCCGGAGCGGGAATTACCGGCATTGAGACGGCCTCGGAGTTAGCGTACGCCATGAGAGAAGAAGCAGCCAGACAGGGACTTAACCCCGAAGAAATCCGGGTCCATCTGCTGAATGCCCAGGATCGTTTATTTCAGGAGGGACCAATGAAGGCAAGCCGCAAGCTGGAGGAGGAGCTGGCGAAATGCGGCGTATCCGTGCATCATCGTTGCAAAGCGGTACGAGAGGAGAACGGCAATCTCATGCTCTCAAGCGGTGGGGCTCTGCCGGTTGGCCTTACGGTTTGGACGCTGGGTCTTGTTCCGAATCCGGCTATTCGCAGCTTTGGACTGCCCGTAACGAAGGATGGCAGGCTTATCGTGGACGAATGCTACCGCGTGAAGGATGCCCGTGGTGTGTATGCCATTGGGGATTGCGCGTTTATCGTGGACCCGGATAACGGTGAGGCCGCCCGAATGACCTGCAAAGAGGCGATTCCGCAGGCACAGCGATTAGGCAAAATCATTGCGGCGGACCGGAACGGCAGCGAGGCTCCCCGCCATAAACAGGTGATGGATGGCTTTACGATTGGACTTGGTCCGGGACGGGGAATGACATGGACGCGCAAATGGGGGCTTGATATAATCATTTCGGGAAGTTTATCTTACAAAATCAAACGTTTCGTCTGGGATTACGCGAGTATGCTGAAATCATAAGGAGACGTCATATGATTGAGCTGTATGAACGTTATAAAGGCTTGTTGTTGAGCCTTGCTTACCAGTTAACCGGCTCGGCCGCCGATGCGGAGGATGCGGTTCAGGACGTATTCTTGAAGGTGCAGAATATGAACCCGGATAAGCTGCACGAGCCCAAAGCGTATTTGTGCAAAATGATAACGAATCGATGCCTGGATCAGCTTCGTTCGGCAAGGGTTCGCCGGGAGCAATACGTCGGTCCTTGGCTGCCGGAGCCAATAGCACAATACTACGATGACGGACTGGAGGAAGTGGTTCGCCATGACCTGCTGTCCTACGCGATGCTTGCTCTGCTCGAAAGGCTGTCGCCTTCGGAACGGGCCGTATTCGTTCTGCGCGAAGCGCTTGGGTTCGATTATCCCGCTATTGCCGAATTAACGGAAAAAAGCGAGCAGAACTGCCGCAAGCTGATGAGCCGGGCCAGAGCAAAGATTGGAATAACGGAAGAAGAGCTGCAGGCTGGCGGTACAATCGAGCAGGCGTGGATAAACCGGTTCGTAGCGGCCTTATCCGAAGGCGAGGTCGACACCGTGCTGTCCATGCTGGCGGAAGATGCCGTGCTTATCTCCGACGGAGGAGGCAAGGCGTCGGCGGCTGTCCGGCCAATCGAATCAAGGGAGCGCGTGGCGCAGTTCCTGCTGGGCATTTTCCGCAAATCCCAGATTACGAGCCATATGACGGTAGAGGTAAAGCCGCTAAACGGGGAACCCGCCTTCGTATTCCGGCAGGAAGGAATCGTGGATTCGGTTGTATTTCTTGACCAGCGCGAAGGTCTTCTTCACCGGTTGTTTATCGTCCGCAACCCGGATAAGCTTCACAATGTATAAAAAACGGTTGTGCTTGTTGAAAACAGGCACAACCGTTTTTTTATTTATTTCGCTACTTTTTCGCGATTGAGGTATACCGTCTCGCCAGTGCGGGCGGATTCGTAAATCGCTTCCAAAATTTCGGTTACGACAAGAGCTTGCTCGGCTTTTACAACCAGATCCGTATCGTTCAGGATCGCGTTGATCCAAGCTGCGCATTCCACGTCGATATCGCGCTCCGAAGCGCCGTCATAGAACGCTACGCCGCCGGCGGAAAGGTCGATTTCTTTAACGAACAGACGGCTGTTCTCTTCGCCGTTGATGCGAAGGCCGTTCTTCATGTCCGCGCCGCCTTCCGTACCGCAAAGCGTACATTTTGCTTCGTCGATATCAAGCGTATTCAGCGCCCAGCTTGCTTCAAGCGTGATCGTTGCGCCGTTCTCCATCTTAATAAAGCCTACAGCGGAGTCTTCTACCGTAAATTTCGCAGGATCCCATGGGCCCCAAGCGTTAGCGGCATTTTCTTTCGATCCAAGCTTATGGAATACGGAGCCCGTAACGGAAACCGGCTTGTAGTTGTCCATCATCCACAGCGTCAGGTCAAGCGCGTGAGTACCGATATCGATAAGCGGTCCGCCGCCTTGTTTCTCTTCGTCGAGGAATACGCCCCAAGTCGGAACCGCGCGGCGACGGATCGCATGAGCGCGTGCATAGTAGATTTCGCCCAGCTCGCCTTGCTCGCAAACCTTTTTGAGGACTTGGCTGTCCGGACGGAAACGGTTGTTGTAACCGATGGTCAGCTTTTTGCCCGTGCGCTTCGCGGCATCCAGCATAGCTCTTGCTTCAGCAGCCGTCTTAGCCATTGGCTTTTCGCACATAACATGCTTGCCGGCTTCAAGGGAATCTATCGTAATAAAGGAGTGCGAGTCATTAGGCGTTAATACATGCACAACATCGATCGACGGATCGGCAATCAGCTCGCGGTAATCCGCGTATACTTTCGAGCCTTCAGCGCCGTATTTTTGGGATGCTTCTTCAGCGCGTTCCACTACAACGTCGCAAAAGGCAACGATTTCAACATTCTTGTTCTTGCTGAGTGCAGGAAGATGCTTGCCATTCGCGATACCGCCGCAGCCGATGATGCCAACCTTCAGTAATTTACTCATGTCCAGCCTCCGATTAATTGGATTTATATAAAAAGGTGTTTATGCCATTACTATAGGTTTGACCGATATTTAGAGTCAATAAGGCTATAAAAAAGTTCTTGTCTGTGTCGTATAATTATAGTCAGAATGTCTTTATGTTCTAGTTTTACTTTGGTAAATGGTGTGCTACCTTAGAAATAAGTCGCAAATATGCAGTTATCCCAAATAATCGGTCTGAGGAGTGGAAGTTATATGATTAGAGTCGCAATGTTAAGTTATTGGCATGTTCACGCATGGGATTACACGAGAGAGGCGCAAGCGCATCCGGATACGGAAATCGTAGCGGTATGGGATGAAATTCCGGCTAGAGGCGAAGAAGCAGCTTCCAAGCTGGGCGTTCCTTTCTTCTCCAATCTGGATGAACTCCTCGCCCGCGAAGGTATTGACGGAGTGATCGTGGACGCGCCTTCCAATATTCACCGCGAGGTTATGGTCAAAGCCGCTCAAGCCGGCAAGCATATCTTTACGGAAAAAGTGTTGGCGCTTACAACGAAGGAAGTTAACGAGATCCTGGCGGCAGTGGAAGAAGCGGGCGTGAAGCTGACCGTATCGCTGCCAAGACTTAACGACTGGTATACGCCTTCCATTCAGAACGTGCTGGAATCCGGCATTCTGGGCAAAGTTACCTTGACTCGCGTCCGCTTGTCCCATAACGGCGCAACCGCAAACTGGCTTCCTGAGCATTTCTACAACCTGGAGCAATGCGGCGGCGGCGCACTGATCGACCTTGGCTGCCATCCGATGTATTTGACTAGACTGTTCCTTGGCGAAATGCCGGTTCAGGTTCAAGCTTCGTACGGTTACGTTACCGGCAAAGACGTAGAGGATAACGCGGTATCCATTCTCACGACGGCCGGCGGCGCAATCGGTATCGTGGAAGCGGGCTTCGTAAATGCCCATTCGCCATTCACGATCGAGATTCACGGCACGGAAGGCTCGCTCTTGTACGGTACGCCGGAAGACCGCATTCTGGTCCGCAGCAATAAGAACGGCGAATCGGAGTGGACGGAAGCGGATAAGGCAAGCGGCCGCATCAAGGCATTCGAGCAATGGGCTGACCATATCCAGAACAATACGGTTGCGGCAGAGAACATCCGCATGGCGCAGGATCTGACGGCGCTTATGGAAGCATCTAACCGCTCGGTTGCTGAGAAGCGGGCTGTACGTATTGAAGAAATCCGCTAATACGATGACTGGCATGGGTGAACGGGAGCAGATCGTGGAGTCAGACAGCAAGGTAAGCGCAAGACCGTATCCTT
Source organism: Paenibacillus sp. ATY16 (assembly GCF_003399985.2). Taxonomy (NCBI): domain Bacteria; kingdom Bacillati; phylum Bacillota; class Bacilli; order Caryophanales; family Paenibacillaceae; genus Paenibacillus; species Paenibacillus sp. ATY16. The sequence continues at coordinate 186,949 of NZ_NMOK02000015.1, read as the reverse complement.
ATGCCATTATGAAAGAAAAGATGGACGCGCTCGAACGGCTTGATCTGCATTTCAGATGGGGACGTTACGGGATCAGGGTGCTCAAATGGCATCTGACCACCTTTAAGCCCGGACAGCTGATCAAATTCCACAAGCATTCGGAGTTTGAATTCCACTTCGTGCCGCGCGGCAAAGGAACGGTCACCTTGATTGACCATATTTACAAGCTGAACAGCGGCATGTTTTATTTGACCGGTCCCGGCGTTGTGCATCAGCAAACGGCGGATAACCGTTCCGGCATGGAAGAGCTGTGCCTGCATGTGGATATCACGCGTCTGCCGGACGGAGAGGGACGGGAAGAATGGGGCTCGGAGTGGGAAAATAAAGAGTCGGAAGCCTGTATTCAGGCGCTGACCGATTTTCCGCTTCGCCCGTTTATGGATCAGCATGATGCCATGACATGCTTCCTGCAGGCTTACATGGCTTGGCGATCCGGCGAGCTTGGGGCTTATACGACGATCCGCCAGTCCTTGATTCAAATATTGCTGCGCGCCGCCAAAGCGACCGTTGACCGGGATGGCCAGCAGATGCTTCCGGCACGGGATATACAAGCGCATCGCTTCGAGATGGCGCAGCAATATATTTACGACAATTACGCAAGACCGCTGACCCTGCAGGAGGTTGCGGACCGGATCCAGATCAGCACGAGGCAGCTGCAGCGCGTCTTTCACCGATACGGGGTTAGTTCCTTCAGCAGCTATTTGGAGGATTTCCGGCTGCAGCGCATTTGCGAGGAGCTGGTCGAGACCTCGAATACGGTGGAGTCCATCGCGGTCAACCATGGTTTTACGAATACGAACTACCTGTTCCAGGTGTTCAAGAAAAAGATGGGGATGACACCGCTCGCTTATCGTCAACGCCATCAGTTAACGAGCGTATAAGAGCAAAGGACAAGCCGGAATTGGCTTGTCCTTTTTTGGTTTTTTCATCCAATGACGGCCATTTCCTTCTTGTATTGCGAAGGCAGCATGCCGGTCCATTTCTTGAACGTCTTCGTAAAATGGGCCTCATCGTAATACCCGACTGCCTTGGCAACGGAATGGATTTTCATATCGCTGGCCTGCAGCAGCGCTTTGGCCTTCTCGATCCGGTATTGATGGACATAATCGAGAAAGTTAACGCCAAGCTCCTGTTTGAACAACGTGGAAAGATAGGTGCTGGAGACAAACAAAGCCTTCGCGACTCCGGCCAAAGTCATCCCGTGATCGGCATAGGAAGCTTCGATGGCTTCCAATGCCTGCTGAACCTTGCGTTTTGGCATGCGATGCGGGTTCAAGCTTAGCTTGCGATACAATTTAGAACCTTGGTTAAATTGCTGCTCCAAAGCCTTTAACGCTTCTTTATAAGAAAAATACAGCTGCTGTACATTTGGTTTGGGCAGGCCGAAGGTAACGCTAGCGATTATTTTCAAATATTGCTGCTCCAAATTTTTTACTTCTTCCATGGCTCCCGAAAGACAATTTGTAAGATGATCAAATAAGTGCTTCATTTCTTCATACGGTAATTCATTCAATGGTAAAGCTGAATGGTTGAGACGGAGATGTTCCTCTTCCGCAACGAACAGCTTTGGCATAACATGCCTCCTCACCGCTTATGGAATCGATTACATTTCACTCTTTACTATAAATTGTAAATGGAAAAATGGCTATGCCCAATGTTTTAGCTTTATAGCGTTTTAACGTTCTTCGTTTTTTTGCGGCGGGGGTGAAACCTTGCTTCTGCTTTTTTTGTGTTATACTGAACAAAGTAAAGTAACTTCGCAGAGAAACAAGGTGGACAACTTGAATGACAGAATCGTAATGCCCGTGTGGATGCTGGGCTTGTTTGTCGTGGTCATGAATACGACCATGTTTAACGTCTCGGTGCCAAGTATTATTAACGATCTCGGAATCACTTCGGATCTTGGCTCATGGATTGTATCCAGCTATTCGATTGGATATGCCCTGTCAACGGTGATCTACAGCCGCTTGTCGGATATCGCTCCCATACGCAGGCTGGTAGCGATTGGGCTGCTTATATTGGGTCTTTCTTCGGTGCTTGGAATTTTTGCCCATAATTTCGCTCTTCTGCTGACGGCGCGGATTCTTCAATCGGCGGGAGCGGGGACGATGGCCGGACTTGGGCTTGTATTAGCCAGCCGCTATATCCCGGTTGAACGAAGAGGCCGGGCGATCTCGATGATCGCGGCCGGCAGCGCAATGGCGTTTGGTCTTGGGCCGATTGTAGGCGGCGTCATCAGCGAATATTTTGGCTGGAACGGCTTGTTTGTGGTCACTTGCCTGGTGCTGGCTATATTGCCGGTCTTGCTGAAGCTGCTGCCGAAGGAAAATCCGCAGCCTGCCAGCTTTGACTATTGGGGGGCCGCATGGACCGTCATTAATGCGACTTCCTTACTGATTGCGGTAACGCAACAGTCCGTCATCTGGCTTCTAGTCAGCGTGATTACGATTGTAATTCACGTGCTCCATATCCGGAAGGCGAAGGGCAACGGAACCTTCGTGAATCCGGAAGTGTTCCGCCAGCCCGGTTATATCCGGCTGCTTGTGGTAGGCTTCTGCCTGCTTATCATTAACCTGGGAAACCTGTTCCTGATGCCGCTTGTCCTGGCGAATCTGTTCCATAAATCGGAGATGCTCATTGGCTTCCTGATTGCTCCGGGTGCTATTCTATCGGCGGTATTAACGCCATTTGTCGGGCGCTGGCTGGACCGGTACGGCAATGTCCGGTTCCTGTTTATCGGGACAGCGGTCTTGACGGCCGTAATGGCTTTGTTTATGACGGCTCTAGGAAGCTCGCCTTTTGTTATCATGTGCGGGTATTTGCTGTTCTCGCCGGCATTCTCGGCAACGCTGGCCTCTCTCAATAACCAGACCTCCAGCATTTTGCCACGGCATTTGATCGGCTCCGGCATGGGGATGATGCAGCTTATTCAATTTTTCGGAGGTTCCTTGTCGGTGGCCATTTGCGGACTATTGCTCCATAAGATGAGCAGCATTACGCTGGAGCACGCCTATAACCATGTCTATCAGCTGCTCTTCATTTGCCCGATCATAGCGATTGGGATGTTAGGCTGGTATTACTCGTCTTACCGGAAAAGGGTACAAGCTCAAAAGCTTGTTTAATGTTTTCGTCCATGCCAATCTCGTAGAAAAGGGCTGTCCCAAAGCGGGACAGCCCTTTCGTATGTTTAGAAATATTTCTCCATAAGGATGGACAGCATCTGAATGCCTACTTCGTTCTGTCCGCCTTCGGGAATAATGATGTCGGCGTATTTTTTGGATGGCTCGATAAAGGCTTCATGCATCGGTTTAACCGTCTTCAAGTATTGATCGTGAATCGATTGAATGGAGCGGCCGCGCTCTTCAATATCCCGCAGCACGCGGCGGAGGATGCGCACATCGGGATCGGTGTCCACAAACACCTTGATATCGAGCATCGCGCGCAAATTTTCGTCGGACAACACATGAAGTCCTTCTATGACAATGATTTTGCAAGGTATGAGCGCAACCGTCTTATCCTTAAACCGGGAGTGGTTTGGAAAATCGTAGACCGGAGCTTCGGCCGCCTGCCCGGATTTCAACTGCTTCAAATGCTCGATTAAGAGCTCGTTGTCAAAAACAAGAGGATGATCATAGTTCAGACCTTCGCGCTCGGCAAAACTCAAATGCGGATGATCCTTGTAATAATTATCTTGCGAGATAAAAGTGACCTTATCTTCGCCAAGCCGTTCAATAACGGAGCGTGCTACCGAGGTTTTCCCCGAACCGGTGCCGCCAGCGATACCAATAATAAGCATAGTTGTTCTTAAAGCCCCCTAAATGTGTAAAGCCCGTCAATTCAAGTATTGTATCATAGCGAGGCACGAAAAACATCTGCATGGCCTTTGAGATTATTTAGGATGCCGAATGCTTTTTTATTTCGGCTGTACAAGGACTTGAATACCCCAAAGTACGTATCATAGATAGCTTTGTTCCGGGGATTGGGCGTATAGGAGGCGCGTACCCGCACGAAAGATTTGGCTGCGTCCAGGTCTGGAACGATGCCAAGTCCAACGGCCGCGGTAATGGCTGCCCCGATGGCACCGGCATTTTGCGGACTGTCAACCGTCTCGATCGTCCGTCCCAAAATATCGGCGAGGATCTGGCAGGTAAGCGGGGCAAGCGCGCCGCCTCCGACAAAACGGATCGCCCGGGAGGTCGTAATCTTCCGGTCTTGCGCTTCGAGCTGCCACCTTAGATGGTAACAGATGCCTTCCAGCACGGCATGAATGAGCTCGGTTTTCCCCGTTTCAATGCTGATGTTGAAAAACAAGCCCCGTGCGTGCGCGTCCTCAAACGGACAGCGGTTGCCATGCAGCCAAGGCGTAAAGATAACGCCGTTGCTGCCCGCGGGCACGTCTTTGATCGCATGCATCATGTAATCGTATAGGCTGCGGTACATCGTTTCCTGAGAGTCGGATACTTGTTTTTTCTCCAAATAGATGCCGATTTCATCCAAGGCCAGATGGTTTTTGACCCATTCCAGGCATTTGCCCGCCGTCTCCAGCTCGCAGAAATAATGATAATGCTTCGGCCTTGCTCCTACAATGGAAGCGATCATGCTGCCCGCATCGATAATCTGACGGTTCACAACCGTCGATACCCAGCCGGATGTACCCAGGTAAATATGCGTATCGCCTTCCGCAACCGCACCGGCTCCCACGCCGATAAGAGAGGCATCGCCTCCTCCGCCGAATACGGGCGTGCCCTCCGTAAGCCCGAGCTCCGCGGCAGCCCCGGCGGTTAATAATCCAGCCATTGCCGTGGACGGAATCACCTTCGGAAAATGCTCGTTCCGGACGCCGAACATCCGGCACATTTCCTTGCTGAACCGGTTGTTTCTCGCGTCGTACAGCAGCGTGGCATAAGCGGTGTCCTCGGTCATGACAAATTCGCCCGTACATTTGAAGAGCAGATATTCCTTGACGTCCAGCCACTTGTGAACGCGGCGGAACACCTCGGGTTCATGCCGCTGCACCCACCGGTATTTCCAGACGGGATCCTTGACGCTGGCCGGAACGGCGCGGGTGATTGCAAGCGACTTAAGCAGCTTGAATACATTGGCCCCGGCAATTTGAATGCCGTGCCTGATTCCTTTGCGGTGCTCCTCGGCAGCCCGGGTATCCATGTAGCTCATTGCTTTGCGGACCGGCTCGCCTTGTTCGTCGACAAGCACTAGACCTTGCATTTGGGCGCAAAAAGAGATGCCGCTAATATGCGAGGCTGGGATGCTGCTCGTCTCCAGCACCTGCCTTGTTGTTGCCCTCATCGCCTGCCACCAGTCCGCCGGATCCTGTTCCGCGCCGCCATTGCCCAGAATCGTAAGCTCATAGCCATGCAGAGCGCTGGCCACAAGCGACAAGGAGGGGGACAGATGGTAAAGACAAGTTTTGACGCCGGAGGTTCCTATATCGTAAGTGAGCACGTAAGCACTCATTTGCTGCACCCGCCTTTACCTTTTACATGGACTGATTGGTATCTTCATCCTTGGCCTGGTAGGCCGATTCCGGAATGCGCAGCGTAACGGGAAGCAAAGCGGCCGTCAGCACGACAAACAGCAGCATCGGCCAGACGATAGACTCCAGTGCTTCGTTCAGAACTTCAAACAAATAAACGAAAGCAATGCCGGAAACCTGCCCCATCAGCAAAATCATGCCAAGCGAAGTGCCTTCCCGAACGGGATAAGCAAGCTCCGAGCCATGCTGGAACAAGATCGGAGCAACGCCCATAATGGCGAAGCCCGCAAGTCCGGCAATAACGGTTACCGGAATGAATTGTTCCGCAAAGGTTAATCCCAAGTAGGCAGGAATGAGCAGCGTAATGGCCGCGATAAAAAAAGGCGCCCGAATCCGGTGTCTATCCGACAGGATCGGCAGAGCAATTGCGCCAATAATCCCGGCGACGATAAATACTGCGCCAACAAGTCCGGCTTCCTCTGATGTAAATCCCCGGGGAATAAGGATCGTTTCCAGAAGGGTAAGAATCGTGTTGAAGATGCCGATGCAGATAAAGCTGACGAGCAGGATAAGAAAATAGCTTTTGTTCTCGATGAGCAGACCAATCGATTGGAAGCGTAATACCTCTTGTCTGGGGGCGGAATTGGGCAGGGAAGCGGGAGGTTTCACGAAAACAAACGCAGCGGCGAGACCTGCGGCAGCAATCGCAAACGCCGCGAACCACATAAACAGGTTGGGGATGCCGGAAGCTTCCGCGATTGCGGGAGCAAGCGCCATCGGAACGATAAATCCGATATACTGGGCAAGCGTCAGAATGCCGGCTGCCGTAGATCTCTCCCGAAGCGGGAACCAGTCCGAGGCTACTTTCGTAGCGATATTAAGCAGGAAGGGCTGCCCGATCGCCAGAATGAACTGAAAGATCAGGACAAGCGTAAAATGCTCCGCATACAAGGCGCGCAATAAGCTAAATACGGCAGTCAGACCTGCGCCGATCAGAAGGGAAGCTTTGTAGCCCCATTTGTCTATGACCCAGGAGGCGGGCATGGAGAATAAGATAAACATGATCATAAAGCTCATGGAGCATAACGTGACGGACATGCTGCCGACGCCGTAATAGTCTTCCGCCAAGCTCGAGATTGGCGCGAGGGAGAGCCACATCATTTCGGTCGATACGATAACCGGGACGATCGATAAAAGAATGATCCATTTCATGAGGAAGATTCTTTTAATAACAATTCCACCTTTCGGCTAGGAGGTCGCTGCAGCCTGCTTCGAATATTTTTTCAAATACACCAATCGCATTAACAGGCTTTCCAGGTAATGTATAGGCTTGACTTGGCCAAGCAGCTTAGCTCCGATATGAGCCTTGCCGTTTTTCTCTAAAACCATTCCTACGGCTAGAGCATCGTCATAGGTAGCGCCGCAGCATAAAGCGCCCTTTCCGCGGATCAGCACGGCTGAGGAACTTTTGAGAGCAGCGGTTACCTCGGAAGGGGAGAGCGCAGCGTTTCTTGCCGAGGTGCCGATCAGCTGGGCAAAGTCGTCAAGCAGCGGCTTCAGCGGCTGCCCGGTCTGGGACAATGCCGTAATCTCCGGAATGCCGCTCCAGCGAATATGGTTAATCTGATTATGCGTACGGTAGATTTGCTGGTAGACCCAGGCTTCGTCCGGCATGGCGGCATCCAGCTCTTCATACCGGCCAAGGAGCTCGAAGCCGGAATCGTCATACAGCAGGAAACCATCCTCGGTCCTTCTGCTGTGATACAGCATCCGGGAAGCAGGTTCCGGGGAAGAGCAGCTCAGCCCAAGCGCAAACCGGCTTAACGCGGCCGCATCGGCTTCTTGCTCGCCAGTCAAGCTTTTGTAAGTACCCTCGATATATTGAAGGCAAGCCTGATCCAGCTCCAGGGCGGCTTCGAAGGCTTCCGTATCGTTGGCGCCGTAACAGACGGCACCATGGTTTTTCATGATAATCGCTTTGTTGGTGGTAAGAGTAAGCGCTTTAGCAACGTTGCGCTGCAGCTTCTTGGTACTCGGGAGCGCGTAAGCCCCGCATAATACCTGTCCTGCCAGCAAGCCGCTTGTAATCGGAACGGCATCCACATTGCAGGCGCTGATGACGGATGCATACTCCTGATGAGTATGGATGACGAAATGGGCATTGGGAAAACGTTTGTAGACCTCGGCATGCACGCCTTTCTCGGAGGAAGGCTTGATATTGCCGCTATAGCTGCAATCGGAGATTTCCACGGTAACGATATCCTCCGGCGTTAGCGAGCGGTAATCCCGGCCGCTTGGCGTAATGACGAACCGGCCGCCCTCGATGCGGTGGCTTACGTTTCCCCAGGTGCGGGCAATCAGACCGGTTTCCATCAGTTTGATTCCGGCTTCGATAACACGCTGCTTGGCTTCCTCGGTAGCTGTCACGGGCATCCTATTATCCCTCCAATAAGGCTACATGGCTGAAAATACGGTCAAAGCGGACAAGGACGTCGTCAATCATTTCTTCCGTGTAAGCCCCGCTGGTGTACAGCCGGCTGCCTGCCAGAGTTACGATCCCTTCGGCCATGTAGGCCGCGCCCATATGCTCCATCTCTCTTTTCCGTTTGGACGTCTCCGACAATACCTTCGGAATTTGCCAAGGCTTCGACCAGTTGATGGAAAAATGCATCGTGCCTACCGTCTCGAGGTGGCAGATCGATCCTTGGTTAAAAGCGACAAACGGCAGCTTGTATTTGCCGATTAAAGCCTGCAGTCCTTCGGTCAGCCGGTCGGCCATCCGGCCGGATCTCGGGATCGCGTTCGTCCGTTCAATCTCGGATAACGTGTAGTAGCCGGCTACGCAGCTGAGCGGATTCGCTGCCATCGTACCGCCGATTAGCGCCTTCTTATGCTTGCTTCCGGCTTCAATGCCCGCGGACAAATATTTCATGTATTCCTTCTTGCCGCCGAGGCCGCCAGCCCCCGGATAGCCACCCGCAACGACTTTGCCGAAGACCGTCAGATCCGGCGATACCCCGTAATAGCCCTGCGCACCGGACATTCCGATACGGAAGGCCGTAACCACCTCGTCGAATATAAGAAGGGCGCCGTATTTACGGCAGAGCCGCTCCACGCCTTTATTGAAATCCGGGTCAACCGGCCTTGTGCCGCTCTCCGGTCCAACCGGCTCGATCAGGACGGCTGCCGTGCCGCCGCGCAGCTGATTGAAGCGGAGCTTTCGTTCCAGATCCTCCAGATCGTTCGGGAAAAACTCCTGGGTATGCTTGAAGATATAGCGGGGAACGCCCTGCGCTTGCGTCCATTTGGATCCGGGAATGCGGATGCCGTAGGCCAGCTGGTCGCTCCAGCCATGATAAGCGCCGCCCATCTTGATAATCTTTTTCTTCTTGGTTGCCAGACGCGCCACGCGGATAGCCGCCATGCAGGCTTCCGTGCCGGAGCCCAGCATGCGGAACATTTCGACGGAGTCGATGCTGTCGGCGATTTTTTTGCCTAGTTTATATTCGTATTCGTGGAAAAGTCCGGTGGAGGGGCCGCAATCGTTCAGCAGCTCGATGACCTTCCGGCGCACCTCGGGCGGGTTGCTTCCGAGCACCGTCGGGCCACCGGCCTGGAGAAAATCATAATAACGGTTGCCGTCTGCGTCGTAGAGGTAAGCGCCTTCGGCTTTCGTAAATACAAGGGGGAACGGATAGTTAAAGGCCAGGTTATGCTGGACGCCGCCGGGAATAATCTCCTTGGCAACGTCTATCATCTCTTTCGATTTCGCGCATTTCGCTTCAAAATAATCCTCTTCGTATTTCTTCAAAGCATCGGGTCTAATCGAATAAATCGGCTGATCAATGAGCCGGTCCAGCTGGCTTGTCACGGCCTTTACATCGGGGTAGCGGGAAATCGAAAAAGTCCTCTCCATATGTACCCTCCTACAGATAGTGGTCACGCAAGGGGTAGAGAAATTATAATTCAAGTATATATAAACGGTTCGCAAGAAGGAACCAGTTTAGGTAATATCTCACAAAAATATTTAATAGAATTAATGCTTTTCTACTAAGGAACGATTACCAAGGTTTTCTTCATAATCGAAAAATAACACCATAAGCCGATAAGCAATTTGTTGTTTGTAATCGAAAGGTTGAATATTTGTAAAAGAAATAAAAAAACCGGAGGCCGTTAAGGCTTCCGGTTTACGGGTCTATCTCATCAATCCGCCGAGGATGAACTGCTCATGGACATCGGCGTATTGCTCCGTGACAGCGGCCTTGGCCGCTGCGATATCACCGTTCTTAACCGCTTCGTAAATCCGGCGGTTCGTTTGAACGGAGCGGCTTGGCTGGTATTGCGGGTATTTTTTGCGGTAGGCAACGGTATGGAAGACATACCGCCCGCGGTACAGCTCCATAATTTGCAGCATGCTCTCGTTATGAATCGTCCGGAGAATCGCTTCGGTGAACAGAAGGGTATGGTTGTAATAACCGTAGTAATCGCTTTGTTCCAATGCCAACTGCTGCTGCTCGAGTAATTGGCGCATCGTATCCACATCGAAAGCAAGCTGGCGCTTTAAGGCCGTGTCCAGCGCGAACAGCTGCATAGAGACTAGAACTTCATACATTTCGCTGAAATCATGGGCGGACACTTCCTTAACCATTACCCCCCGCCCGCGAAAAGTTCCCACAAGGCCTTCCCGCTCCAGCAGGGAGATGGCTGCACGGATAGGGGTCCGGCTCATGCCAAGCAGTCCGGCAAGCTCATTTTCCGATAACATGGAGCCGGGCATATATTCCGCGCGCATAATCCGCTCCCGAATTTCACGATAAGCGACCGTTTCCAGAGAAGTTGAAGACATCATGATCTATTCCTTTATCTGTTTTTAGTTTAATAGTAACAAATGTCCCGAAAATACTGCAATGAGGAAGATAACCTCCAAGTGCCCCTTGCCAACTCATTGTATTACTGCCATAATACAGTCATAGCAGGAGGCAGGTGAGGGTATTGCTGACGTTTCAGGATTTGCAGTTGAATAATAAAATGCCGGTCTATATGCAGATTGCCCTGCATGTGAAACGGCGTATTTTGCTAAAATGGGCCGTATCCGGCGACAAGCTTCCTTCGAGAAGGGATATCGCGATGCAGCTGAACATTAATCCGAACACCGTTCAGAAGGCGTTTAAGCTCATGGAGGATGAAGGCTACGTCCGAACGAGCAGCACTACGGGAAGCGTGATTTATCTGGACGACGAGATATACGGCCGGATCGAAACCGAGCTGACAAAGGAAATGGTGGCGGCGTTTATCGCGGAAGCCAAGGAAGCGAATCTCTCGTTCAAGAAAACCGTGGAGCTTCTAACGGAGTTGTGGGAGTAAGTTTTTTATAGAGTCATTGTATTAGTCGATTAATACAGGAGGTGCTGGCAAATGAAAGGTTTGTACCGGCTGCTTAATATTCAATTCGCGTCCATGCTGCCCGTTTTGTTGATTCTGACGGCGGGGATGATCGTGACGCCGTATCTTCTGCTGCAATCCGCGGTGGAGAAATTAAACGAAAATTCCGTTCATCCAAGATTCGAGAGTTTATATGCTACAACCGGCTGCAAGACGGCGTTGTTCGCGTTTATTGCCGTGTTCTGCGTTTATTTTCTCGTGAAGCAGTACAACGCGTATTGGGGAAGCAAAAGCATCTATACGTACTTGACCCTTCCGGTAAAGCGCGAGGCGTTTTATTGGAGCAATCTGATATCTTTTACGATTGGGCTGCTGCTGCTTTTTGCGGGTCATTTGCTGGCGATCCGCTGGGGGTACTCGGCGTATGCGAGTCATATCGGCAGCTATGCGGATGGCAGGTTCGTGATGCATAACGGGTTGTTCCTCGCTTTTATCCGTTCCAACTTCCTGAAGGTTTTATTGCCCATTAGCATCGGCGGCTGGGTGGCTTCGGTCAGCATGCTTGCAAGCCTGGCAACCGGACTCTATTATGCGTTCCTGTGCGAACGGGGCAGACGGCATTGGTACATCATTCTCGTCATTGCCGCGGGGTGGATCATGAGGCATATTCTGAACGCTCAGATTGCCGCGCCGGATTTGGATTGGACAGTGGCAAAGCTGTATGCGTATAGCATAGCCCTGTTTTTATTGAGCGGTTTCTTCATCTGGCATAGCATGAGGCTGGTCCGGAGAGGGGTTATCGCCTGATGTCGCGTTTAGACAAAACAATATCGCGCCATGCGGCCCTTCCGATATTCATTCTGGCGCTCTTTCTGATCGCGTCGCAATACATGCTGGTTCATGCGGACAAGGATAACGGGGTTTTTTATTTAAAGGATCATGAGGGAGACCAAGAAGCGTTGTCGGATGTGTCCATCAGCGGTGAACTCGGAGACGGCTTTCACAGTACCCGGTTTAATCTGGTTAATGGAGAGGTAACGACGAATACGAAGCTGCTTGATCCGCCGCGGGCGGTTTGGTACAACAGCACGCAGCCCGATAAGTTAAAAGGGAAGTGGAAATTTGACAACGTCTTTTCGCCGGACTCGATAACGGCTAGAGACCCCGAGGACCCAGGATCATACTGGCAAGCGTCGGTACATTCGAATATGACCGAGTATGACGAGAACAAGCAGCCGAGAAAGGGCAATGGCGCTACTTACACGAACCGGCTTGAATACGGGCTGGCCAACATTGGAGACCAGTACTACTTCGTCGTTCCTTCGACAAACAGCTATGCCGGTACAAGCGGAATCTATCGATTAAACTTTATTAACGGCAGGGATTATCGGGGGGAATTGCCGGCATCGGAGGCCTTGGCTACCTTCAGTCTTGATAAAAACAAAGGTGACGGCTCCTCTGAGATACAGGTGCTTGGACTCGAAGCGGTTGGCGACAAGCTTGCATTAGTGCTGGAGGAAGATCATAAGCTGGTGATCCGGAGCTACGACGGCAAGAGCGGAGAGCGGTTAGGGGAAGCGGCCGTAAGCGGCTTTTCCATTTCGGGATCCGATAAGGCTCATGGCCGTTCGTTCTATGAATCCTATGAAGCGTATTCGGATTCCGACAGCGGCAGGTTAAGCCTGGCGTTTATGAGCGGTCCCGACCAAGGACAAGTGAGCAAAACAATATGGAGCTTTGATCTTGCGGACGGAGTAAAGCTGCTGGACGAAACAGCCGTCAGCTACCCGGACGATATGGAGTCCAACCTGCGCAACATGAAAAGCATTCACTATATGGACGGCAAGCTGTATGTCATCTATCAGTCAACGGAAACAAAGGATCAGAACGATATCTTGTTTGATATGGCCCGCCCCAAACACCTGATGATAAGGGTCTACAAGGCAGCGAGGCTTCAATATGAAGGCGAGCTTGTAACGGACCGGAACCAGGACAGCAACCGGGTCGCGCATCTTTCAACCAGTTATAGCTATGATCCGACGTATAACAGGGAATTTGATCATATTCGGATCCGGCCAGCGGAATAAGGAGGGATATACGATGATGATTGTTCGGAAGCTTTCCCGTCATCTTGCGATTCCCACTGGCATAATTGCCATCCTGCTTATTGGGTTCTTTTCCTGGCTGAACCATGCCCACCAGAATGCGGGGACCTTGTATATAAAAGATCATTTTGGCGACCGGTCGGCAATTGACCCGATTAGAATCTCCGGAGATATTAGCGACCAGTATGCGAGCACGGCGTTTGAGATAAACAAGGGGAAATTAACGAAGCATACCGAAGTGTACGATCCTCCGTTACTTCTGCCGGATCATTACAAGTACGTTAACGGGGGCAAAAAAAGGATAGACAATCTGGAGTACGAGGTACACGGAGAAGGCGCGTTTTACGTCTTGTATACCGACAAGAACTTGTTGAATGTTAAGAATAACGGCAAGTCCTCGCTTGTCTATACGAAAATTGCGAAAGCGAATGCGGACGGCAATTATGTCAATCCACTGGAATACGGACTCGCAAAGGTTGGAGATCATCTGTATTTTACCGTGCCAACTGCGGCGGACAGTACGGGCACAAACGGCATTTACGAGCTTTCTTTTGCAGAGGAAGGAACGACCCGGACGGTGACGGAATTTAGTCTGGACCAGAATAAAAAGAGTGCCTCCCTTGCCGTGCTTGGACTAGCGGCAGCGGGCGACAAGCTTGCGCTTGTATTGAAGGAGAACGGGCATGTCGTCGTCAGAGGTTACGATCCGGTAAGCGGGAAGATGCTTGGCAATATCAGGCTTGATCCACCCGGCAGCGTGTATTCGGATCAATACGAGGCCTTTACCAATGATAAGGTGTTGAATCTTGTCTTTCAGAACAATTCCGTTCAAACGGATTATGATACCTTTTATCGCAAAACGGTATGGAGTATCGATTTTCGCAACGGCATGCAGCTTGCGGATGCAACCAATCTGGACTATGCAAGCACCTGGAAGGATTATTATCGCAGCCGAATGAACATGCAATACCTGGACGGAAGGCTGTATTTGGTTTATACGTTTACGGAAGCTAGACCAAAGGATCGGTTTGAAGGGTACCTGCCTATTCATTTAATGATAAGAGCGTATAAGGCGAATCAGCTTCTTTACGAAGGCGAGCTGGTATCGGATTTGAACGATGACCTGGTTAATACCTTTAACTGGCCGGAAGGAGAGTCTTATGATCTCCAACTCTACGACTATCGTTTATTCGACCATCTGAAGCTTGAGCGGGGAAAGGGGGAATAGTTATGCTTGAATTAAAGTACGTGGAGAAAACGTTCGGCGATGCCAGACCTATCCTGCATATTCGGGATTTGACCATTCCAAGCGGCGAAATTGTTGGCGTATTGGGCGAGAACGGAAGCGGGAAAACGACGCTGCTCAAAGCGATTATGGGGCTGGGCGAGGTCCAGCATCGGGATATTTTGCTGAACGGCCGTCCTGTAGAAGAGCAGTATGAGCAGCTTGCGTATATAACCGAAGAGGGAAGCTACATTCCGAAGCTGACACCGGTTCAATATGCGGAATTTCTCTCCGCCTTTTACCCGCAATTTGATCTTGCGTATTATCATAAGCTGCTGAAATTTTACGAGCTGGAGCCCCATAAGCGCATTCGCACCTTCTCGAGAGGCCAGAAATCCAAGCTGGAGATCAGTGCGGGGATGGCGAAAGGCGCCAAATACTTTCTGATGGATGAGCCTTTCCTCGGCAAAGATATGTTTACGCGGCGGGACTTCCTGAAGCTGATGATCGGCAATCTGAAGGGGGATGAGACGATTCTGATCGTTACCCATCATCTTGACGAGATCGAGACGGTTATCGACCGTGCGCTCATTATGTCCAGAGGCCGTATTGAAGCGGATCTGTACATGGATGACCTGCGGGAGCAAGGCAAGGAGCTTGCCGCTATCATGGCGGAAAAAGCAGGCTATCGGCCGGACCGTTACAAAAGCGTACTGGAATAAAGATAAGGAGCCGCGTAACGATACGCGGCTCCTTTGTTTACTTCATCTGCCCAATAGACAAGCTTACCTTATAATTGCCGTAGCCAAGCAGCTCGTCGAGAAAGCTCGTCAGCTCCAGCTGCGAGCCGACGCGCACGCGCATCCAATAGCAGCCTTCGCCGCTGACGCGGTGAATTTCGACAACCTGACTGCTTCTGCCCGCGAATTGCTGGAACGCCTGATGCGCCGTATTGGATGCCAAAAAGACGGTGACAAAGGCATGGACGGTCAAGCCGATTTTCTCGGGATTCCAATTGACCGTTGTGCCTTCAATAATGCCGAGGTCCTGAAGCTTGCGGACGCGGGCGCCTACGGCCTGCCCGGTCATATGCACCTGCTCTCCAATGGACTTGTGGGACTGGCTGGCATCCGCAATCAGGCAGCTTAATATTTGTCTGTCGATATCGTCAATTCCGTATGAGCTTAGCATGTCGGAAGAAATCCTTTCATTATGAAAATAAAAGCGTCTATATCGTTTCACGAGGTTATTCGTGCTCGATGCAGCTTATTTTATAATTGTATCAGACACGATTAGAAATGAGGGATAGAAATATGAACATTCAGCTTATCAGGCATGCCACGTTGTGGCTCAACTATGCGGGAGTACAGTTTCTCGTTGATCCGATGTTTAGCGATGCCGGCGTAAATCCGCCGATTATGAATGCAACGAACGACCGGCGGAATCCGCTTGTTCCGCTGCCTTTTCCCATGGAAAAACTGCTGCAGCCCGATGTTATTCTCGTCAGCCACCTCCATCCCGACCATTGGGATGCCGCCGCAATAGAGGCGTTGCCGAAGTCGACTCCGTTGTTCTGCCAACCGGGGGACTTCGCGGCGATCACGGGACAGCATTTTTCTAACGTAACGGAAATCGGCCAGTCCGCCATCTATAAGGGCATTACGATCTCAAGAACAAGCGGCCGGCATGGGACGGGAGAGATCGGCCAAAAAATGGGGCAGGTGTCCGGTTTTGTTCTTCAAGCGGAAGGCGAGCCGACTCTTTATATCGCGGGCGATACGATCTGGTGTGACGAAGTGAAGCATGCATTGGATGCTTTCAATCCGGATGTCGCGGTCGTGAACGCGGGCGGGGCGCAATTTGCCGTTGGCGATCCCATTACGATGAATGCGCAGGATGTCATCCTTGTATGCCGTTACGCATCGTCTGCGAAGGTGGTTGCCGTTCATATGGATACGATCAATCATTGTCTGGTGACAAGAGAAATTCTCGCGGAAGCGTTAAGCGCGGAAGTATTGCTTGGTCAGGTTCTGATTCCTGCCGACGGGCAGCGGTTAACGTTAGACAAATAATGCCGGACGATCCGGTTAAAAGCTTCCGGCTCATCCGCATTGGCGCAATGACCCGCAGCCGGAAGGGTCACAAGCTGTGATTGCGGCTCCAACCGATGAAGTTCCTCCGCGGCATCGTGGGCCAGCTTCCGGTCATGCTCTCCGATTATGAGCAGCATCGGATAAGTCATGGGTTCGGTTTTCTCCGTGTAAAAGGAGCCCATGCCGCTCATCGCCTGAAAGGATTGGCGCCGGAAGTGCCGGATCCCCTGGTCAAACAAGATGCGCCCTTGCTCGGTAGCGCAAGAGGCGTTCAAGACATGCTGCTTGAATTTGGGCATGGAGAATAGCAGATATCTAATCCATCTGAGTCCTTCGGCCTGCTGTTCTTTGCGGACGCGCTTATTCGCTTTATGAATGGAGTAACCTCCAACGATGATGACGGACCGTGCCTGCCCGGGATATCTCTCCGCAAAAGCCTGCGCGACCAGCGAGCCAAGCGAGACGCCAAGCAGATGGCAGGAAGCGATCCGGTTGTCCGCGAGAATGCGGCTGATGATGTCCGGCATGTCTGGCATGGTAAGCTTGGATTTCGTTCCAGCGCTAATACCGTGTCCAGGCATGTCGAGAGTGATCAGCCGGTAATGCCCGATCAGTTCAGGGATTTGCTCCTGGAACAAGGTGTGGTCAGCAAAAGCGGCATGCAGCATGACAATCGTTCCCTTGTTCTCGTTGCCGCTTATGTAATAGTTAAACTCCTGATCTCTTAGCCTGCCAACCTTTTGGTCTAAAGAAATCATTGAAATTTCCCCCTTTAGTCGGAATTGACAATAAAATCCAGATCCTATTATGATATTGGCGGAACCTTCGGGTACCCATTAAAAAATAAAGGATGATGCGTTTATGTTTCTTCAAAAGCTGCCATGGGCGGGTATTCGCGTATTAAGCGGCGAAACATCGATTGCCATTGACCCGATGTATCATTTTCCCGCCAAGTTTGGTTCATCCCATGAAGAACTGTTTCCATTGGACGAATTCGGCCACGCGGATGCCGTTTTCGTTACGCATCATCATGAGGATCACTTTGATCCAAGAGCTATCGCCGCTTACTACGGCGCATCTATTCCGGTCTACGTTCCGCTGGAATCCGTACGGCATATGACCGATACGCCATTGACCAATATTCAAGGCGTAAGCTTAGGGCAGCAGATAGAAGTTGGCGAATTAACGATTACGGCTGGCTTTTCCGTAGACGGTTTTGGCGATCCGCAAGTTTCCTGGATTGTGGAGGGTGGAGGGAAGAAGCTGATTCATAGCGGCGACACGTTATGGCATGGCTACTGGTGGAAGCTCAGCAAAGCGTATGGACCGTTCGATGCTGCTTGCCTGCCGGTAAATGGAGCCGTTGTGGAATTTCCGGGTATGATCCCAAGCGGCCAGCCTATTACGCTAACTCCGGAGCAGGCGGTAGCTGCGGCTGTTGTTCTGCAGGCTCATGTTCTTGTGCCGATTCATTTCCGCGCGGTTCATCATCCTCCGGTCTACCGGGAGACGCCAGATATTGCGGAACGGCTGCAGCAAAGCGCACAGAACCGGATCAAGCTGGCGATTCTTCAATCAAAAGAAATTTTGCCGTTATAACGGCTTTTTAAACTTACGCGGCATTTAAGGTAGTCATGTCGGAATATAAAAAACGGCTGTGCTTAGGCTGGGTCTGACCCCATTTGCACAGTCGCTTTTTTTGTCTATTGCATTTCCTCTTACAAATCCCGCTCATCGGCGCCAATCGCCAATATCTCGCGGATATCCGCATCGGTAAGCGAAGACAGCTGCTCTTCGCCGGGCCGGATAATGTCGTCGATCATATTTTTCTTCCGTTCCTGCAGCGCGTACATCTTATCTTCAACCGTGCCGTGGGCGGCCAGCCGGATAACCTGAACCACCTTGGTCTGGCCAATCCGGTGCGCCCGGTCGGCTGCTTGCTGCTCTACGGCAGGGTTCCACCACAAATCATACAAAATTACGGTATCGGCACCGGTCAAGTTAAGTCCTGTTCCGCCCGCTTTAAGCGATGCGAGGAAGATGTCCTTCTCCCCGTCGTTGAACCGGTTGCACAGCTCTACCCGTTCCGCGGCTTTGGTACTGCCGTCGAGGTAGAAATAAGAGATGCCCTGGCGGACCAGTTCTTTGCTGATGAGACCCAGCATCTCGGTGAACTGCGAGAAGATCAGCATCCGTTTGCCGGTGCTGCGGCATTCCTCCACGATTTCGAACAGCTGCTCGAACTTGGCGGAGCTTCCTTCGTAATCGGTAATAAATAGCGCCGGATGGCAGCAGATTTGACGCAGCCGGGTCAGGCCGGCCAGAATTTTGATCCGGTTCTGCTGAAAGCTCCGGTCATTATCCAGATGCTTGACGGTTTCCGTACGCAGCTTGGCCAAATACGAGACGTACAGCTTCTTCTGCTCCGGCAGCAGACTGGTGGCCTGTAGGGTCTCGATTTTGTCCGGCAGCTCCTTCAGCACGTCGGATTTCAAGCGGCGAAGCAGGAAAGGGCGCGCGCGGCGCGCGATGTTTTCCCTCGGCAGGTCGGAGAAAACCTTGCGGGCAGGGAACAGCTGGGGGAACACGGCGCCAAAAATGGACCATAGCTCCTCGACTCTGTTCTCAAGCGGAGTACCGGTTAACCCGAACCGGTTCTTGGCTTGCAAGGCTTTTACGGCCTGCGCGGTTTGAGTCGCATGATTTTTGAATGCCTGCGCTTCGTCCAAGATAACCGTATGATAGAAGCGTTGTACGTACAGCTCGACATCCCTGCGGAGCAGCGGGTACGACGTGATAACGACGTCGATTTCTTTCAGAGACCTGAGCTTGGCCGCTCTTTCCGGTCTTGTTCCGTCCGCGATGACGACTCGGATCTCCGGAGCAAACTTCTTCAGCTCGCTTAGCCAGTTGTACATGAGGGATGCCGGCGTAACGATAATGGCAGGCTGCTCCATTTCCCGGATCTCCGGAAGACAGGAGAGAAGGAACGCGATGCTTTGAATCGTTTTGCCAAGTCCCATATCGTCCGCCAGAATTCCTCCGAACCGGTAATGGGCCAGCGTCTTCATCCATTGGAAGCCGTAGGACTGATAATCCCTCAGCACATGCCGCAGGGTAGCCGGTACTTCAAATTCCAGGTGATCCGGGTTGCGGATATGAGCGAGAAGCTTGCGCAGCGATTTGCCGAGCTGAATCGTTCTTCCTTCATTCTCGAAATCCCCGAGATGGAGTCCGCGCGCCACGGGGATACGGAAGACGGATTGATTCAGGTCCGTACGGAGGAAGCCCGTCTCGTTAATAATTCTCGTAATGGCTTCGTATTCCTTGCCTTCGAGCGGCAGCAGCGCGCCTTCCTGGAGCCGGTGGTATCGGCGCTTCTCCACGATAGAGCGAAGCACGCTTCGGATCTCGTCGTCGGAAATGCCGGTCAGCTCGAACTTGAATTCCAGCCAGTTGGTCCTCTCGTCCACTTCAACCTTCAGCAATGGCGGAGTATTGGGGACAACGATCCGCGTCTTAACGGCCGAGGTAGCATGAACCTGCAGCAGTTTTTCCAGCTTCGGAATGGTATGCCTTAGAAACTCGTATTCGCTTTCCTCATCCTGCATGTAGTAGCCAAGCTCCGTTGTAATAAAGCCGCTCTGCTCCATCATATCGAGGATCTGATTTTCCTTGTCTCCATCCCGGAGAAGAATCCGGTCCTCGGTCTTATAGTCCGTATGGGCCGCCAGCGGGTTAATCTTGATATCCCCGTATTGAAACTCCAGCTCGGCGAGCAGCCGTTCCCGAATCCGGTCCAGATAGAGTCTTGCCTGCAGGGGAGTTTGCACGATTTTTTCCGAGACGCTTCGGGTTACCTGAACCTTTCCAAGCTTCATCAGCTCGGGGACAACCTTCTCCATAAAAGGCTCGATCTGTTCCGGCGAGATGACGACATGCTGCCGGTGCGAGGCGTCCAGCATATTTTTGAAATCGGCCAGCTGTTTGCACGAAGCCTCGGGAAGCTGCTTCATCCGGCCTTCGCTTAATACCATGTTGTAGGCGGTTAAAACGGTAATCTTGTCCAAGCCTTCAACACTTAGCTGAAAGCCGCTCTCGTCCTGTTCGCCGAATTCGAATCGGACGGGGGAGGCCTCCTCGTCTATTTGCAGGCCGGCGGTAACGGTACCCTCCTGATCAATCAGCACGGAAGGACAGGAAGTAAGCAAAGGCAGCACGGTTGGCCAATCCGCAGGAGGGATCATCAGCATCCGGTTGTTTTGCTTTCCGCGCGCCTTCCCGCCAGAAGGCGCGGCCTCTTCCTGATACAGCGCTTCGTTTCTGCTGATGCGGGCCAATTCGCCCAGCAAAGCGTAATCCTCGTTACGGAAACGGTGTTCAGCGGGATGAAACGTAAACTGCTTGGAGAAGGTGCGAGTGACGTTCAAAGCGATTCCTTCGATAAATGCGCGGATATCCGGCACCACGTACAGTCTTCCAAGTCCCGTGCGCAGCTCGATTCCGATCCGGTAGTTCCGGTAACCGCTCGAGAAGATCACGCAGGTGAACTGAACTTCAACGGGGATGCGGGTGTCTCTTACATAACGCGTACTGCCAAGAAGCGTTGACTGTCCCCGTTCGCGGCTGCCGAATAAGTCCAATATGCTGGACGACAGCAGCTGGTCGCTTGCCGAGATGCGGGCCAGGTTGAGGGCTTCTTCGGGCAGCTCCAACAGACGCAGCAGCATGGCTGCGACATGTTCGCAATATTTATCTTCGGGATCAAAGTCCGGGCAGGTGCAGGTTGCCACGATCTCGCCGCGGATGCGGGTAGCCGTCACGATCAGATCGCGGTTCGTCCGGACATTGGCTTCGCAGTACGGCTTGTCCGGGTCATACCGCAATATCGTCACTCCGCCCGCCTGCCAGATGGATTCCCCTTCCTCGAAGGCGAACCGGCCGCATAATACCCGGACATCATCATCGGTATATTGAAAGCTCATAAGCTGTAATCCTTTCCGGTTATTCGCTCAGTTGCCGCAGCAAACGCAGCAGCTCGCCGCGGTCCTCCGGCGATATCGAAGCGAGAACCATGTCTGCCGACTCGCTCATCGCAAGCCGCGCTTGTTGGATAAGGGGAGGCGCTATTTCGGACAATTGGATAAAAGTAGCCCGGCGATCTTCCGGATCAGGCAGTCGGACGATCAGCCTCTCCTGCTCAAGCGCATCCACGAATTGCGTAACGGTGCGCGGCTTGATGCCAAGCTTTGCGGCGATATCGCTCATCCGGATTTGTCCGGCTTCGGCGACGGAGACGAGGAAGCGCAGCCTTGGTCCGGACAAATATTCCGGAACCTCGAAGGCTGATAACTGGGCTTCGAACCGGAGATGCAGACGGTGGGTTGTCCGGAGCAGCGTTTCCAGCAGGTGGCCGGCTGATGGTATTGTTGTTTCGGATGCTGCCATAGTTCCTCCTTGACTTTTGACGCATGAATTCCTATAGTCTACTTATCGAATAATTAGTGAGTATACTCAATATGTGTTCATTCCGTATTTTGATTTTACACGATTCCGCATGACATTCCAATAAGGAGGGCTTATTCCCATGGCTCAAACGATGCAAGCCATCCGTTATTATCGATTCGGGGGACCCGAGGTGCTGCTGCTGGAGGAAGCTCCAAAGCCGGTTCCGCAGGAAGGGGAGGTGCTGATCCGCATTGCGGCTGCCGGAGTGCTTCCCGTGGATTGGAAAATCCGCAAAGGGTTGTTCCCGATGCCTGTTAAATTCCCGCTCATACCGGGGACGGCTTTTGCCGGCGTAATCGAAAGCGCGGGTCCGGGAGTGACCGGACTTATAGCCGGGCAGGAGGTATTCGGAAGGAGCACAAACGGGACCTACGCGGAATATACCACCGTCGCGGCGGATTCGGTTGCGCTTAAGCCTTCTTCCATCGGCTTTGCCGAAGCGGCAACCATCTCCGGAGGAGCAACAACCGCCTGGCGCGCGATCAACAACGCGGGCATTAAGGCCGGGGACCGCGTATTTATCCATGGCGCGGGCGGCGGAGTAGGCTTGTTTGCCGTCCAGTTCGCCAAATGGAAAGGAGCCTATGTTATCGGAACAGCAGGTCCTTCGAATATGGATTTTATCCGATCCATTGGCGTGGATCATGCCATTGATTATACGGCCGGTCCGTTTGAAGCGGGGCTGGAGCGGGAGGCGGATTTTGTGCTGGATACGATTGGCGGAGCTACGCTCGAACGTTCTTGGCCGCTGATCAAGCAGGGAGGAGCTTTGCTTACTATAACGGGTCAGCCTCCAATCGAGCGGGGACAGCAGGAAGGCGTGCGCGTGCTCCGCTCAGCGCTGGCCACCAAGCAGGATTTAGCGGATATTGCGGAGCTGATCGGCACGGGTGTGGTTCGCGCGCAAGTTCAGGCCGTATTTCCTTTGAGAGAGGCACGCGAAGCTCATACCCGGTCGGAAGCGGGACATGGCCGCGGGCGTATCGTTCTTGCCGTTGGAGAATGATAGTTGTATAGAAAATGGCAAAAAACCTGTGTAATCCGCCGATTGCACGGTTTTTTTGCGCTGAAATCTTAATTTTACAAACAATGTTCTTTAATTTATGTAGTTTAACGTCGGCCGAATAAAGTTAGAATAAAAAAGGTGTATTAGCATGGTATCAGTTATGCGCGAAAAGGAGATTAAGCACATGTCCAAACCAAATGAACCAATCGTAACGCATATTTTTACGGCAGATCCTTCTGCGCATGTTTTCGAAGGCAAAATTTATATTTATCCTTCCCATGACCTCGATCATGACGGACCGACTAACGATAACGGTGACCAATATCAGATGGAGGATTATCACATTTTATCCATGGATGACGCCAATTCACCGTGTGTCGATCACGGCGAAGCTCTTCATGTGAAGGATGTGCCTTGGGCTTCCAAGCAAATGTGGGCACCGGATGCCGCATTCAAGAACAATACTTATTACTTGTATTTCCCGGCCAGAGATAAAGAAGGAGTATTCCGTATCGGCGTAGCAACCAGCGCAGCTCCGGCGGGGCCTTTCAAGGCAGAAGAAAACTATATTCCCGGCAGCTTCAGCATCGATCCTGCCGTTCTCGTGGATGAAGATAACAGAGCTTATATGTACTTCGGCGGTTTGTGGGGCGGACAGCTGGAGAAATGGACAACCGGCGAATTTGTTGCCGATGCCGCTGATCCGGATGTAAACGGACCTGCTCTTGGTCCACGCGTCGCGGAACTGAGCGACGACATGCTGACCTTCAAATCCGAGGCGAAAGAGATTTCCATCGTGGACGAGGAAGGCAATCCGCTGCTTGCCGGCGACGAAGACCGCCGTTATTTCGAAGGACCGTGGGTTCACAAATACAATGGCAAGTACTATCTGTCGTATTCGACGGGCTCGACTCATAAGCTTGTGTATGCCATTGGCGACAACCCGCAAGGACCTTTTGTCTTCAAGGGTACTATTCTGACGCCGGTAATCGGCTGGACAACCCACCACTCCATCGTGGAATTCCAGGACAAGTGGTATTTGTTCTACCATGATGCATCCCTTTCCGGAGGCGTCGACCATAAGCGCAGCGTGAAGTTTACCGAGCTTAAGTATAACGAAGACGGCACGATTCAAACCATTGATCCTTACAATAACTAATAAGAAAGCACGGAGCCATGGCTCCGTGCTTTTTTCATTGCTATACGATGGTTAATCCCGCGCTTGCATAGCCGGCAACGGTAGTTGCGACATCCACCCCCGCCGTTACGGAAGCAGAGAAGACAAGGAGCAGGCGAGTACCGGCCGTGACGGGAATGGAGAGTCCGGTAGTCAGGCCGGAAGAAATTGTACCAAGAGCTAGAGTTCCGGTTAGAGCCGGACTTAAGGTTACCAGAGCGCCAGGGACTGCCGTAAAGGTGTTGTTTGGCGTTGCGGATTCGAAGAGCTGGGCTGTAATAGTGACCGTCGAGCCTACCAGTGTTAAGGCTGCAGTTGTACTGAAGTAAGCGGCTAAAGAGGTGATTGTTCCGGTACGCGGCGCGGAGAATGCCATGTTCAAGAGTAGCCCGGCGGCACCGGTCAAGTCAATCGTGCCGCCTGTAACGGTAACTCCCGCAGCGTTGGTTCCAAAGGAAGTTAGCGTAGAGGTGTTCAGTAATCCTCCAAGTACTGTAGTTAGGACTGCAGGTGTTCCGGAAGCAAAAGGAATAATAGCGCCGGAGCCGGCCGAACCTGTTGCACCTGTTGCACCGGTGGCACCAGTGTCGCCGGTAGCGCCAGTGTCGCCTGTTGCGCCGGTAGCTCCGGTAACTCCTGTAGCGCCCGTCGCGCCGGTAGCACCAGTGTCGCCCGTCGCACCAGTAGCTCCCGTGACGCCCGTCGCACCCGTCGTACCCGTCGCACCAGTTACGCCAGTGTCGCCCGTCGTGCCAGTGTCGCCTGTTGCGCCGGTAGCTCCGGTAGCTCCGGTAGCTCCGGTAACTCCGGTAGCGCCCGTCGCACCAGTTGCGCCAGTATCACCTGTCGCGCCAGTGTCGCCAGTAGCGCCAGTAGCGCCCGTCGCGCCGGTGTCCCCGGTAGCGCCAGTGGCCCCAGTGTCGCCAGTCACGCCAGTGTCGCCTGTAGCGCCCGTCGCACCAGTTGCGCCAGTATCACCGGTCGCGCCAGTAGCGCCAGTATCACCAGTCGCACCCGTAGCGCCTGTAGCTCCAGTGTTACCAGTGTCCCCGGTAGTGCCCGTAGCACCTGTGGCTCCGGTAGCACCAGTGTCGCCCGTTGCGCCGGTCGCGCCAGTGTCGCCCGTCGCGCCAGTAGCTCCCGTAACGCCCGTCGCGCCTGTTGCGCCAGTGTCGCCCGTCGCGCCAGTAGCTCCCGTAACGCCCGTCGCACCCGTCGCGCCTGTTGCTCCAGTGTCGCCCGTCACACCCGTCGCGCCTGTTGCTCCAGTGTCGCCCGTCGCACCCGTCGCGCCTGTTGTGCCAGTGACGCCCGTCGCACCAGTCGCGCCTGTTGCGCCAGTGTCGCCCGTCGCACCAGTCGCACCGGTAGCGCCAGTGTCGCCCGTCGCGCCCGTCGCACCCGTCGCACCGATCGCGCCAGTGTCACCCGTCGCGCCAGTGTCGCCCGTCGCGCCCGTCGCGCCCGTCGCACCGGTAGCGCCGGTATCCCCGATAGCCCCAGTGACGCCCGTCGCACCAGTCGCGCCCGTTGCTCCCGTAGCGCCAGTGTCGCCAGTCGCGCCAGTAGCGCCGGTGTCCCCGGTAGCGCCCGTAACGCCAGTGTCCCCGGTAGCGCCCGTTGCGCCCGTCGCGCCCGTCGCGCCCGTCGCGCCCGTCGCACCGGTAGCGCCAATGTCGCCTGTTGCACCGATCGCGCCAGTGGCGCCGGTATCCCCGGTAGCGCCAGTGACGCCCGTTGCGCCCGTCACCCCGGTGTCACCCGTCGCGCCAGTGACGCCCGTTGCGCCAGTGTCGCCTGTTGCCCCGGTAGCGCCGGTGTCCCCGGTAGCGCCCGTTGCCCCGGTAGCGCCAGTGTCACCCGTCGCGCCAGTGGCGCCGGTATCCCCGGTAGCGCCAGTGACGCCCGTGGCCCCAGTTGCACCCGTCGCCCCGGTAGCACCTGTGTCCCCGGTAGCGCCTGTTGCCCCGGTGTCCCCGGTCGCGCCGGTAACGCCGGTCGCATCTCCTGAAAGATATAAATAATCAGGAGAAGAACCCGGTTCGCCAGACGGACTTGCTACCAGGACGAGATAAGTATTGCCATCGTATTCTACAAGCTGGCCAAAAGGATAGAAAGACGAATTCAGTGGGTTGTACACGGTAATGCCAGTCAGACCAGCCCCCGTGGCCCCAGTAGGGCCGGTCGCGCCAATAGCGCCATCTGCTCCTGCCGGACCCGCTGCGCCCACAGCTCCGGTAGGCCCAACAGGCCCAACAGGCCCGGCGGGTCCCGCGGCTCCGGCAGGTCCGGCAGGTCCGGCTGGACCCGCAACCCCGGCAGGACCTTGAGGACCAACTGGGCCTTGAGTTCCGGTTGACGGACTGATGACGGGGAGGATCATGGCAAGCTGACGGGATACGGTACGGATCTGACCGATGAGGGAGTCCTTGGAGGCCGGAGGAATATCGAATAATAAGGCATCCGCTCCAAGTATATTGATAAGAGATTCCGTTAAAATAACCGTTCCAATCGGAGAGAACGGTACCGTTTCGACAAGGGTAATTTGATTTTCAAGAAGGGAAAGCAGCGCGGACTGTTCATTCGCATCAAAATCAATGCTTAATACGAGAGATCGAAGCTCATTTAATATGGTATTCAGTTGAGACACGCGGCTGGATGTCGGGTTCTCCAGAACATTTGGCAGCAGATTGGACAAATCGGTTAATACATTTTGCAAGGAAGCTAATTGTGATGCCGTAATTGGAATTGGACCTGTGGCCATCCTTTATCACTCCTCTAGATGCATGTTTGGCTTTTGACATTGCTTAGGCTTGCGGCAAGCTATCTCCCTTCTTTGTTCACCTCATCGCACACGCCGGGAAATTGGAATATTGAAAAATATGTTCCATAAATTAGTAATATTCTTTATGGCTAAACGAAAACGAAGACTTGTCTATCGAGAACTGTCGGAACTCGGCGGAAAAGTTCGAATAAGGGAGGGTTCTGGGCGATGATTAGTATCAGCCTTTGTCTCATTGTGAGGAATGAGGAGGATGTTCTGGCACGATGCCTGGATTCGGTGAAAGGAATTGCGGACGAAATTATTGTCGTGGATACGGGATCCTTGGACAGGACCAAAGAAATTGCTTCCGATTACACGCCAAAGATCTACGATTTCGAGTGGATTGATCATTTTGCCGCGGCAAGGAACTTCGCTTTCGGGAAGGCAACCTGCGAATACATATTGTGGCTGGATGCGGATGATATTTTGAAAGAAGAGGATCAGGTAAAGCTGCTCGAGCTCAAGTCGTCCCTGTCAACGGAAGTGGACACCGTATCGATGTTCTACAATTTGACGGAGGACGAGACCGGGCAGGTAATTAACAGGCTGCGTCGCAACCGGTTGGTGAAGCGTTCGCGCAATTTTCGCTGGATTGGCGCCGTTCATGAATATTTGGAGGTGTACGGGGTCGCTAGCGCTTCGGATATTGCGGTTACTCATGCCAGCACGAGACATGACAGTGACCGGAATCTGCGGATCTACGAGCAGCGGCTTGCCAAGGGCGAAGAATTAAGTCCAAGAGATTTGTACTATTACGCCAATGAATTAAAGGATCATAGCCTTAATGAAAGAGCGGTCCATTTTTACGGCCTGTTTCTTCAATCCAATAAGGGATGGGTGGAGGACAATATAGCGGCTTGCGGCAAGCTTGCGGATTGCTATGCGGCACTCGGCAATCAGGAGCTGGCGCTCGAATCCGCACTCCGTTCCTTCAGCTATGGAAGTCCAAAAGCAGACAATTGCTGCCGTATCGGTTATTACCATCTGCAAAAAGGTTCGTATGAAACGGCCGCTTTCTGGTATGAATCCGCTTTGCGGGCGCCAAGGCAGGATGAGGCATGGTCGATGCAAAATACTTCCTGTTCAACCTGGCTGCCTCATCTGCAGCTCTGCGTCTGTTATGACAAGCTTGGAGAATGGCTGAAAGCCTACGAGCATAATGAAATCGCACGCGCCTACCGCCCGGATCACCCGTCTGTCCAACATAATAAAACCTACCTTGAAGGGCTGCTTTTACCAGCGCAAGCGTTGGAAGCATCCGATTTAAGCCTTTCGCAGACCGCTCCATGATAATTGCCGGAGCTCGGAGGCGGTATGGCCGGTAGCTTGCTTAAGCTGCCTGGCAAAATGATGGGAGGTCTTAAAGCCGCAGCGCTGGGCAATCTCCGTGACGGTAAGACCTGTATTGTTGAGCAGTTCCACTGCTTTCTGGAGACGGTAGCTCCATAGGTATTGGAAGGGCGTAGTCTGCTCATATTGCTTAAACAGTCTTACCAGATGCTCGGGAGAGACGTTTGCGGCAGCTGCCATTTCTTTTAAAACCACCTCTTCGGCATAATGTTCGCGAATCCAGGCTAACGCCGCATAAATCGCAGGATGCTTCTCCTTCTGCTCCAAGGACCGCTTGGATTCAATGGGATACAAATGCAAAGCGGCTAGTCCAAGCTGCTGCATGACGGGGTCGGTTGGCGAGGCATCCCGCTGAAGACGGAGCAGGAGATCCGTAAGCCGATTCATTTCTTCGGTGAGCGGCAGGCATTCCGGCAGCAGCCGGAACGATTCCCGGGTCTGTTCCGCCAGCTCCGGCACATGTACCGCAATCCAGCGGTGCCAGGTATCCTCGGTTCTTGAAAAGACGAACTGCTCTTCACGTCCGGGCAAAAGCAGAACGACATGTCCGGGCTGGACGCGGAGCTCACGGCCGTCGATCGTGACGGACATCTCTCCGGTATATAACATAACAAGCTGAAAATCCTGTTGGATACGAGGGCCGAATTTTCCTCCAGGGGGATAAACGACGGAGCCGGCTACGGCTGATGCCACATGCATACAATCACCTCAGAACAATTGTATATCCTATGAATACGAAATATCAATCACAGATACGAATGTGTAATTCGCAGCCATTGTCCGGATTAGGTTAGGGGAGTACGATGAGTGTATCGCTCGAGCAAAATGATTCATAAAGGAGAATGATTAGTGAATACGACTTATACGGCTCCGCTTACTCCCCTTACGGATGAACAGATTGCCTTTTTCAGAGAAAACGGATATTTGTTATGGAAGAAAGGCATGTCCGGCGATTTGATTGATGCCTTTAACGGACACATTTACGATATCAGGAACCAGCCGCAGGTGCCGGAGTGGGCGGCTTGCGAGGAGTTGAAAAAATATTCGCTGCGTCTCTTTAACCCCCATAAGCATGACAGCATGTCCAGACAGCTGATGAAGCATGCGCTGGTCCGCGGAGCGCTGGCGCAGCTGATGGGCAAAGAAGCGGTATGCGTGCAAAGCATGTATTTCTACAAAGAACCAGGTTCGCCGGGACAGGCTGCACATCAGGATTACTACTATATCAAGAATGATCCGATGACGATGATTGCGGCATGGACGGCGATGGAGGAGCTGATCGATGTCGAGAACGGCTGCTTGTGGGTAATGCCGGGCACCCATAGACTGGGGCTGCTGCCGCATGGCTCGGTCAAAAACATCGAAGAGCATGAGCCCTGGACCGAAGAGACGGAAGGCGTGGATACAAGCAAGCAGATTCCCGTTGTGATGGAGAAGGGAGACATCTTGTTTTTCAGCGAGCTTCTCATCCATTCGTCAGGTAAAAACAGGAGCAACAATCGCTGGCGCCGCTCCTATGTCTGCCATTATATCCGCGAGGATTCCCATGTGCTTCACCGGGAGGATTTGCGTCAGAAATATCCATTATATTAGGTTCACAAGCAGAGGGCTGGAAGGCTCTCTTCTTTTTGCGTATAATTAGTTTACAACCGTAACGGTTTACAAAGATAACTAAGAAGGGGTTTAAAAGATGGCAGCAGATGCAATGGATATTTACCAATCTTTTTTCCGGATTACGCGCCAACTGAAGAAGCTGGCTTTTCACAGTGCGGCTAATCTCGGCTTAACCGTGCATCAGATCAATATTTTGGAGTCAGTCCGGCTGAATCCGGGGCAGAAGCAGAAGGAGCTGACGGAGAAGCTGGTATTCGCCAAAAGCCGGGTCAGCGTTCATATTGACCAGCTTGTAGAGAAAGGGCTTGTCGTACGGGAGCCTTCCGAGCAGGACCGGAGAGAGATCCAGCTGTTTATTACGCCAGACGGCGAGGAGCTGTGCGAGCTGTACAATCAGGAAGCGGCTTCTTATAAAGCCTTGAGCAGCGCGCTCGAGAAATTGTCTCCGGATGATGTCGATAAGCTGCATGAGCTTCATCAACAGATCCTGAGCCATCTCTAAGCGGACGTTTAAGAAAGAAGGGGTTCCGATGTCCAGAATGTACGGAGGTCCAGGGGGAATGGGCTTTAACAAGATGAAGTTTGATGACGGAGCGAAGCCGAATATTACGAAAGCGATGCTCGCCCGCATCTCCGCTTATTTTGTCCCTTACTGGAAACAAACCGTTGTTGTATTGTTTATTTTGCTTCTATCCTCGGGATTGGGGCTGCTGCCTCCGATTTTTATTCAGCACATCGTGGACGATGCGCTTCCGAATAAAGATATGAGGCTGCTCTTGGAGCTGGTGCTTATATCGCTTGCCGCAACCGTTGCGTCCGGTCTGCTTGGCGTGCTGCAGAGCTATCTCAATTCCTATATTTCGCAAAATATCGTATACGATATGAAAAACCAGATGTACCGGCATCTGCAAAAGATGCCCATGCAGTTCTATTCCAACGTGAAGCAGGGCGAAGTCATTACGAGAATGACAAGCGATATTTCCGGCATTCAAGGGGTGTTCAACAGCACCGTCGTCAATTTTGCGAGCAACCTGTTTATTCTTGCGACAACGCTTGGAACGCTGTTCGTCATGAACTGGAAGCTGGCTATACTTGGGATGGTTGTTGTTCCCCTGTTTCTTTTTCCAACTCGCAAAATGGGCCGTGTCCGCTGGAAAATCGCCAAAGAGACGCAGGAGAAGATGTCCGAGCAGAACCATATCATTCAGGAAACGCTTAGCATCAGCGGTTATCTGCTCATGAAGCTGTTCACGAAGGAACGGAAGGAATACGAAGGCTTCAAGGCTGTGAACGCAGAATCCACCCGTCTGCAGATCAGGGAGTCAATGGCCGGCCGCTGGTTTATGATGCTGCTGTCCACGTTTACAACGATTGGACCGATGCTCATTTATTTGTATGGCGGATACTTGTATATTCAAGGCGAGATATCGGTAGGGGAAATTATCAGCTTTGTTGCTTTGCTTGGGCGGATATACGGACCTTTCGGCCAAATGACGAATCTGTACGTCGATATCAACCGCTCGATTGCTTTGTTTGAACGGATTTTCGACTATTTCGATATGGAGCCGGTTATCGTCAATAAGCCGGAGGCGCTGCCTGCGGATATTTCCGGGAAAAATATTGAGTTTGAGGATGTAAGCTTTGCTTATCAGAAAGACAAACCAGCTCTGAGGAAAATCTCGTTTACGGCCGAATCGGGGACAATGACTGCTCTTGTTGGTCCAAGCGGGGCGGGGAAGACGACGATTACGAACTTGCTGCCGCGGCTCTATGAGCGAAGCTCGGGCCGTATCCGCATAGGCGGAACGGATATCAAGGATATGACGCTGGAGTCGCTGCGGTCGCAGATTGGCCTGGTCACTCAGGACAGTTACTTATTTAATGGGACGATTCGGGAAAATCTGATGTATGCCAATGATGAAGCCTCGGAAGAGGAAATGCGGGAGGCATGCAAAGCGGCTTATATCCATGATTTCATTATGGAGCTGCCGGACGGCTACGACACGGTAGTAGGCAACCGGGGGATGAAGCTGTCGGGCGGGGAAAAGCAGCGGATTTCCATTGCGAGGGTTCTGCTCAAAGATCCGGCCATTATTATTCTGGATGAAGCGACCTCCTCTCTCGATACGGTATCGGAGTACTATATTCAGAAGGCAATGAGCGTCCTGCTGCAGAATAAGACAAGTATCGTCATTGCGCACCGGTTGTCCACCATTATGGCAGCCGATCAAATCCTGGTCGTGCAGGATGGAACGATTGTGGAAAAAGGCAGGCATGAAGAGCTTCTTCAGCAAGAGGGGGTTTACAAAGACTTGCATGCGAAGCAATTTGAGAGGATGAAGGAGGAGCAATGACCCATGACCGTAAATATTGCGTTGCTGCGGGGCATTAACGTCGGCGGGAAAAATAAAATCAAGATGGCCGACTTGCGCGAGGCATTAACCGCTATCGGATTACAGGATGTCCAGACGTATATTCAGAGCGGCAATATTTTATTCAAGTCGGAAGAAAATGAGGCTGTATTGCGCAGCCGGATCGAGCAGCAGATTGAAACGGTGTTTGGGCTTTCAATCAAGGTCATTATGCGGACAGCGGAGGAGATACGGGTTATCGCCGCAAGCTGTCCGTTTACGGAAGAGCAGCTTGCGGCGGCGGCAGCCACGGCGCAGGGGGAATCCCTGTATGTGTCGATGATGCTGGAAGAGCCGGCAGCCGAGCAGCTCGATAAGCTCCGGGCGTTTGAAACGGCCGAGGAGCTCTTCGTCAGCAAGGGACGGGATTTGTATTTGCTGTTCTATCAAACGGTTCGCAATTCCAAGCTTGCGGTGAAGGCGGAAAAGCTTGGGGTGCATTCCACCGTCCGAAACTGGAACACCATTAACAAGCTGGTGTCGCTCGCGGACGGGATGGAATCTTCTACGTCTCCGTCATGACTCCGCCGTTCACATGCAGAACTTGACCGGTAACAAACGAGGAATCGTCGGATGCGAGATAAATATAAGTAGGCGCAAGCTCGAACGGCTGGCCTGCCCGTTTCATCGGCGTCTCCAGGCCAAAGGTTTTGACGTATTCAGCGGAATAGCTGGATACGATAAGCGGCGTCCAGATCGGACCTGGGGCAACGGCGTTTACGCGTATGCCGCAGCCTACGAGCTGAAGAGACAAGGAACGGGTGAAGGAGACGATGGCGCCTTTGGTCGAGGAATAATCAACCAGCAGCGGTGCTCCCGCATAGGCGGTAACGGATGCCGTACTAATAATGGAGCTTCCGGCCTTCAAGTGGGGGAGGGCAGCTTTGGTCAAATAGAAATGCGGGAAGATGTTTGTCCTGTACGTATCCTCGAGCTGCTCGTTGGAAATGTCCAGAATGCATTTTTGCGGGAATTGCACGGCTTGATTCAAGACTAGGATATCCAGACAGCCATAGTGCCCGATTGTTTTTTGGACAACCTCCGCGGAAAATTCCGGCTTTCTGAGATCGCCTTCGATGAGCAGGCAGCGTCCCCCGTATTGCTCCACCATCTGCTTGGTAGCCAGCGCGTCTTCGCGTTCGTACAAATAAACGATTGCGACATCCGCGCCTTCCTTGGAAAATCCGATCGCAACGGCGCGGCCTATCCCGCTGTCACCGCCCGTAATAATCGCGACTTTGCCTTTCAGCTTGCCGCTGCCCTTGTATTCCGGGTTATCCGAGATCGGAGTCGGATTCATAAGATATTCCAGGCCGGGCTGTCGGTCCTGATGCTGCGGCGGAAAGGTCACCGGTACCTGCTTGCATTTGGTTTCCTGGCTGTAATAAGGATAATAGGGTATCATGCTGGGCCTCCAGAACAGAAAAGTTTGCTACAGGGTATTCACCTATTCCCGGGAAGGTGTGCGGTTGCCTATACCAACCCCTGGGTATTGGCATACGCTAACGCAGGCATTTAATTACTTTTCTGATAAAGGAGTAATTGCTAATGACGAAATCTAATCGGACATTTGTCCCGGGAGGCTTTCAACCAGGTGGTTTCCCTCCAGGCGGGTTTCCTCCAGGCGGGTTTCCGCCGCCGTGGGGCTGGCAGCCGCCGCGTCCCCCATGGTGGGGTTGGGGACCACCGCCACGTCCGCCGTGGTGGGGCTGGGGACCGCCTCCACGTCCGCCATGGGGCGGGCCGGGATTTGGACCGGGATTTGGACCGGGTCCGGGTGGACCGGGAGGTCCTGGCGGCCCAGGTGGCCCAGGTGGCCCAGGTGGCCCAGGTGGTCCGCCTCCGGGAGGACCGCGGGTTAGCAGAAGGTAACTGAAGATATTTAAATTTAGTTTGATAGATTAGTTGTAAATCTATAGTAAAGGCGATAGTTGCTTCCGTGAGGATGCAACTATCGCCTTTTTAAGTGTTTACTGCAATTACTAATATTTTTACAACATCCTAATTATTTGAAAATAATTATAGAACTTTAGTATCTGCTGTGATATTTTTATAGATGTGATTTTAGTAGGTAAGAATAACCAAATAGGGAGCGGGAATCATGAAAAAAGTAACAAGTCTTTTGCTGGCGATGCTGCTTGCATTTGGAGCATTGTTCGCAGGAGCTGTAAGCGCGGCAACCCCGGAAACAACGGCTGCGACTGACACCAGCCTGAGCTTCGCTGATGTGTCCGGCCACTGGGCGAAATCGGCAATCGACCGTTGGAGCTCAAGAGGGGTCATTAACGGGGTAACCTCACAGAAATTTGAACCGGAGCGTGCTATTACGCGCGGAGAATGGGCAGCACTAATTAATCGTCTTTTTCAATACCGTCAAGCAGCGGAGATTCATTTCAAGGATGTAGCTGCTGCTGATTGGTTTGCTAATGATGTAGCCATTGCTTATGAGACAGGCTATATGAAAGGTTATACGGACGGTACATTCCGCCCCGGTGCCAATATTTCGCGAGAGGAAGCAGCGTTAACAATAGCAAAACTGCTTTCACTTCCGGCAGCTGCTGCGAATGCATCTTTCCATGATGGCGGCAAGATCTCGGGCTGGGCGTCGCAGGGAGTTGCTTCCGCTGCGCAAGCAGGTATTATCACAGGATACACGGATGGAGAGTTCAAGCCTGCCAAGCAAGTTACGCGCGCTGAAGCGGCCAGCATCCTAGACCGTGCTTTTAATACATACGGTGTCTGGGCGGAAGCGGGAGTAAATGGTCCTGCCGAAGGCGTGCAGAAACAATCTGGCAGCGTTATCGTAAATTCGGCCGGCACTACGCTCCAAAACATGGATATTGCTGGTGATCTGATTATTGGCGAAAATGTAGGCAATGGCGATGTTTATTTGAAAAACGTTACGGTTCATGGAAAAACCTTCGTGTATGGCGGAGGCGAGAACAGCATTCACCTTGAAGATTCCGTGATTCTTACCGTAATCGTTAATAAAGCAGAGGGTACAGTGCGTATTGTCGCGCAAGGTAAAACGACCGTTCAGGAAATCACCGTTCAAACGGGCGCCAAATTGGAAGCGGCAGATGGCGTAGATATTAGTAAAGTAACCCTTTCGAATCAATTGCCGAATAACTCCCGCGTTGTCTTGACCGGACATTTTGATACCGTCAATGTTGAAGCGGAAAGCATTATTGTTCAGATTCCAAAAGGATCTATTGATCAAATGGTTGTGGCGGATTCGGCTGGCGGAACCAGCGTGCAAGCAGACAAGGATGCGACCATTGTGAATGCGGTACTAAACGCAGCTGTCAAAATGCTCGGCGAAGGTACGGTCGAGAAAGCGGTTGTCAACTCAACGGGCGTATCCATGGAAAAGGCTCCGAAAAAAATGGAGACAGGCAGTGACGTTCCCTCTGATATCAAAGTAAACGTTGGCGGAAAAGAGCAGCCTGCAGGTACGGATAGTCAAGGCAGCATTGGCGGCGGTGAGCTTGGTGGAGGTAACTCTGGAGGCGGGAGCACAGGAGGCGGCAATACTGGCGGTGGCGACACAGGAGGCGGCAATACCGGTGGAAACACGGGTGGGGGCAATACCGGTGGCGGAGATACAGGCGGCAGCAATCCTGGAAACATTTATTTTGAGATAGATCTTGCCAAGGATCGAGTCATCAGCGGCGAACCCGTAACTGTGACAAGTACTCGAGACGGGATAGCTTACTTCACGGATGAATATT
Source organism: Paenibacillus sp. ATY16 (assembly GCF_003399985.2). NCBI lineage: Bacteria > Bacillati > Bacillota > Bacilli > Caryophanales > Paenibacillaceae > Paenibacillus > Paenibacillus sp. ATY16. Next base: position 150,990 of record NZ_NMOK02000015.1, on the reverse strand, counting down.
TTGAAAATATTGAAATGCTGAATGCTTTGGTAGATGCCGGTAAAGCCAAGAAAATGGAAGTGAAAAAGGATGTTCCGGCGAACTTTGATACTAGCGATTTAACCTTCAACAACTGGATGTACGTGGTTGTCATTGATTCAGAGGGTAAGTCTTCCTATCATCGAATGGTTACAATCTTGGATAAGGCCGGAACTCCGCTCGCTTCATCGGGCGGCGGTGCCGAGACCAACTTTGAGTGGGAGAAGTTCAGAATTGAGTACAACCGTGATGTTAAGCTGGTTGAAGGTAAAAATCTCCGCGATGCCATAACAATAGCCACAAAAGACAGTAACGGTGAGTTTCTGCCTCTAAGTGCCTCAGATGCCGTGGAAATTAACGGAAACGAAATTCTGTATACGCCAGAGAAAAAGTTTAAGCTGCGAGAGGTACGGTTTAAAATTGCGGCAGGAACTTTAGAAACCTTGAATGGCGATGATCAGAACGATGAAACGATATCGTATCAGCATGATTCATATATGTTGATTTATGTAGATGGCGAAAGAAAAAGCAGCATGACAATCCCGGTAGGAACGGTTATCCATTTTAAAGTTACTCACGGCGGGACGGTTTACTTTGTTCTTGACGACACACCGGGCGGTAACTACGAATATGAGCAGGAAGTTAACAATAACTTCGGTGGCAAAGTGGTTATTCCCGATGAGGCAGCAGATCAAGAATATACATTCGATACGACCGGTTTCCAGCCAGGCGAAGATTATATGCTTGTTACGGAATGGGGCTGGAGAGTTACTATTCATTTGACGGAGTCAGCAAAATAATAGAGTCTAAAAAGAACACGGCTTTCTAAAACATAGAGGCCGTGTTCTTTTTGTTCAAGGCGCTTGCTGAAGAGCCTCCCGCGCAAAAGAAATCCATTCGCGCGTAGCGAATGACTGGTAGCTGTCGCGGCGCCAGATCATGGCCAGATGCCAGGGAATACTTGGCGAAGTCAGCGGGATGATGCGAAGCCGTTCCAGATCGAGCTCCCGGCATATCGCCTCGGGCAGCAGCGCGATTCCCAGCTTTGCGGCTACCATCTCGCTGATGAAATCCCATTGGGTGCTCTTGAAGACGACATCCGGCTGGAATCCCAGCTTCTCGCATTCGGCAATGATCCGGTCATGCAGCGTAAATTCCTCATGGAAGAATAGAAACGGCTCTTCCTTAAGCTCAATAAGCGGCACTTCGCTCCGGCTGGCGAGCTTATGCGAAGGAGGGACAACCAGCATCAGGTCCTGCCGCAGGAAGCAGAAGGATTCGAACTTCTCCTCATTCGTCGGCAGCAGAATAACCCCGATATCCAGCGAGCCCGAGCCTACATCGGCCTCGACCTTTTTAGCACCGTGCTCAAACAGCTGCATCGTAATTTTGGGATACTTCTCGCGAAACTTTCCGATGATACGGGGGAAAAAGGTGACCCCTACCATAGGAGGCAGGCCGATGCGGATATGTCCGACCTTTAGCTCCATAAGCTCGGACAGCCGCGAATTCATGTTGCCGAACGATTGGACCATTTGCTGAGCTTGCTCGAGCAGAATCGAACCGGCATCGGTTATTACGATTTTTTTGCCGACCCGTTCGAATAGGACAACTCCCAGCTCTTCTTCAAGATTTTTGATCATTTTGCTGATGGTCGGCTGGGTAATATAAAGGGATTGCGCGGCTTTGGTGAAGCTTTGGAAGCGGGCGGCTTCCACAAAATATTGCAAGTGTCTTATATCCAAGCGCAAGCTTCTCCTTATCCATAGATAATTGGAATGAAAACCATTCTGTAAATGTATTTTACCTATGAAAAAGGCTGCTGTACACTTCCATTAAAGGGAGTTGGCCGTTATGCGTTACGCAGTTAAATTAATCATTCAGGTTTTATTCTTTATCGTATTCTCGTGGCTGATGAACCACATGGTTGAATGGCTTCATTTGCCTGTTCCCGGCAGCATTTTGGGTATGCTAATCTTGTTTATCCTGCTGCAGGCGAAAATTATTCCTCGCAAATTCGTGGAATCCGGCTCCGATTGGCTTATTGCGACTATGCTGCTTTTTTTTATTCCGCCAGCGGTTGGCATTATTGGCTACAAGCAGCTTATTATGAGCGCCGGCGTTCAAATCGCGCTTGTCATTACGCTTGGCACCGTTATCGTTATGTTGTGCAGCGGACTGGTGGCGCAGCGGGTAGCTAAACGCAAGGAGGAATCGCGCATATGATGATGGCAGCCGTAAGTCTGCTAATTACCGTTCTCGTATATATAATGGCCCAAAAAATTTACCGTTATAAACCGATTATGTTTTTATCCCCGCTAATTGTTACGCCTGTGGTGCTGATTGTGCTGCTGGCCTTGACGCGAACCAGTTACGCCGACTACAACACAGGCGCGCATTGGCTGTCCGATATGCTGGGACCGGCAACGATTGCTTTCGCTATTCCGTTGTCCAGACATTTTGAGCTTATCAAAAAGCATGGTGCGCAAATCATAATCAGCGTATTAACCGGCTCGGCTGCTGCCGTTGCTTCGTCATTATGGCTGGCGAAAGGCCTTGGCCTTAATGACAAAATCATTTACAGCCTTATTCCGCACTCCGCGACAACCCCAATCGCCATGAATGTGTCCCAATCCATTGGCGGCATTCCGACCATTACGGCCGTTGCCGTCATGGTGACCGGAATTTTCGGGTCTTTGGTTGGGCCGCCCATTATCCGTCTGTTCCGGATCCGCAACGAGGTTGCACGCGGCGTTCTGCTTGGAACAAGCGCGCATGGGGCAGGGACGTCCAAAGCGTTTGAGCTTGGCAGCATCTCCGGCACCGTATCCAGCGTGTCGATGATATTGACGGCTATTATTACGTTATTTCTGACACCGCTCCTGCTGGGACATTAAAGCAATATCAGAGAGGATCAATCATCATGCAAAGCTTATCGAAGCGGCAAACCGTATTACTCATCACTTTCCTGGTGCTGGTGTGGGGGATCAACTGGCCGCTTTCCAAATACGCGCTTCATTATATGCCGCCCATCTTGTTCTCGGGGGTCAGAACGTTGCTAGGAGGCGTGCTTCTCCTTGCGGCCGCGCTCCCAAGGTACCGCCAGCTTCAAATCCGGCAGACCTGGCCGATTTATCTCCTGTCCGCAGTCGTTAACGTAGTGCTGTATTACGGGCTTCAGACGATTGGCATACAGTATCTTCCTGCCGGTTTGTTCTCGGCGATTGTTTTTCTTCAGCCTGTACTGGTTGGGCTTTTCTCATGGTTATGGCTTGGCGAGCTGATGAACGGGCTAAAAGTCATCGGCTTGGTTCTGGGTTTCGCAGGCGTAGGGGTTATATCGAGCGGGGCGAGCGGCGCTTCCGGGCATATTTCCGCGGCAGGTATATTGCTTGCGCTTGGCTCAGCGTTAAGCTGGGCACTGGGTACGATCTATGTGAAAAAGTCAAGCGGCAAGGTCGATAATATCTGGCTTGTTACGATGCAGCTCATAATCGGCGGCGTGTTTATGACCGGGCTTGGTTCCGTCACCGAAAGCTGGTCGGACGTGGTATGGAGCGGCCGATTTATTCTCAGCCTGTTATTCATCTCCATCTTTGTTATCGCGCTTGGCTGGCTTGTCTTCTATAAGCTGATGGATTCGGGCGAGGCGAGCAAGGTCGCGTCCTTCACCTTCCTGATTCCGCTGGTTGCGATCCTGATCGGCACCATGTTCCTGCATGAGCCGTTTACCTATTCGTTATTAGCAGGACTTGTTCTGGTGCTTGGCAGCATCTATCTGGTGAACCGGCCTAGGCGCGTAAGCGTTGTCCATTCCTAATGAAAAAACCGCCTGAGAAGGCGGTTTTTTGTTAGTTTGTCCGGATAAAAGGATGATCGTGGATATCGAAAGTTTCGTAAGCCTTGCCGACCATATCCCTGTCTTTGTCGAACAGATGGGACGCTTTATCGAAAATGCCGCTTGCTTTCGCTACATGGTTGAGTTGCTCGACCATAAACTCCGAATTGCAAAGCACGAGCACTTTTTTGCTGTAGGAAGTCAGCTCTTGTTGGAATTGTACGGCTCTTTCCGCAACTTCGGGGGAATAAACGACGGGCTCACCGTCGGAAGTGACCATGCCGCGATGATCCACCAGAACGTCCAGCTCGTCTTTCCCGTATGCGGAGCAAATGCCAAGCACAATATTGGACATGTATTCTACGTCCTGCTTACCCGATGCCAATCCGTTTACCTGGAACGACAACAGTTTTTTATCCGGATCCAGCGTGTAATGCACCCGGTCCTTGAAAGGAACGATGAAGTCTTTCGGCTGGTAGGCTTGCTTGGGAGAGAAGCGCTCGCCAGAGAATAGATAGGCAACGCCGATTTGCAGGGCAGAGGCAATCTTCTCGATATTGATAATGCTGACATTCCGTTCCCCGCGCTCAACACCGCTTATGTAACTCCGGTCAAGACCGGCCCGATAGGCCAAATGCTCCTGTGACATTCCGCTCCGGGCACGCAGCTCTTTGATTCTCTGTCCAAATTCGATGCGAATATCCACGTTAGTCCGCCCCCAGAATCTAGTATTCTCCTTTGAGATTATCCGCAATGTGACTTAAAGTCAACAGACGGATGGACGTAATGGCGATATGATAGATGCAGTTCATTGTCGTAGGAGGATTCTATGCCATTTATCCAATTACGGGATATTCCGGTCAACTATCAGATATATAACGCGGAATCCGCTTCGGAAACGATTGTTTTGATACATGGATTGGGACTTAACCTGGAAATATGGGAGCCTATTCTTCCCTTTATCAAGGAGCATTACCGGGTTGTTCTGCTGGATCTGCGGGGACATGGCCTGACGGAGAGAGGCGACGTTCCCTTAAGCTGGGAGTTATTTACCGAAGATTTGCTTATGCTGCTGACCGAGCTCGAGCTTGGTCCCGTTCACCTGCTCGGACATGGCTTTGGCGCAAGCCTAGCCGTAAAGTTCAGTATAGAGCATGCTGAGCTGGTGAAAAGCCTTGTTCTGTTGTCGACGCCTGCCTTTTTGCCGAGAAAAACGGTAGCGTCCATTATCCAAGGCCGCAGGCAGCTCATTAGTAAAGGAAACATGCTGAATCTTGCGGAAAGCTTGGTTAGCGGAATTTTCAAGCTGACGGAGGAACACGCATTATACCGTAAAATCATTGCAGGCTATATGGCCGTATCGCCGGAGACTTATTTCGATACATTCGAATTGTATGGGGAAACGCCGGTTAACGAGGATTTCGCTCGGTTGGACCATCCTACGCTGACGCTGATTGGCTCCGAGGATTCGATCTCCCTGACATCCAATGCGCTGTCCTCACAGCTGCTTATGCATTCATCCGTCGTTGTGGTTCCTAGCGCAACCAATACGTTATTCATTGATCAGCCGCAATTTACGTTTGAACGGATTCGCGAGTTTATTAAGGATCCATCGCAGGTGGCAACGGATTACGCCTCCTTCGAATGTCATGTCGCGAAATACGTGATGCAGTATTTCAACGAAGCTTTTGAACAGGTGCTGAACAAAAAAGCGGTACAGGCTTAGAGCCTGTATCGCTTTTTTTTGGTTTATAATAGAACATTATCGCTAATAGGATTGGTGAGGATCATGGACATAAATTACACGATTCCGAATATTGTTGACCGCCTGAAACAAGTAGGAGGCGTAACGGCAATTGTTCTTGGCGGTTCAAGGGCTAGAGGGACGGAGAGCCCCGAATCGGATATCGATATTGGGATTTACTATGACTCCGAGGCAGGTCTCGATATAACCGGGCTTCGTAAAGCTGCTGCCGGAATGGACGACGAGCATAGAGATGACGTAGTGACCGAAACAGGCGAGTGGGGACCCTGGATAAATGGCGGGGGCTGGCTTAAAATCAATCAAATTCCCGTCGATTTCATCTACCGGGATCAAAACAAAGTGTCGCAAGTAATCGAACAATGCATCAGCGGGAATATCGCCATGGATTATCAGCCCGGCCATCCCCATGGATTCGTGAACTCGATTTATTTGGCGGAGATTGCGCTATGCCAAGTGTTATGGGATCCTTCGGGAATCGTAGGTAAGCTGAAAAGCAAAACAATTCCGTATCCGGCTGCATTAAAAAAAGCGATTATACAAAGGTTTTTCTGGGAGGCGGGCTTTTCTCTCGAGAATGGATATAAAGGTATTTATAAAAACGATTTAGCTTATATTGCGGGCTGCTGCTTCCGCTCTGTGGCGTGCTTGAATCAGGTGCTTTTTACGGTAAATGAAACCTATTTCATGAATGAAAAAGGGGCTGCCGCTATCGTCGATTCTTTTGCCGTCGCACCAAGCCATTACTCCCGTAGAGTGAATGAAATTTTCACTATCATTACGGAAGATCCGGATCGCTTGAAGAGCGCCGTGAACCTGCTGCGGGAGCTCATTGAGGAAACGGAACAACTTATGAAGTAAGTATATTTGACAAATCTATGCGTTCTGTTGTAAAAATGGAATAACAAAATCATACCAACTTGCGATGATGAAGAGAGTACGCATAACGAATACTCCAGAGAGCTGATGGATGGTGGGAATCAGTGTAGGGATTATGCCGAAGTGGGCTTCTGAGCATCCAAACCGAAAAGATTTTGAGTAGGCTTTGGCGAAAGTCTCGTCGTTACAAGAGACGCGTATTCCAGCATCCAGCATGCGTCGATACGTCAAAGCGAGTCCGATTTGCGCAAATCGGGCTAATGAAGGTGGTACCACGGGGTTTCTCGTCCTTTCCAAGGATGAGGGCCCCTTTTTTATTTCTATGTTGAAGAAGGGAGCAAACACATGAGCACGGTATTGACGGGCATCAAGCCAACAGGAAGAGTGCATATCGGCAATTACATCGCGGCTATTAAGCCGGCGCTGGAAATTGCAAAAAATCGGGATAACACGGCGTTGTATTTTATCGCGGATTATCACGGTTTAACGTTTATTCAAAATCGGGATGAGTTTAACGACTTATCTTACGGGATTGCCGCAACCTGGCTGGCTTTGGGGCTTGATCCGGAGCAGGTTGTATTTTACCGCCAATCCGACGTGCCGGAAATTTTCGAGCTAAGCTGGATTCTGGCTTGCATGGCGCCAAAGGGTCTTATGAATCGTGCTCATGCGTATAAGGCGATCGCGGATAAAAACGAGCAGCTTGGCGTGGACACCGATACCGGTGTGAACATAGGCTTGTTTACGTACCCGATCCTGATGGCGGCGGATATCTTGCTTTTTCAAACGGATCAGGTTCCCGTCGGCAAAGATCAAATTCAGCATGTCGAGATTGCAAGGGATCTGGCGGAAGCTTTTAATCGCATCTATGGCGATACCTTTAAGCTGCCTAATTACATTGTGGATGAGCAAACGGCCGTAATACCGGGTCTGGATGGACGGAAAATGAGCAAAAGCTACAATAATACGATTCCGTTGTTCGAAACGGCCGACAGCTTGAAGAAGCTGGTAAGCAAAATCAAGACCGATTCTACCCCGCCGAACGAGCCGAAAGATCCCGAGGCTTCGAATGTTTTTCTGCTCTATAAAGAGTTTGCCGCGGATGCGCAGATTGAGGTTATGCGAGAAAGGTATCGGAGCGGTATCAGCTGGGGAGAAGCCAAGCAGGAGCTTTATCAGGTTATGAACGCATTCTTGGAGGGACCGCGGGATAAGTATAATCGATACATGGCGGACAGAGATCAAATTGATGATATTTTGAGAGATGGCGCAAGGAAAGCAAGAGCGGTAGCTCAACCCCTGCTGGAGCAGGTGAAATACAGGTTGGGGCGATACAGGTAGACAATAAGAGCAAAACTCTACGCCCTCTTAAAATGAGGGGGTAGAGTTTTCTGGTTTAATCATTTAATCCTTTGCCGTCAAGAATTTGCTGATAGTATTTCTCAATTCTGGCTTCGCGCGTTTTGGATTGCTTGGCGGCGGAGAAATGAAGCAGGTAGGCTCTTTGCCTGCCTGGCGTTAAAGCTTCAAACGCTTCTTTAAAAGCAGGCTGGTCATCGAATCTGGTTTGTAGCTCTTCAGGGACTGCATACTCGTCATGCTTTTTATAAGGAATTTCCTGACCGGACTTCTCTACCTCAATGGCCTCATTTATATAAGCCTTCAGGATATCTTCCATTTCTATGATTTGCTCCACATTCGTGAACCGGATTTGGCGAGCAGCCTGCACGTTTTCGGTCTGCTGGATGAGAATGCCGCTTGGGTCCTTGAGCAGAGCGCCTTTCTGAAACAGAATGGCACAATACTCTTTAAAGCCGTGGATGATTAGAATGTTTTTGCCCTCAAACGTGTAGCAGGGATGCATCCACTTGAAATCTTCGGTCAGTTCGCATTCAAGAACGATCTCTCTCAGCTTGATATATTCTTCCTTCCACTTCTTGGACTTGTTTATAAAGCCGTCAACTTTGCGGTTTAAAGTACTGTTTGTCATCGAAAAACCTCACATTAAGATTAATACAACCGATTCTTATAGCCATCCTCAAGCCGGGCGGCAATGACCTCCGGGGTTGAGCCAGCCAGGTTGGCATGCTCGGAAATGATTTTGGCAGGGGAGGGCAGCAGCTCTTTGACGAGCCACGTTTCGGGCTTCCATAGCTGTGAGCGCAGGAAAGCTTTAGCGCAATGCATATAGCATTCGTTAACCTCTACGATAATACCGATTTGAGGTGCACGGTCTTTTACGGCTAATGGCTTTAATAGATCTTCCTCTTTGGTTATGTAGGCACTGCCGTTTATTCTTAAAGTTTCTCCAAGTCCCGGAATAAAAAACTGCATGCCGATATGCGGATTCGATAAAATGTTGCGCAAGGTATCTATTCTTTTATTGCCCGGACGTTCCGGAATTATGAGATGCTTATCGTCCAAAACATGAACAAATCCCGGCGCATCGCCTCTTGGGGAGACATCGCAATTCCCGTTGGAATCCGCAGTCGATACAACGAGAAAAGGGGACTTGGCGATAAAATCGCGGCAGTTAGCATCTAATAGGGAAATAACCTTATGCTCGACAAGCTCGCTCGGATAGCCGATTAACGATCGAAGCTCGGCTTCGGAAGTAATCAACTCTCTTTGATCTATTTCTATCAAAACGCAATCACCCTCTCAAGGAGATTCCATTATTTTACCATAGGTTGGAAGGGGTTACGAGGTGCCGTGCTGACTTTTCAGGGCGGAATTTGAACGGATATATAGAAGGGACTGACCAAAACCTTTGCGGCTTACGGGTCAGTCCCTTTCTTCTGCAGCTTAACGATGTGGGACATCGTTAAGCCGTGTTATAAGTAACTTTTTAATGCTCTAAACGATACGGGACATCGTTAAGAACGCTGAAATGGCGAAAAAGCACTAATTGAAGTGAAATGCGGCTGCTTGACGATGCGGCACATCGTTAAGCTTAGGTAAAAGCTAGGTTGGTTCTCTCTTAACGATGCCGCGCATCGTTAAGGAACAATGACATAGCGCAACTAGTGCGGCGACCCTGTAATTCGCAACGTCCGACTTACGCGTTCTCCTGAAGCCGGCTCCGGTATTCCCTCGGCGTGCAGCCAAAGCGCTGGCGGAACACGGTGTTGAAGTAGCTTAAGCTGTTGAAGCCAACGTCGAGCGCAACCTCCATGATCTTGTCATCGGATTGCCGCAGACGGCTGGCAGCTTGTTGGACGCGGTAGCTGTTCATATATTCGATTGGGCTTTTTGTTGTCATCCGTTTGAAGAACCGGCAAAAATACGACTCGCTCATTCTTGCCAGCTCGGAGAGCTTCCGCAAAGGAATAGGCTCGGCATAATTTTGTTCGATATATTCGATTACGGTCTTGAGCCGCTCAATCCGGAAGCCTTCCTGTTCCGGCTTTACCCGTACGGACGGTTTTCCCAGGCTGACCAGTTTAGCGAATATGCTGAACAGCAGTCCTTTTATCGTAAGCTCCGAAGCGGTATGTTCGTGACGATGAACCTCAAACAACTGGTCGAGCATCGCAAGAAGCTCCATGCTTGGACCCGGCTCCCGGCGCAAATGGGCCGGTACTTCATATCTTCTCTCCAGAACGGGAGAAATATAACGGTCGAATAAATAATCGATGGATCCGCTGCTGAACAAGCTGGAATGGAACACAACTGCCTCGAAAGAGCATGGTTTATCTCCTACAACATACCCGGAATGAAGCTCGCCGGAATTAACGAAGATCGCTTCCCCCGCCTGCAGCTCGTAATCCTGCAGATCGACCCGGAATACGGCTGTTCCTTCCGTCACGAGCAGCAGTTCAAGCTCGTCATGCCAATGCAAATCGAGTAGCGGAGCATCAGCCGGACAGGTAATTTCGTACAAGCTTACCGGATAGATGGGGGTACCATGCTTGCGTGCTTCTTTCAGCAATGATTTATCCATAAACAAAACTCCTATAGAAAAATAGACAATGTCAAAATCGTGATAATAATGAGCAATATTTAGGCAGAGTTAAAGAGAATAAGACAATATTATTATAACATAACCGTTTACAAGGCACGAGAAGCTACTGAGTACCTTGTAACAACCTAGAAATCCTTGCACGGCAAGACTTTTATGACGTTTCATTAAGCAAACGCTTACGAAGCTATGATTGCTTCGCAATTATTAAGCAAATGCTTACGAAGCTATAATTACTTCGCAATTATTAAGCAAACGCTTACGAAGTATGAATTGCTTCACAATTCATTTTAGGAGGAACCCAAACATGAAATTTACCGATGGTTATTGGCAAATTCGCGAAGGCGTTCATATGCAGCATCCGGTTGACGTTCGCGAGTTGAAAGAAAAGAACGGCAAGCTGACGGCTTACATGGCAACAAAGCCCGTTGTCATCAAAGGCGATACGCTGAACGGCACGATGCTTACAGCCGAGATCAGCTCTCCAATCCCCGATGTTATTAAAGTTCGCTGGGTTCACCATGCCGGCGTGAAACAAGTTGGCCCTGAATTCGAAACTCTTGTGGATGCAAATCATAGCGTATCCGTTGAACATGACGAGCAATTCACAACCCTGACAAGCGGCGGCCTGCAGGCACGCATCCGCAAATCGCCGACTTGGGGCCTGGAATTCATCCAGAACGGCCGCAAGGTGACGGGCACGGCGCAAAAGGCTGCGGCTTACGTACAAGAGCAAGGCAAAGCATTCTTCCGCGAAATGCTGGATCTTGGCGTTGGCGAGCAAGTATACGGTCTTGGCGAGCGCTTCACTCCGTTCATTAAGAATGGCCAGGTAGTTGATTCCTGGAACGAAGACGGCGGCACAAGCTCCGAGCAAGCTTACAAAAACGTACCTTTCTATCTGTCCAGCGCAGGTTATGGCGTATTCGTCAACCATCCGGAACGCGTATCGTTCGAGATTGGCTCCGAAGTTGTATCGAAGGTTGGCTTCAGCGTACCGGGCGAGCATCTGGAGTACTTCATCGTAGGCGGCAAAACGCTCAAGGATGTACTCGACAACTACACGAAGCTGACCGGCAAACCGGCATTGCCTCCGGCATGGTCGTTTGGCCTATGGCTGACAACGTCGTTTACGACGGACTATGATGAAGCAACGGTTAACAGCTTTATTGAAGGAATGGCTGAGCGCAATATTCCGCTTCATGTCTTCCATTTCGACTGCTTCTGGATGAAAGAATACGAATGGTGCAACTTCGAATGGGATGCGGACATGTTCCCGGATCCGGAAGGCATGCTTCGCCGTCTGAAAGAACGCGGTCTTCGCATTTGCGTATGGATCAACTCCTACATCGGCCAGAAGTCGCCTCTCTTCCAGGAAGGCATGGAGAATGGCTATCTCGTTCGCAAGCCGGACGGCAGCGTATGGCAATGGGATAAATGGCAAGCGGGCATGGGCCTTGTCGACTTCACGAACCCGGATGCGGTGAAATGGTACAAAGGTCATTTGAAACGTCTGATGGATATGGGCGTCGACTGCTTCAAAACGGACTTCGGCGAGCGTATCCCTACGGATGTCGTTTACTTCGACGGTTCCGATCCGCAAAAAATGCACAATTACTATACGCAGCTGTACAACAAAGCGGTATTCGAAGTACTGGAAGAAAACCGCGGCAAAAACGAAGCGATGCTGTTCGCGCGTTCGGCTACGGCTGGCGGCCAGCAGTACCCGGTACATTGGGGCGGCGACTGCTCGGCGAACTATGATTCGATGGCGGAATCGCTCCGCGGCGGCCTGTCGCTTGGCCTGTCCGGCTTTGGCTTCTGGAGCCACGATATCAGCGGCTTCGAACGGACGGCACCGCCGGATATCTACAAGCGTTGGGTAGCTTTCGGCATGCTCAGCTCGCATAGCCGTCTTCACGGCAACGAATCGTACCGCGTGCCTTGGCTCTTCGACGAGGAGTCCGTTGACGTCCTTCGTTACTTCACGGAGCTTAAGAGTAGCCTAATGCCTTATTTGTTCAACCATGCGGTTGAAGCAACCGAAAAAGGCGTGCCGATGATGCGTGCGATGGTTCTCGAGTTCCCTGAGGATCCAACGACTCACTATTTGGATCGTCAGTACATGCTGGGCGAAAGCCTGCTTGTTGCTCCAATCTTTAATACCGAGGGTACAGCGAAATATTACGTACCGGCGGGCAAATGGACCAGCCTGATCGACGGCACGACGGTTGAAGGCGGCAAATGGGTGGAAGAGCAGCACTGCTACAGCTCGATTCCGTTGCTTGTTCGTCCGAACACGCTTCTTGCCATCGGCAGCAATAACCAAAAGCCGGACTACGATTATGCGGATAACGTAACGCTGCACCTGTTCGAGCTGGAAGACGGCGCAACGGCGAAAGCGGTTATCCATGATCTGAACGGCCAGCCGCAAGCAACAGCTACGGCTACACGTACAGGCAGCACAATCGAAATCAGCTACGAAGGCACAGGCAAGCCATGGCAGGCCGTATTGCGCGGTATTGCGCAGGCAGCGGCTGTTGAAGGCGCTGAATCGCAGCAAACATCCGAAGGCTTGAAGCTTGTTCCAGCCTCCGGTCAGAAGATTATTGTAAAACTGTAAGTTTGAAAAACGATAGGCGACCGGCCGCTTGCTCCCAAAGAGCAAGCGGCTGTTTGCCCATTCGTACGTAACAAAGATACGCACGGCAATAGAAAAAGCCCGGAAAGGGAGTTTTACTCCCCTCTCCGGGCTAACAAACAGCTATTTGCCGAAGCGGAACCAGCTCAGCTTCGTTTCGCCTTCGCCTTGAACAACCAGATACACTTGATGCTTGCCGGCTGCTCGCTCAATCGATCCGCTGACAGTCTGCCAAGCGGAGCTTGCTTGCAGCGTCAGGCCGCCAACGAGCGGACCGTCCGGAGCATCCAGGCGGATCTCCAGGGCTGCGCCTTTCGCAGACAAGGCTCTTGCTTCGAAGAAGCAGATTTCTTCGCCGATCAGGACGTCATCGTAACGGAGCCAAGCAGCGGACGATGTTGTTGCTGCGCTGTCGCCGCCTTCGGTACTGTCGCTGATGATGATATTGGAATAATCGTCATAATTCACGGCACTGGTAACTTGGGACAAATCGCGTGGCGGAATCGTCTCGCCGGCAACGTTTAAGTTTCCTTCCAGGCGGATATCGCCGGAGGATGCTCCAACGAGGAAAGCATAGCTGCCTTGCTCGACGCACATTTTGCTTCTGGTCACATCCCAGAAGGCAAGAGCGGAACGGTCCAGCTCGAAGCTTATTTCCCTTGATTCGCCGGCAGCAAGCGCAATGCGTTCGAACGATTGGAGCTGTCTGAGCGGACGCTTCACGCGGGATTCCAAGGCTCTAGTGTACAGCTGAACCACTTCTTCGCCGTCTGCTTCGCTAGTATTCGTAACCCGGAAGCTAACGGTAATCGTATCTTCAGACTGCTCAAGCGCGAGAGCATCGTACTGGAAGCGGCTGTAGGACAGACCGTGTCCGAATGGATACAAAGGCTTCCCCGCAAAATACTGGTAAGTGCGTTCGCTTTTGATAATGTCGTAATCCATAAATTCGCCAAGCTGGTCAGCCGACTCATACCAGGTCATATTGACGCGTCCAGCCGGATTGTAATCGCCGAATAGGACGTCTGCCAGGGCATGGCCAAGCTCTTGACCGGCATGCGACATATAGACGATCGCAGGTATGTTCTCCTGTACCCAAGGCATGGCGAACGGATAGCTGCCGACAACAACAACAACGGTATTGGGATTAACGGAGTAGACTTCGCGAATGAGCTTTTCTTGATAGGCTGCCAGCGTCAGGTCAGGGCGGTCAATCGTCTCTTTCCCGTTAATGAGCGGGTGGTTGCCGACAACAACAACCGCAACTTCGTTGTTACGCGCTGCAGCAATCGCTTCCTGCAGGCCGTCGGTTTCTTTTTCAACCGCAAAAGGCTCGGCAATAATCGCATCGCCATCTTGGACTTGCAAGGCTCCGGTCTCCGCATTTACGGTTACGGGACGATTGTTCCAGGTGGTAAAGGTCACGATGTTCTCGTCATGCTGCGGACGAACGTGGAATACTTCCTTGGTGAACCATTCCCAAATATGCTCGGAAGACGCGGTGATTTTCTCGTCGTCGGTTGTCAGGTAGAGCTTGTTGTTCTCCGCGATGAGCGTATGGCTGTCCCAGCCCCAGTCGGTTGTTTCGAACAGATCGGCAGAATCGGCGCCCTGGGAGCTTGCGGACAGCGAGTTTTTCTCGTCGCTTCCAAGCGTGACGTACTTGCCGTTCTTCAGCGATTTAAGCTTCACGCGATTGCTGCCCGTTGCAAGGGTTACCGCTTGATGGGCACCGTTCATTTTCTTCCGGATGCCTTCGAACGGCGAAATGGAGTATGGCATAAGACCGCTGTACCAATCGCGGTATACGATGCCGGCCAGCGGACCGATGACGGCAGCTTTGCTCAGCTTTTCCGCGGATAGCGGCAGGATACCGTCGTTTTTGAGCAGCACGATGCTTTTGCGTACGGCATCAAGGGCAAGCTCGGCATGCTCCTGTTTCATGATCACCGATTCGTCGATTGCCGCATAAGGGTTGCGGTCTGCCGGATCGAATTCGCCAAGACGGAAGCGGACGCGGAATGTGTTGCGCAGAGCGATGTCGAGATCATTTTCCGTCAGCATTCCTTCCGCCAGCGCATCGCGGATCGCCTGCTTCGAGATCGGATGATCGTCGGTGATGCTGTCTACGCCGGCCTTGATCGTCAGAGCTACCGCTTCCTTGTACGTATCGACGTAGTGATGGTCATTGACGGTGCCGAGCACGTCACCGGCGTCGCTTACGACAAAACCGTTCATGCCCCAATCCCGTTTGACGATGTTGTTCACATCCGGATTGATATTGGCGGGAACGCCGTTTACCGAATTGTAGGCGGTCATCATCGACAGCGCTCCGCCTTCCTTGAACGGAATTTCGAACGCTTTCAGGTAGTATTCGTTTTTGTTGCGAGGGTCCAGGCTGACGGAGCATTCTCCGCGATTAATCTCGTTATTGTTGCCGATAAAATGCTTGAGCGATGCGACCGCTTTCACGTAAAACGGATGGTCGCCCTGAATGCCTTGCGTCAGCGCGGCGGACAGCTTGCCAGTCAGATGCGGATCTTCGCCGTAAGCTTCCTCGGTACGGCCCCAGCGCGGATCGCGCTCCATATCGACGGTTGGCGCCCATAACGTCAGGCCGTTATGCGTCGGATTCTGGGCATAGAAGCCGCGTGCTTCGTCGCCGATGACGCTTCCGATCTTGCGGAGCAGGTCTTTGTCCCAGGTACAAGCGAGGCCAATCGGCTGAGGGAAAGTGGTCGCTTCGCCCAGCCATGCCATGCCATGCGCCGCTTCGGTGCCGTGCTTGTAAGCTTTAACGCCAAGATGGGCAATCTCGTCCTGGTACTGGCACATCAGATTGATTTTTTCTTCCAGGGTGAATCGGTTAACCAAATCATTAACGCGCTGCTCGAGCGGCAGGTCGGGGTTTTGAAATGGATATTTTGCTTCCGAATGTTGGGTCACGACAAAAGTCAGCTCCTTTAATTGTAAGGGGTTTCAAAAATTCTAACATGCTGGCGCAACCGTTCATACCCGACAAATTGGAGATAAAATCCCTGTACAATTAGCGGTTGAACCCCTAGAATGTAAACGCAATCAAATTTTTCGTAATGGTGACGGGGGGCTTGCAAGATGTTTCAGATGTTCTCGCACCTGCTCAACAACGTAAAGCTGAGAACAAAGCTCATCTTATCCTGTATCGTAGTCGCATTCATCCCAATTCTGATCGTTGGCGTGTTTCTGACAAACGAGCTGCGCAATATGGCGCTGGATAACGCGATGGAGCAGACGCATACAAACGTGCAGCGGGTCAAAGCAAGGACGACCGAGCTGATGAATGTCGCTTACGACAGCGCTTACCGTCTGGAGAACAGCCGGCTGGAGGCTGTGACGAACCGGAAATACGAATCGACCTACGAGGTCGTTAAAGCATACCGGGAATATACCGATTTCAACGAGATCCGGCAGCAGCATGACGAAGTGGCGAATATCCGGTTTTACATGGAGAATCCAACGATGCTGAACAACTGGGATTTCATTCAGCCGGACAATTCGATTAAGGAAACCGTCTGGTATACGAATGCATTAAGACCCGGCAGCGGAGTGAATTGGTATTATCTCGAGGATGAGCGGGACAAGCGTAGTTATTTGAGTCTCGTGCGCGGAATAAGCTTTTCGAGCAACAATACGAGCGGCGTCCTGGTTATTACACTAAATATGCAGGCGCTGAACAGCATCCTGAATCAGGAATCGTTCGAGACGATGATTGTTGACGACAATAACCGGATTGTTGCCGCAAACCGGATGGGCCGGGCGGGGAAAACGCTGCAGGAAATCGACTACGAGCAAAGCATCGTGGAAGAGAAGAGCGGAATGTACTCCGCGAATATAGACGGTCAAGCCTCGCGTGTCCTGATAGAGCCTTTGATACCCGAAGCCAGCGGAAATACGCTCCGCATTATTTCGGTATTTTCGGTAGACACGATTGTAGCGGATGCCAACCGGATTAACTCGCTTGCCTTAACGGTTATTTCAATCAGCTTGATTATTGCCATTTTCCTGATTATAGGCGTATCCACGATTATTACGAAGCGGATGCTCCGCTTGAGCAAGCATATTACGAAGGTTGCTACCGGCAAGCTGGACATCGTGATGGAGATTGACGGCAGGGATGAGATTGGACAGCTGTCCAGGCAGTTTAATTCCATGGTGTCGAGCATTAATAGCCTCGTGGAGGAAGTCCAGGAATCCAACAAGATGAAGAGCCTGCTTGAAGCCAAGCAGAACGAAATCAAACTGAAGATGATGGCCAGCCAGATTAATCCGCATTTCCTGTTTAACGCGCTGGAATCGATCCGGATGAAAGCTCATTTGAAAGGGGAAAAGGAGATCTCGCAGGTTGTCCGCCTGCTTGGCAAGTTAATGAGGCGCAGCATCGAGGTCAGCCAGCGGCTTACGCCTCTTGCCGATGAGATCGATATTGTCCGCTGTTATTTGGATATTCAGAAATTCAGGTATGAGGACCGTTTATCCTACGAGCTTCATGTGGATCCGATTGTGGAAAGAGTGTCGATTCCTCCGCTTATTATTCAGCCGCTTGTTGAGAATGCCGTGATTCACGGCTTCGAGAACAAGATGGAGGGCGGCATGGTAACGGTTCGGGCAGTAAGGGAAGGGGATTACGTCCGGGTTGAAGTCATCGATAACGGAGCGGGGATGTCCCGCGAGAAAATAGAAAAGCTTACCCAGCATTTGAACGAAACAGAGGATGCAGAAAACAACCGGATTGGTCTGCGCAATGTCCATTTGCGCCTGCAGCTGACGTACGGACCGGAGCACGGGCTTCAATACGAGAGTGAACCGGGTATAGGGACGAAGGTTTCCTTCACCTTGCCTTTTGGGGAGGATTTATATGTATAAAGTATTGCTTGTAGACGATGAACCGATGATCCGGGAAGGTCTCCGGACTTTGCTGGAATGGGAGAGTCTCGGTTATGAAGTGGTTGACACCGCAGCCAACGGCAAGGATGCCCTGCAGAAATGCGAACAGCATGAGCTGGATCTCATTATCGTGGACATTCGCATGCCGGAGATGAACGGGCTTGAGCTGATCCGAACGATCCGCGAAAACGGCGGCACGATGCATGTATTGATCCTAAGCGGTTACGCGGATTTCGAATATGCCAAGCAGGCAATAGTCCAGCGGATTGACGGGTATTTGCTGAAGCCCGTTGACGAGGACGAGCTGATGGACTACTTGCAATCCCTGAGGAAAGAGCTGGATCTTGAGTATGAGACGCGCCGGAAAAGCCTGTACGAACGCCAAGGCAATGCGGAGGATGACTTGAAGCGTCTGCTTGTTGAAGGAACGGCGGGCCCAAGCCTGTCTCAGCTGTCCGCTTCTCCGGATTGGAAGGAGTTCGAATTGCTGCTCGTCAAGACGCATGAACGGAATGAGGAGGAAACGGCCGGACATGCCCAGATTAAACGCAGGTTATCCGAGCGGCTGGAGCAGTCAGGTGCGGGTCTTGCTATCGCCATGGAGCCGTATTTGCTGATTCTGCTGAACAAAGGCCTGGACAATGAACGCTTCCGCCGGGAAACGCATGCGATAATCGCCGATGCCTGCGAAGGATTGGCTTCGGATTTTACCGTCGTGTCGGGAGGCAAGGCGGCGTGCAGCGCGGATATTCCGGCTGTCTATAAAAAGGCGCTTGAACGGATGAAAAACAGGTTTTTCCTGGAAAGCGGGCAGATTATCGCGGAGGATCCGCAATTGCCGGGAGGCAGCGGGGATGCCAAGCCGGACTTGACCGGAACGGCGGAGAAGCTTTACCTGGCGCTCGAGATTGTAAACAGGGAGGCAATCCGGCAGCAGATCGAGGAATCCGCGGAAGCGATGAAAGCGATGGGCTTTGGCGAAGCCGAGATGAAGGCGGCATTTGTTGAGCTTGTGTCGGCCGTCCTCGATAAGCTCGCGTCCAAGCGGCCGGAGCTTCCGGTCCGCGATTACCGGCAGCGCATACCGGAGCTGTTCCGCGAATACCGGATGAGCTCGCTGACCAGACTTGTTACGGCGATCATCGATCAGATTGCCGACGCTCTCGACAACTCGTCCGCGGACAAGCAGATCAATCGCATGATCGACCTGATTCACCGGAATTACAAGGAGAACCTGAAAATGGAGACGCTTGCCGAATTGTTTAACTATAACAGCGCTTATCTCGGCAAGCTGTTCAAGCAGGTAACCGGAGAAAACTTCAACACGTATCTGGATAAAGTACGGATGGAACAAGCGAAAATATTACTTGAGCAAGGACTTAAGGTGTACCAGGTTGCGGAGATGGTCGGCTATGCGAACGTCGATTATTTCCACAGCAAATTCCGCAAGTACGTAGGCTCTTCGCCGTCTGTTTTCCGAAAGAAAGAATCCTGACAGGACGCGTGGTTTTCTCTCCCCCGGAGAAAATCATGCGTTTTTTTGTGGTGTTGAATCCGCTTACACTAATTTTTATATGATTTTATGCCAAATCCTTTGGGTACCGAGAGCTGCCATGTATCCGTTATCATGAATGCATAAGGCAGGAGGGATAACGATGAAAGCGGTCACAACTAGCGTTCAGCAGCAGACGCGAAAAAGAGAGAGAAACTTTTGGAAAACAGCTATGCGTAATAAATACTTATACATGATGTCGCTGCCTTTCATAATCTGGGTGTTTGTATTTAGTTATTATCCGCTCTGGGGCTGGACAATGGCCTTCCAGAAATTCAAGCCGGCCAAATCGTTCTGGGAGCAGGACTGGGTAGGCTTCGATCAATTCAAAATGCTGTTCCAGGATGATACGTTTTATCTTGTTATGAGAAATACGCTGGCGATGAGCTTTATGGGAATTATCGCAGGCTTTGCGGTACCGATCATCTTCGCGGTTCTGCTTAATGAAGTCCGCAGCATGGCCTTCAAACGGTTTGCCCAAACCGTATCGTATCTGCCTCACTTTGTATCCTGGGTTGTCGTTGCGGGTATCGTATCCAAGATGCTCTCGGCCGACCACGGTACGGTAAACGAAATTCTGATGTGGCTTGGCATTATCGATACGCCGATACAGTTTCTGGCGAAGCCGCATTATTTCTGGGGCATTGTAACCATCTCCGATGTATGGAAAGAGATGGGCTGGAACACCATCATTTATCTGGCGGCTATTGCGGGCATCAGTCAAGAGATGTATGAGGCGGCGAAAGTAGACGGAGCGAACCGTATTCGCCAGATTTGGCACATTACGCTGCCGGGCATTCGTTCGACGATTGTTATCCTGCTCATTATGTCGATCGGTCACTTGATCCAGATCGGCTTCGAGAAACAGTTCCTGCTCGGGAACAATCTTGTTCGCGACTATTCTCAAGTCCTTGATTTGTATGCGCTTGAATACGGCTTGCAGATGAGCCGTTACTCGTTCGGTACGGCGGTTAATATTTTCAACTCGGTTGTTAGTATTATTCTCCTGTTTATGGCAAACGGGCTGTTTAAGAAAATTACGAAAGAAAGCATCATGTAAGGAGGAGGTTGAGCCATGACATCAAAAAAAATGCTGGGCGGCGCGCCTCTGTCAGACCGGCTTCTGAGCGTGTTCGTGTACGTATTCGTTATCTTCGTAATGATCATCACTTTGTATCCGTTCCTGAACGTGCTTGCTCTTTCGTTTAATGATTCCGTAGACAGCGTAAGGGGCGGGATTACGATTTTTCCGCGTGACTTTACGACTGAAAACTATAAAGTAATCTTCTCCTTCGGCGGCTTGATTACCGGCTTCAAAATCTCCGTATTGCGTACGGTAGCCGGCACAGTCGTAGGTTTGATCAGCGCTTCGATGCTCGCGTTTACGCTGAGCCGGCCTGACTTTCAGGGACGCAAGTTCGTATCCGTCTTCCTGGCGCTGACCATGTATGTATCGGGCGGTTTGATTCCGGTCTACTTCCTGATCCGCGACTTGCACATGATGGGAACGTTCTGGGTTTACATTCTTCCCGGTCTCGTAAGCGCGTTTAACGTATTCGTCATCCGCTCCTTTATGGACGGCATTCCCTATGCGCTGCAAGAGTCGGCCAAGCTCGACGGCGCGAATGACTTTACGATCTACTGGCGCATTATTCTTCCGATGGCAAAGCCGGCGCTTGCGACGATCGCTCTGTTCCTTGCCGTTGGTCAATGGAATTCCTGGTTTGATACTTATCTCTACAACGGCTCCAAAGAATCGCTGACTACGCTGCAATTCGAGCTGATGAAGGTACTGCAAAGTACGACTTCCGGCAATAACGTGGATATCCATAACTCGAACATGACGCAAATGATGTCGTCGGTTTCCCCGGAATCCGTAAAAATGGCGATTACGATCGTCGTAACCGTGCCAATCCTGGTTGTTTATCCTTTCTTGCAGAGATACTTCGTCAAAGGCATGACATTAGGCGCCGTAAAAGGCTGATCTGATGATTAGAAGCGGTATTCTTGGGGAAACCCGTTAATACGATATGGTTCTCATAAATATATAGGAGGGTTATTACATGAATCAAATCAGCAAATGGTCAAGCCTTGCATTGTCTACAACGTTAGTTGCCGGTTTGCTGGCGGGCTGCGGAAGCAATAACAATGATGAAAAGAATAGCAGCGGCGCAAATACTGGCGGCAATGCAACAAACTCGGAGTCAGCAGCGCCTGAAGATACTTCACCGCTTACACTGACGTATTACAGCGAAGATCCATCGCCTAACTGGGCAAATATGCAAGATGAAATCGGCAAAACCCTTACAGAGAAAACAGGCATTACCCTTGATGCGGAATTCGCGGTAGGCGATGCAGTTCAAAAGTCGTCCCTGATTGCAGCAAGCGGAGAATACCCGGACCTCATCAGCGCGAAAACAAGTATCAGCAAATTCGTAGACGCTGGCGCTGTACTTGATTTGACTGATCTGATTGATAAATACGCTCCACACTTGAAAAAACTATTTGAAGGCAATATGAGCCGTCTTCGTTACAGCGATGATGACCATGCGATCTATGTTATTCCTTCCTACAATGGTATTGGGCAGCAGTACTTCAACGCTGGCGGCGGCTTCGAGCTGCAGCACCGTGTCGTTAAAGAGCTGGGCTACCCGCAAATCCGTACGGTAGCGGATTACGAGAAAGCAATCAAAGACTATCTGGCTCTTCATCCGAAAGACGAGAACGGCAACCCGAATATTGGTCTGACCCTGAATGCTGACGACTGGCATATGTACATTTCGGTGACGAACCCTGCGTTCCTCGCAACGGGCGGTTCCGATGACGGCGAGTTCAACATTGATGTGGATACGCAAAAAGTAACGTATCACTTCCGTCGTCCGGAAGAGAAAGAATACTTCAAATGGCTTAACCATATGAACGCTGAAGGCTTGCTTGATCCGGAAAGCTTCGTTCAGAAATACGATCAATACAAAGCGAAAATCGCTTCCGGCCGCGTCCTCGGCTTGATTGACCAAGACTGGGATTATGGCGATGGCGAGAAAGCTCTGAAAGCAGCAGGCAAATTCGATCAAGGCTACGGCCACTACCCGGTTACGATGTCCGCAGATGTGAAAGAAGCATCGTTCTGGCCAACCGGCTTTATGGCTGGCAGCGGCGTAGCGATCTCCAAAGACAATCCGGATCCGGTTCGTACGATCAAATTCCTTGACTATCTGGCTTCCGATGAAGGTCAAGTGCTTGTAAACTGGGGTATCGAAGGCAAGCAATACAATGTTGTTGACGGCAAACGCGTTATTCCTGAAGATGTAAATAACCGCAAGATCAACGACGCTGTTAACTTCACGAAAGAAACGGGTATCGGCCTTTACAACCTGCTCAGCGGTCACTACGGCGACGGCGTGAAGGATCCAAGCGGTAACTACTACACAACAAGCTTCCCAGAGCAAATCGTAGCAGGCTTTAACGATGCTGAGAAAGAAACACTTAAAGCTTACGGCGCAACGACTTGGAAAGATCTGTTCCCTAAAGAAGAAGAGTTCAAAGTTAAGCCTTGGGGCGCAGCATGGAATATTCCGGTTCCTGGCGACAGCGAAGCCGTAGTTATCGAGAAGAAACTTACGGACATCACTTGGAAACGTATTCCTGAAGCGATCTTGGCTAAACCGGAAGACTTTGATAAAATTTGGGATGCCTACCAACAAGAGCTTGTAAAAGCTAATGTTGAAAAAGCAGAAAAAATCCGCGAAGATCTGGTTAAAGCTCGCGTGAAGCTGTGGAACGAATAATAAGCAATTGACGATAAGAGAGCCCGAATTTTGCGGGCTCTCTTTGGCTTAGGGAGACGGAGGATGCGCGATGGGGAAAGTACGGGATTGGAAGCTTTGGTATGAGCAGCCGGCATCGGTATGGGAAGAAGCCTTGCCAATCGGCAACGGCCGGATTGGCGGAATGGTATTCGCGGGAACGGAAACCGATCAAATATTGCTGAATGAGGATACTTTATGGGCCGGTTTTCCGCGGGACCCGATTAATTATGAAGCCCAGCGTTATCTTGCCAAGGCTCGGCAGCTTATATTTTCCGGGAAATACGCGGAAGCCGAGCGGCTGATTGAATCCACCATGCAAGGTCAGGATGTCGAGCCTTACTTGCCGCTTGGCGGTCTTTCGATCGTGCGCAGAGAAGACCGGGAATCCGCCGTATCGCAATACAAACGGGAGCTGCATCTGAATGAAGGGATTGCCGCAGCCAGCTACCGCGATGGCGCCCTTACGGTAAGCTCCCAATATTTCGCGAGCGTACCGGACCAAACGCTTGTCGTCCGTTATGAAGCTGCAGGCGGAACTTTAAACCGCGATATCGTTGTGGATTCCTTGCTGCGGTACCGGTTAGAGGAAACGGCGGAAGGACAGCTTCATTTGATTGGACAAGCACCAAGCCATGTGGCCGGCAATTATCATAAAGATCATCCTATGGATGTCCTCTATGAGGAGGGGCTTGGCCTGCCGTTCGAGATCCGGGTGAAGGTGGAGACCGATGGAACGGTGAAGAACGGAGAGAAGGGGCTTGAGGTCCGGAATGCGGCTTACCTTCATATTTATTTGACTGCCGAAACGGGCTTTGCCGGGTACGGACGGTTGCCGGATCATGAAGCTTGCTCGGCACGCTGCTCCAATCGCTTGGAAAAGGCTGCGGCTCTCGGATTCGAAGCGCTGCGCAGCCGTCATGCCGAAGATCACCGGCTGTTGTTCGACCGCGTTACCTTCTCTTTGGCGGATGACACGGACGGTTCCGACAAGCCAACCGACCGCAGGCTTGCGGACTATCAAACGGCCAAGCAGGACTCTCATTTGGAGGCGCTCTATTTCCATTTCGGACGTTACCTTCTGATGGGAAGCTCGAGACCGGGTACCCAGCCCGCGAATCTTCAGGGAATCTGGAATCATCACGTGTCGCCGCCTTGGCATAGCGATTACACGATTAACATCAATACGCAGATGAATTACTGGCCAGCGGAAGTATGCAACCTCAGCGAATGCCACGAGCCGCTCTTCACCATGCTTAAGGAAATGAGCGAGGCCGGTTCGCGTACAGCGAGAATTCATTACGGCAGCCGAGGCTGGACCGCCCATCATAATGTGGACATCTGGCGGATGACGACGCCAACCGGCGGGAGCGCCAGCTGGGCATTCTGGCCGCTTGGCGGCGCATGGCTTGTCCGTCAGGTATGGGAGAGCTACTTGTATAACCTGGATAAGGATTTTCTTGGCGAGAAAGCTTATCCACTGCTCAAAGGAGCGGCTTTATTCTGCCTGGATTGGCTGATCGAAGGACCAAACGGCGATTTGGTTACGAATCCGTCCACCTCGCCGGAGAACAAGTTCCTGACGAGCGACGGAGAACCTTGCAGCGTTTCGTATGGTTCGACCATGGATATGGCCATCATTCGTGATCTATTCCGGAACTGTCTGGAAGCTATTGACGTACTAGGTGTGGAAGAAACGGAGTTCCGTGATGAACTCCTTGCGTCTCTGGATCGTCTTCCTGCTTATAAGATTGGCCGTCATGGCCAGCTTCAGGAGTGGTATGAGGATTTCGAAGAAAGCGAGCCGGGGCATCGCCATGTTTCGCATCTGTACGGGGTTTATCCGGGCAAAGAAATTAACGAAAATACGCCGGAGCTGCTGGAAGCGGTTGTCGCGACGCTTGATCGCAGGCTGGCGAACGGCGGCGGGCATACCGGCTGGAGCTGCGCTTGGCTGCTGAATCTGTTTGCCCGCTTGAAGGATGAGAAGCAGGCCTACGATGCCGTACAGACCTTGCTTGCGCGATCCACTTACCCGAATCTGCTTGACGCCCATCCGCCATTCCAGATTGACGGCAATTTTGGCGGAAGCGCGGGCATTGCCGAGCTTCTGCTCCAAACGCATCTGGGTACGATTGACTTGCTGCCTGCGCTGCCCGCATCGTGGACGAAAGGCCAGATCAGCGGCTTGAAGGCAAGAGGCGGATATGTTGTTGATGTGGAATGGGCGAATGGAACGCTGAAGAGGGCCGCCATTGAAGCAAGAATAAGCGGCGTTTGCAAGCTTCGCTATGCCGGCTCTATCCGCGTGGAGGATGAGAAAGGGACGGCTGTTGCTCTTAGCGACGGCGGTTTTCAAGCGGAGCAAGGCTGTACGTATTACGTTTATTCGGACGCAGAATAGAAAAAAAGTTGTCCCGCGTGGTTGAATGCGGTAACCGTCTCCTCTCTCTAAAAATAGGATACTAGTAATCGTCATAGGAGAGAGGAGATTCATCATGTCAAACGGAAAGAAGGCAAGAATCAGTTTATCTCCGCCGGAATTTACGTATTTTAACGAGATCAAATATTCGGTTGGCAAAGACCCGCTTGTAAGGGTTGGCTCGCTGGAGGATCATGGGGACGGTCAATTCGAGGTTAAGCTGTTTGTAAAAGGGTTCAAAAAAGCGAAAGCGCTGGCGACCCTAATCGCTTCGGACAAAGTGATCGGCGACATCGGCATTCGCGTTAAAGTCATCAGCGGCGGGAAAGCCATTAGCCCGATAGCGCGTACCTTGACGGCGAGGGAGATCGCGGGACTGTACCGGATTGCATTTCGCACAAACCGGATCTTCCAGTTTGTCGCCCTTCGATCGATATTCGGCAGCACCTACGTTTATCCGGTATTCCGGATTAAGGTCGTCCAGTTCTATAATGATGACCTTTCCGACTTTTACGGGAACTATAATAACGTAGCGGCCTTTGTGTTCCGCAATGTTCTCATGAGCGAAATCGACGGAGTCCACATCCAATTCTCAACGGCTAAAAAGAGAAGAAGCAGGAAGAAATAAGTTACTGTCCGAAGCGGCTGTGCGGGAAACCGTGCACAGCCGCTTTTGTTTTTTTTCTTGCGGACGGGCGTATCCGTCAAGTAAATTGAGAGGTATACATCCAAGTGAAGGACTGAGCGCCAATGTTCACCCGATTATTCCGCTTGCTAACGCCGGCTACGTTTAAAAACCGGATCTTGCTGTCCCTCCTGATCTTCCTTCTTGTTCCTATCGCGCTGCTATTCCTATACAATTTCCGGGAGACGGAAGAGCTGCTCCAGCGGAACGCATCCGACAAAAACATCGAGCAGCTGGAAGGGCTTAAGACCGATCTTGTTGACCTGATGAGCCTTGTCATGAAGACGGGTATGCTGCTCGAGCAGGATTCCGTTCTTCGTCAGGTCATGCAAAAGCCGGAGCAATACGATGCCATCAACCGCAAAAAAATCGTTGAAAATAAGTTTGCGGGTATCGAAAACAGCTTTTTCTTAACCGGTGCTACGGTTTACTACACCTTGATCGACTTAAAAGGAAACGCTTACACCTCCTATACGCCGGAGAATTCCTTAAATTACGAGGAGATCAGCTCGGAGGCCTGGGTTCGGGAGCTGAAGCGGGAAGGCGGTCAGCGGTATATTTGGCGCACGAATGATCAATCCACCGAAATACGGGAGGTTAAGGGCAACCGGATGCTCAGCCTTTTTGAAGTGCTCAGGGACGACGGGCTAAAGCCTTTTGCTTACGGGCGGTTCAGTATTGATTACGAAGCATGGTTTGCGGAGAAAACGCAAGGCAGCAGCGGGGAAGGGGCTTATTTCCTGCTGGATGCCGGCGGGAATACCATCCTTCAATCCTCTCCTGAAGAAAGCGTGCCGCCAGCCGTTGCCGCGTCCATCGCGTCAGCCGGCTTGAACGGGGAGAATGATGCTTCCTCTACCTCAATCTTGAATAACCAGATGATGTATACGTATAACCATGTTCAAGAGCTGAACGGTTATCTGGTTAAGAAGGTTCCTCTATCGCTGCTGTTTAACGAGGTAGACAAGCAGAAGAAACGTTCCTTTGCCCTCTATATCGCCATTCTGATCTTGTTTATGCTGATGATTTACTTGATCTCCTCCACGGTTACGGGACCGCTTAAGCTGCTTCAGCGAAAGATGGAAACAACGGTCAAATCCAATCTGAAGGCCAAGCTGCCGGAGCAGGGAAGGGGAGAGATTCTGGCCTTAACCCGAAGCTTCAACTCGATGATCGCCGACATTAACGGTCTTTTGGAAAGATTAAAGCTGGAGGAACGGCAGAAGCAGTTTGTCCGGTTCCAGGTGCTGCTGGGGCAGATGAATCCCCATTTTCTGCTGAATACGCTCAATACGATCAAAAGCATAGCCTTGGATAAGGACGAAGACGATATTTACGATATTTGCGTAGCGCTTGGAAAGATACTGGAAACCACTCTAAATACGGAGGCCGACCTTATTCTTCTCAAAGAAGAGATCATCCTTATTGAATCTTATATGGACATTCAGCGAAAGCGGTTTGGACATGGCATTGAGGTTCAATACGAGGTAGAGGGCGAGCTTGAATTCGCTCTAATTCCGAAGTTCAGTCTGCAGCCGCTTGTTGAAAATTCGCTGCTGCACGGATTTGGACAATCCCAGCTGGAAGGGCGCATCATTATAAGGGCAGCTAGCCGGGGCAAGCAGCTTATTCTGGAAGTGATCGATAACGGAGTTGGGATCGAGAAGGCAAAGAATAGGCAATCCGCGCGGAAACGGAAAAGCATCGGTATCCAGAACCTGCGGGAAAGTCTGGAGCTTTTGTTCAAAAATCAGCCTTCGGGACTCCAGTTGGAATCGTCCGAAGAAGGAACGCGGGTGACGATGAATTGCCCGCTGCTGTTATCCAAACCTTATGCGGAGGAGGGACTTACCCATGTGGCGGACATTAATCGTTGAGGATGAGCAGCATGCAAGAGCAAGCTTGCGCAAGTTATTCGCGAAGGCGGATATTCCGTTTGAGATTGTTGGTGAAGCGGCAGATGGCGAAGAAGGGCTGCGGATGATCCGGGAGCTTCAGCCCGATGTCGTGATATCCGATATTTTTATGCCGGTGATGGACGGCATACGGCTCTTGCAGCTTGCCAGGGAGGAAGGGTTCGAATGCCGGTTCGTTATGCTTACGGCCGTCAGCGAATTCGAATATGCCCGTCAGGCCGTAGAATATGGAGCTTCGGGGTACTTGATGAAGCTGTCTTTGGATTTGGCAGGCTTAAGGCAGGCGATGGAGAAGGTAGCCGCCGAGCTTGCGAGAATGGAGAAGCTGCGCAAGGCAGACAAGTGGTTTCCGGAGAAGACGGCGCAGGAGCCAACCGATCATCCGGAGATGAACCGCATTATTGCCTATATTGAAGAGCATTTCGCCGAGGATATCACCTTGAAGAGCCTCGCTGATTTGATCCGCATGGATGCAAGCTACGTCAGCGATTTGTTCAAGAAGAAGACGGGCTCCACCTTAACGCATTATATCCAGAATCGCCGCGTTGCGGCAGCGAAAATGCTGCTTGCAGAGACCGAACGGACTGTCAGCGATATCGGCCGAACCGTAGGCTTCGAGAATGACAACTACTTCATCAAAATTTTCAAACGCTGGTGCGGCGTCACTCCAAACGAATACCGTAAAGAACAAAAATTCGTTCTATGATTCCCCAAACGCTGTTCATCCCCCAATAGCCGGGCAGGTGATAAAGTTAAAGACGTAGCAAACAGGCTGGACATCTTCAGAAGGGGGAAAACGAATGAAAAGAAAAGGCTGGTTAAAAACAGTACTGATTACGACCTTGGCTGCCACGATTCTTGGGGCATGCGGAAGCAACGGCGGCAATAACGGAAATACCGGTGCAAGCCCCGGAACGGCAAGCGAATCTCCGGTAGGCAAACCCGGTGAAAAAGTAAAGCTTACCCTATGGGGAGCCGTTCCCGCGGAAGCGGGCCCCCAAGCCGTCATTGACAACTGGAATAAGGAAAATCCGGATATTCAGGTTGAATATATCCGCTACGTCAACGATGATCCGGGCAATCTGAAGCTTGACACGGCGCTTATGACCGGACAGGATGCAGACCTCTACATCAACTACACGCTCACCCGCTTGCAGAAGCGCGTTGACGCCGGCGTAGCCTTGGATCTTAGCAGTAAAACCGACTATAACATCGATGACCAAATGGGTCCGGATGCCGCTCAATGGAAAATCGGAGACAAATATTACGGCATTCCAACAAAGAAAAATATGGCGTTTATCTGGCTGAACAAAGATATGCTGGACGCAGCCGGACTGCCAATCCCTGCTGTGGACTGGACTTGGGATGATTTGAGAGAGTACGCGAACAAATTGAAAACAGACAAGGTATACGGACTTCTTCAGCATGATGCCGCCTTTACCGCTACAATCGACGGAACGATTGCCGGACTTGGCGTAACGAAGCCGGACGGGACTTCCAACTTCGATAACGATCTGTGGAAAAAGCAGCTGCAAACGGTTCATGACATGATGTTCGTAGACAAATCGACGCCGGAATACGGCGAGCAGGTAACGAGCAAGATGCCGGTAGACACGATGTTCCTGAAAGGCGAGGCAGCGATGCTGTCAGCAGGCGAATTTATTTTCCGTAACGCGAATGACCTGACCAATTTCCCGCATGACTTCAAAATCGCTTTCGCTACGATTCCGAAAGTAACGGCGGACCAGAAGGATTACAAATATCCGGGCGGTCTAGGCGACGTGCTTTCCGTAAACGCGAAATCCAAGCACCAGGACGCTGCCTGGAAGTTTGCGAAATGGTATGCGGACGGCGGCATGCTGCCGATGGCAAGCGGCGGACGAATCCCGTCCTCGAAGAGCGTGGACAACAAACAAGCGATGGATCTGCTGCTAAAAGGCGTAGAAGACAAGTACGATACCGAATCGATGAACAAAGTCGTATTCGGCCAGTTCCCTTCGTTCCAGCTCAGCGTACCGCAGCAGGCTCTGGATGCGCGGAAGGAAGAGTACGAGAAATTCTTCCTGAACGAGCAGGATCTTGATACCACGCTCAAAAATATGGCTAAACGACATCAGGAATATATCAAGTAACCGAATATAGCTTTTCAGCCCCCAAGAGAGAAGAAGGATTCCCCGCTTCCTTCTTCTCTCTTTGCTATTTTCAGACAGCTCTATACGATCAAGAAAGGCGGCGTTTTCTGTGAAAAGGAAAAGCTGGATTCAGAAGCAAGGCTGGATTGGTTACGCGTTTGTTTTACCGAATATGCTGGGCATTGTGGCCTTCTTTATTTTGCCAGCCCTATATTCATTCTTCATGATGTTTACGGATTATCAATTCGCTAATCCCAACTGGAAGTTCACCGGCATGGACAATATCAACCGTTTGTTCGGCGATGATCAGTTCTATGCCTCGCTTAAGCATACCGCCATCTTCCTGTTCTCCGTTCCCGTCTCGCTGGGGCTGGCGTTCCTCGTTGCGCTGGTGCTCAACCGCAGCGTGTACTTGAAGGGACTGCTCAGGGGGATGTTCTTCCTGCCGTATATTTCAAGCGGCGTAGCGGTTGCGTTTGTCTGGATGCTGCTGTTCCAGCCGTCCCAAGGACCAATCAATGAAGTGCTTCGCTTTATCGGCATCGTATCGCCTCCGGGCTGGTTCGCGGATACAAGCTCGGCGATGTATGCGATCGACGTTATCCAAATCTGGTTTATGCTTGGCTACAACATGATTATTTACTTGGCAGCCCTTCAGGAAATCTCGACCGAGCAGCTGGAAGCCGCGCGGATCGACGGAGCGGGTTCGGCAACGATTACCTGGCGGATCGTATGGCCGCTTGTCAGTCCAACGACATTTATGCTTCTTATTACCGGTCTGATTATGACCGTTAAGTCCTTCTCTCTTATTCAGGCTATAACGGGCGGCGGTCCAAGCGGCAGCACGACCATTTTGTCGCTGTTCGTCTACAAAACAGCCTTCAGTTACTATGAGATGGGTTATGCGTCAACGATATCGTGGTTCCTGTTCGCTTTTATTCTTATCATTACGATCATCCAGTGGGTTGGCCAAAAACGCTGGGTCCATTACTAAGAGAGGAGCAAGCCTGATGATTGAAACCAATAAGAACCTACCGGTTAAGCTTTCCGTTACGATCTTGATGCTGATCGCAGGGTTGTTTATGATTGTCCCTTTCTTATGGATGATCAGCACATCCTTCCAGACTCCAAGCGAAGTATTCCGCCAATGGCTTCCTTCGAAGCTCGACTTAAGCAGTCATAAGCGGATATGGTCGGGAAGCTATAACTTTTTGCCTTATTATTTGAACTCTCTGAAAATATCGGTGATAGGCACGGCCGGCGCCGTCTTTATGTCGGCACTTGCCGCTTACGGCTTTGCCCGCACGGAATTTAAAGGGCGGAACACCCTTTTTATGGTATATTTATCCATGATGATGATCCCTCCTCAAGTTATCTTTGTTCCGAAATTTATCATGTTTAACTGGCTTCATATTTATAACACGCACTGGGCGCTGATCTTGCCTGCCATGTTCTCGATCTTTGGCGTATTTATGCTCCGGCAGTTTTTCCTGGGCATTCCGAAGGAGATTACGGAATCGGCCTTTCTAGACGGGGCGGGACATTTCCGGATATTCTTCCGGCTTGTGCTGCCGCTGGCTAAGCCGGCCTTGGCGACGTTTGCGATAATCGATTTTTCCTGGCAATGGAACGATTACGAGAATGCGCTTGTCTTCCTGCAAAGCCCCAAGCTGTATACGATTCCTCTAGGCCTCCAGAATTTCGTTCTGGAAAACAACGTTGACTACAACGGTATGATGGCAGCCTCTTCGGCGGCAATCGTTCCTATGATTCTAATTTTCCTGCTTGGCCAGAAGTACATTATACAAGGTATTTCCAGTTCGGCCGTGAAAGGCTAAATTGAAGGAGGCTTATGACATGAGACACGAGACGGTAAAATCCGATGTGACGGTTATTGGCGGAGGTCTGGCAGGCATCAGCGCGGCGATTGCCGCGGCAAGATTGGGGCAAAAGGTGGCGCTTGTCCATAACCGGCCGGTGCTTGGCGGCAATTCCAGCTCCGAAGTGCGGGTATGGGTATGCGGCGCTACCGGGCATGGCGTTAACCGGTATGCCCGGGAAACGGGTATCATGGGAGAACTTTTTATTCAGAACCAGTACCGCAATCCGGAAGGTAATCCTTACCTGTGGGATGTGACGCTGCTGGAAGCGGTAAGAGCGGAGCCTAATCTTACCTTGTATATGAATACGGATGTCCGTGAAGTGGAGGCAGATGGAGAACTTGATGACAGGACTATCCGCAACGTAACGGGCTGGATGATGGGCTCGGAGCGGGAAATAACGTTCGAGAGCGACGTGTTCCTTGACTGTACGGGAGACGGATTGGTTGGCTTCCTCGCGGGGGCGGCATACCGCATCGGCCGGGAGGCCCGTCAGGAGTACGGGGAGGATTGGGCACCGGAGGCTGCCGACGATATTACGCTTGGCAGTACCTTATTGTTCTACACGAAGGATACCGGCAAGCCGGTCCGGTTTGTTGCTCCATCGTTTGCGAAAGATATTACGACGACCTCGATTCCGCTCAAGCGCGTCATCCGCAGCGGCGATTCCGGCTGCCATTACTGGTGGATCGAATGGGGCGGCGAGCTGGATACGGTTCACGAGAACGAACGGATCCGGGATGAATTATGGTCCGTAATATACGGCATTTGGGATTATATTAAAAACTCCGGCAAATTCGAAGCCGAGAATATGACGCTGGAATGGGTTGGCTCCATTCCTGGCAAGCGGGAGTACCGTCGCTTTCTGGGCGATACCATCCTGACGCAAAACGACGTGATCTCCCAGCGTCCGTTCGAGGACCGCATCGCCTTTGGCGGCTGGTCGATTGACCTGCATCCGCCGCAAGGCATGTACGCAACCGAAAGCGGCTCCAAGCATCTCCATGCCGACGGCATCTACCATATTCCGTTCGGCTCCTTGTACTCCCGGAATGTCGGCAATCTGCTGTTCGCGGGACGCAATGTCAGCGCTTCTCATGTTGCCTTCGGGACAACCCGAGTGATGGCAACCTGCGCGGTAATGGGGGAAGCGGCCGGTGTTGGCGCCGCGCTGTCGGCCAGCAAAGGCATTACGCCTCGCGAGCTGCGCGAGCGGCATTTAACCGAGCTTCAACAAACGATGCTGCGCATGGATGCTTCTATTATTGGTCTTCGCAATGAAGATCCGGCGGAGTTGGCGAGAACGGGAACGGTGACGGCATCCAGCACGATGACGCAAATTCGGCTTGACCGTCCGGCTGAAGAATACCGGCTTGCTTCGGATGTGGGATTTACGTTTCCTGTGGACGGCGGCTTTGAAGGATTACGGATTCTGGTGTCCGCATCCGAAGCAACCAGCTTGACGGTTGAGCTCTGGGATACGGGTCGTCCGGAGAATTATGTGCCCGCCGGCTTTAAGCAAGCCTTAACTATCCCGGTTGCAGCGGGAGTGAACCAATGGGTGGATGTACCCGCAGACCGTGAGCTCTTTGGTGATGAGTCTTGCAATGCGTTTGTTATTGTCCGGGCAAACGAAGCGGCAAGCCTCCATACGTCATCCGTTCCGGTTACCGGCGTGCTAGCGTTCGAGAGAGGCGTTAAGCCGATTGTAAGCTCCGATCTGGAGGATCATCAGCCGGATCAGCCGGTAATTGAGTGGTCCATGAAACGATTGGTCCGCAAACCGTTCTGCTTTGCGGTTGGGACAAATGCTTTTGCCCCGGACAAAGTCATTGACGGTTATGTGCGTCCGTATGGTGGCCCGCATTTGTGGGTGTCCCAGCCGCTGGCGGACAACCGGGAGGAATGGGTGGAGATTGCGCTTGAAGAGCCGGCCGATGTAAGGGAAGTTCATATCACCTTTAACGATGACGTGAACGAGGATCTGATTAACCTTCATCACCATGAGACGCCGTTCCTTGTTATTCCGGAGGTTGCTAAATCGTATGAGCTGCAGGCATGGGCAAGCGGCGAATGGATCACTGTCGCAAGCGACCGCATGAACCGCACCCGCAAAAAAATCCACACGCTGGGTAAACCGGTACGGACGGATCGGGTCCGGGTCGTGGTAAAGGAAACCAATGGAGGCGAACATGCCGAAGTGATTGAAATCCGCATTTATGAATAAGGTTATAGAACAAGCGCACAGGGGGGAATCGGCTGATTCTACCCTGTTTTTAATTCGTTATGTAACGAGCAAGTAATCACATCTTTCAAGAAAGATTTTAATCCCAAAAGTTAAAGATGACATCTCCAACTGTCTTTGGTTTCCAATATAAGATTTGGTCCAATTCAGCCTTATTTAGGTTGTTTTCACTTAACAAGGCATGAGTTTTCTTATCAATAACTAATCGTTCACTAAGTGTGCTTACAGTTAACACCTTGAATCCACTACTCAAAGCATCTATAACACTAGAAAGCGAGTCGTCGGCAAATGCAATATCGAAGTATTGAACTGAAGAAGCAAAAGCAACGAAAGGATAAGAACTGTTTAACAGGATAAAAGTACGTCTGTTCTCCATATCAATCTCCGCTTTGTAAAAGTTCCGCGATATATGTGGTTCTTCAAAGGACAATAGTTTTCCATTGGAATAATCCGCTGCCGCGTGGCAAAGTCTTTTGAAATTAATTGAATTGACTTTTGGCAATTCATCGGCAAGGAATCCCGACACACCTCGCATAAGATACACTGTTATCACCTACCATTTATTCATGAGCAAGAATGTTAATAAGCTTCCCGAACGGATCGCGGACATAGAATCGCCGAACGCCCCAAGGCTCATGAACAGGACCATATTCTATAGGGAATCCAGCCCTCTTCATGCCATCCAATGCAGCATCAAGATCATCGACTTCAATCGATAGATCCGGCGTTGGCGTTTCCGAGCCGCCCTGCGAAGCGAAACTAATCTGAATGTTCATCTCCTCATGTAAACCATAGGTTCTAATCCAACCATGATCCATCAATAAATCAAGACCAAGCACATCCTGGTAAAAGCATTTTGCCGCTGCGGCATCCTTTGCATGGATATTGGCGACGATTCGTTTGACCTTCATTTCAGACCTCCCGGATATAAGCATCAATATAAAATACATTCGACATCTGTCCGTTCATTCTTCCTTGATCAGAACATAATCCACCGGTTTTGAAGCCGATCATCAAATTTTCTTTCAAAAAGGAATTGAAAAATACAGGGCGGTATGTATAATGGAGTTAAGCGCTTAACTAATTTTACTTAACTTTGTTTTATATTGTCGAATAAAATCTTATAATTACTTATTTCATGTCTAATTAAGCGATTAACTAAACGGGAGGTACTATGACTACTATCCGATTGACGATGGCCCAGGCTTTGGTTCGGTTTCTCGATGCGCAGTATGTTTCAGTCGATGGCGAGGAGATCAAGTTCGTTCAAGGCGTCATGGGGATTTTTGGACACGGCAACGTAACGGGGATCGGCGAGGCGCTGGAGTATAGCCCCGGCAGTCTGACTTTGATCCAGGGCAAAAACGAGCAAGGCATGGTGCATGCGGCCGCAGCCTTTGCCAAGCAGAAGAATCGCCTGCAAATTTATGCCTGCACCTCTTCCATCGGACCTGGCGCGCTGAATATGGTAACCGCCGCCGGAACCGCTACCGTGAACCGCATACCCGTACTGCTCTTGCCCGGAGACAACTTTGCTTCCCGTCAGCCGGATCCGGTGCTTCAGCAGCTGGAAGTCGCTTCCGATTATACGGTATCCGCTACGGATGCTTTCAAGCCGGTCAGCAAATATTGGGACCGTATCGTACGGCCCGAGCAGCTCATGCCGGCAGCGCTCCAAGCGATGCGTGTGTTGACGGACCCGGCCGAGACGGGGGCCGTGACCTTGGCTATGCCTCAGGATGTTCAGGCGGAAGCTTATGATTACCCCGAAGCGTTTTTTAGTAAGCGCATTCATTATATCGACCGCCGCCCGCCTGCCGAGGGCGCGGTGCAACGCGCGGCAGAGCTCCTTAAGGGCAAGAAGAAGCCGCTTATTATTGCCGGCGGAGGCGTATTGTACGCATCGGCCGTGAGCGAGCTTCAAGACTTGGCGGAGACGTACGGCATTCCGGTAGCGGAGACGCAAGCCGGGAAAAGCGTACTCCCATGGAATCATCCGCTCAATGTTGGCGGCGTTGGAGTAACGGGAACGCTGGCCGCTAACCTGCTGGCGAAGCAAGCGGATGTCATCATCGGGGTGGGAACAAGGTATTCCGACTTTACCACATCTTCCAAATCTGCTTTTGCGGATGATGTTCAATTTATAAATATTAACGTGAGTCCGCTGGATTCCGCCAAATGGGGCGGTGCTGCCTTGACCGGCGATGCCAAGCTGGGACTTGCGCAGCTTGGAGAGGCTCTTGCGGCATCCGGCTACCAAACCGGTTACGGCGATCATGAAGTTGCGGATCTGAAGAAGACCTGGGATGCCGAGGTAGACCGGTTATACGCCTTGGAGCATGAGCAAGGACTTGCCCAGACCCATGCGCTTGGCGTCATTCAGAACGCGATTGATCCAAGCTCCGTTATTGTCTGCGCTGCAGGCAGCCTGCCGGGGGACCTGCACCGCTTGTGGAGACCGGCCGAGCCGAAAACGTACCATATGGAATACGGTTTTTCGTGCATGGGCTATGAGGTGAGCGGAGCTTTCGGAGCGGCACTGGCAACAGCCGGTGAACGGGAGGTCTATGCAATTGTTGGGGACGGAAGCTACTTCATGCTTCATTCCGAGTTGATCACAAGCCTGCAGGAAGGCGTCAAAATCACGATCTTGTTATTCGATAACCACGGCTTCCAGTGTATCCATAACCTCCAGCGCGGCCACGGAAGCGAAGGCTTCGGCAACGAATTCCGCTACCGCGACAAGGCTACGGGACGTCTTACCGGCAGCTATATGCCAATTGACTTTGCAGCCCATGCCCGCAGCTTAGGGGCCAAAGCCTATAAGGCGAATTCCGCGGAAGAGCTTAAGGCAGCTCTCCTTCAAGCCAAGCAAGAGACGGTAACGACCTTGATCGAAATTCCCGTCGTGCCGGGTACCAATACAGCCGGTTACGAATCCTGGTGGAACGTTGGCGTACCGGAAGTATCGGTCAGCAATAAAGTGCTGGACGCGCATGTGGACATGAAACAGCGGATCCGCGCCGCAAGAACGATATAAGACGCTAAGGGAGCTGAGGCTGATGAAGACATTGCCGTTCAAGATTGGCGCCCATCCGATCAACTGGGTCGGAGAAGACGTGAAGGAGCATGGCGCCGATACCACATACGAACAGATTATGGACGATATGCAGCGGTTAGGCTTGACCGGAACCGAGATGGGACGCAAATATCCGACCGATATCGGGGTTCTGAAGCAGGAGCTGGGGAAAAGGAACCTGAAGCTGGTATCCCAATGGAAATCCGTGCTTTTCTCGGATCCCGCTTACCGGGAGGAAGAGCTTGCGGCTTACGAGCAGCATGTCAAATTCCTCAAGGAAATGGGCAGTACGGTGATCAGCACCTGCGAAGTAGGCGGTTCGCTTCATTTCGATCCGCGCCGCACGCCTCACGAGAAGGAAGTTATTCCGTTAGACGAAGCAGGCTGGAAGAGTCTTGCCGAAGGGCTGAACGCAGCCGGAGCAATAGCCAAGCAGCATGGCCTCAAGCTGACCTACCATCATCATGGCGGTACGGCCGTAGAAAGCCCGGAAGAAATCGACCGTCTGATGGAGCTGACCGATCCGGATCTGGTGTACCTTCTATTTGATACCGGGCATGCCTACTATGGCGGAGCCAATCCGATTGAGGTGCTTCGCAAGCATTATAACCGGATCGCATATATTCATCTGAAGGATGTTAGGCAGCCAGTGCTGGATGAAGCGCGAGCGGAAAAAGCCGATTTCATCACTTGCATCCGCAAGGGCGTATTTACCGTTCCGGGAACCGGCGATCTTGATTTCCGCCCGGTTGTGGAGGAGCTGCTGGCCCGCGGTTACAACGGCTGGGCCATGCTTGAAGGGGAACAGGATCCTGCCAAAGCTCCGGCATTCGAATTCGCGTCCAAAGCCATCACTTATCTGGAGTCGCTACTTCCTACGAAAGCGGGGGAATCCCATTGAACGACATCAAGTTTCCGGCTGACCGGTCTCTCGACTTCACGGCAATCGGCCGTCTCTGCATCGACCTGAACGCGAACGAAATTAACCGTCCGATGGAAGAGACGAGTACATTCACGAAATATGTGGGCGGATCTCCGGCCAATATTACGATCGGCATGT
Source organism: Paenibacillus sp. ATY16 (assembly GCF_003399985.2). NCBI lineage: Bacteria > Bacillati > Bacillota > Bacilli > Caryophanales > Paenibacillaceae > Paenibacillus > Paenibacillus sp. ATY16. The sequence continues at coordinate 112,191 of NZ_NMOK02000015.1, read as the reverse complement.
CGCGCTTCGATCTGAAGACTGCGTTTATCGGCAAAATCGCCAATGATCAGATGGGCCGCTTTATCCGCGATTATCTGAAGAAGAACCGGATTGATACAAGCAATGTCGTTAACGACTACACGGGCGCGGTTACCGGTCTTGCTTTTACCGAGATCAAGAGTCCAACCGACTGCAGCATCCTGATGTACCGCGACAACGTGGCCGATCTGCTGCTTACGCCAGGCGAAGTGGATGAGGAGCTGATCGCCAAATCCAAGCTGCTCCTTATTTCCGGAACGGCGCTTGCCCAGAGCCCTTCGCGCGAAGCGGTGTTCCAAGCGCTTCAATACGCGAAGAAGCATGGCACGGTTATTGCCTTTGATCTGGATTACCGCCCTTATACATGGAAATCGCAAGAGGAAACAGCGGTTTATTATAATCTTGCCGCCGAGAAATGCGACATCATCCTAGGCACGCGGGAAGAGTTCGACATGATGGAATGCTTCGAGCAGGAGCATAACGATCATAGCACGGCATCGAGATGGTTCAATCATTCGGCGCAAATCGTCATTATCAAGCATGGCAAAGAAGGCTCCATCGCGTACACGAAGGACGGGGCAAGCCACCGGGCCAAGTCGTTCCCGGCCAAGGTGATCAAGACCTTTGGCGCCGGCGACTCCTATGCGGCAGGTTTCCTGTACGGCGTTATGCAAGGCTGGACGCTCGAGAAAAGCATGGAATTCGGCAGCGCGTCCGCGTGTATCGTTATTTCCAGCCACAGCTGCTCGGATGCCATGCCAAGAGCAGAGCAGGTTCATGATTATATCGCCCGCTGCGAACGCGGTGAAATTGTAGTCTAATTCGCAAATACAAGGAAGAGGTGCTCCTATGACGCAACAATTAAAAAACTGGATTGGCGGTCAATGGGTAGAAGCTGCAGCAACGCAAAGCGAGCCAGTCTACAACCCCGCTACCGAAGAAGTTCTCGCCAACGTTCCATTGTCTACGAAAGAAGACGTCGATCTGGCTGTACGCACGGCTGCCGAAGCATTCAAAACATGGAGCCGCACGCCGGTGCCAAAGAGAGCGCGTATTCTTTTCAAATATCAGCAGCTTCTGGTCGACAACTGGGATGAGCTTGCGAAGCTGGTAACGCTGGAGAACGGCAAAAGCTACAACGAAGCCTACGGCGAAGTACAGCGCGGGATCGAATGCGTGGAGTTTGCCGCCGGCGCTCCAAACCTGATGATGGGCAAGCAGCTCCCGGATATCGCAACCAACCTCGAATCCGGCATGTACCGCTATCCGATTGGCGTTGTTGGCGGCATTACGCCGTTCAACTTCCCGATGATGGTGCCTTGCTGGATGTTCCCGCTTGCGATTGCCTGCGGCAATACCTTTGTTCTGAAGCCTTCGGAGCGTACGCCGCTTCTGGCTAACCGTCTGGCCGAGCTACTGCAGGAAGCGGGACTTCCCGAAGGCGTGTTTAACATCGTTCACGGAGCACATGACGTCGTTAACGGTATGCTGGAGCATCCAACGATTAAGGCGATTTCTTTCGTGGGCTCCCAGCCGGTAGCCGAGTATGTGTACAAAACGGCTTCGGCGCACGGGAAACGCGTGCAGGCGCTTGCCGGCGCGAAGAACCACTCGATTGTTATGCCGGATGCGGATTTGAATCTGACGGTAAAAGAAATCGTAAACGCAGCCTTTGGCTCCGCGGGAGAGCGCTGCATGGCGTGCTCCGTCGTTGTGGCCGTAGGCGAGGTTGGCGACACGCTTGTCGGCAAGCTTAAGGAAGCGGCCGACAGCATTACGATCGGCAACGGCATGGAAGATGGCGTTTTCCTTGGTCCTGTTATTCGCGGACCTCACAAGGAACGCACGCTTAAATATATCGACATCGGCGAGAAGGAAGGCGCGCTGCTCATCCGTGACGGACGGAAGGACGCGGCTTCGGATGGTCAGGGATACTTTGTTGGTCCAACCATCTTCGACAAGGTGCAATGCGAGATGAAAATTTGGGAGGACGAAATTTTCGCTCCGGTCCTGTCGATTGTGCGCGTAGACACGCTGGACGAAGCGATCGAGCTGGCTAACCGTTCCGAATTCGCGAATGGCGCCTGCCTGTTCACCCAAAGCGGTGCGTCGATGCGCCAATTCCGCGAAACGATCGATGCGGGCATGCTTGGCGTTAACCTGGGCGTTCCCGCTCCAATGGCCTTCTTCCCGTTCTCGGGCTGGAAGAAATCGTTCTACGGGGACCTGCACGCAAACGGCACCGATGGCGTCGAGTTCTTCACGCGCAAGAAAATGGTTACAACACGCTGGTAATCGATCATACGGGAGGTCTACTCGATGTCTAAAGTGAAAATCGGCATCATCGGCGCTGGCCGAATAGGTAAAATACATGCGGAAAATCTGCTTAAGCATCCGGAGGTCGAGATCGTTGGCGTCAGCGATCTGTTCGCCGGACCGGAGCTTGAAGCCTGGGCGGCGGCAAAGGGCATTGGCCTCTTGTCCAAAGATTCCGATGCGATTATCGGGCATCCGGATATCGATGCTATCTTTATTTGCTCCTCCACCGATACGCATGTGCCGCTGATCAAGCAGGCAGCTCAAGCCGGCAAGCATATTTTCTGCGAGAAGCCGGTCAGCATGTCCATCTTGGAAACGGCTGAAGCGATAAAAGCGGTGAAAGAAGCCGGGGTTAAGCTGCAAATCGGATTCAACCGCCGCTTCGATCATAACTTCAAACGGGTAAGAGAGCATGTGGAAGCGGGAACGATCGGGGATTTGCATATCGTGAAGATCACATCCCGCGATCCGAACCCGCCGTCCAAGGAATACATTAAAGTTTCCGGCGGACTGTTTATGGACATGGCCATTCACGATTTCGATATCGCGCGCTTCGTATCCGGCAGCGAGGTTGTGGAAGTATTCGCGCAAGGCAGCGTTCTCGTTGATCCGGTATTCGAAGAATGCGGGGATATCGATACGGCGATTGTTAATTTGAAGTTTGCCAATGGGGCTCTGGGCGTTATCGACAACAGCCGCCAGGCGGTGTACGGCTACGACCAACGCGTTGAAGTGTTTGGCTCCAAGGGCAGCGTGGCGATTGCCAACGACCATCCGAATACGGCTGTTGTGAGCACGGCGGAAGGAATTATTTCCGACAAACCGCTGCATTTCTTCCTGGAGCGTTATATGGGCGCTTACGCGGATGAGTCGAAGCAGTTTATTGACAGTCTGGTTCACGGCACGGCACTGCCGGTAACCGGAGAAGACGGATTGCAGGCGGAACGGATCGCGCTTGCCGCGAAGCTGTCCTGCAAGCTGAACCGATCGATCAAGCTGGCAGAGCTGGACGAATTGCTGTTGCAGTCTGTCATACTATAACGGAGGTATACGAACATGTCCAAGCTTATCGTCACGCCAGAGAGAGCAGCGGATCCGGACGGCTCCGTCCTGTCCATTACGCCTGAATCGGCCGGATGGACATATGTCGGTTTTGAAGTTCTGAAATTGCAGAAGGGCCAGACCGTCGAGAGACAAACGGAAGACAAAGAAGTATGCCTGGTTCTGCTGAGCGGGCTGGCGAACGTAAAGGCTGCCGGCAAGGAATGGAACGAAATCGGCCGACGGATGAGTGTTTTCGAGAAAATCCCGCCGTATTCGGTCTATGTCCCCAATGGCCAATCTTACGGAATTGAGGCTTTGACGGACTTGGAGCTTGCCGTCTGCTCCGCACCCGGTCACGGAAACCACGAAGCGCGTTTGATCCCGCCCGAACAGGTAGGGACGGAAGTAAGGGGCTCCGGCAATATCGAACGTCTCGTCCAAAATATTTTGCCGGAGCAGGAGCCGGCCGACAGTCTGCTTGTGGTTGAAGTGTTTACGCCAAGCGGCCACTGGTCCAGCTATCCGCCTCACAAGCATGACAGGGATAACCTGCCGGAGGAATCGTTCTTGGAGGAAACCTATTATTTCAAGGTAGATCCGGGACAAGGCTACGCGATTCAGCGGGTGTATACGGATGAAAGGGATCTGGATGAGACGCTGGTCGTGAAGAACGGCGAGGCCGTGCTTGTTCCGCGAGGCTATCATCCGGTTGCTGCACCTCCCGGCTATGAAGTCTATTACTTGAATGTCATGGCTGGACCGCGCCGGATATGGAAATTCCACAATGATCCCGATCATCAATGGATCTTGAACTCTACGGCCAAGTAAGCCCGGCAATTGGCGCTCTCCACGGTTGCAACTGCCGATAGAAACACTCATAATAAGAAATCATGGGGATAGGTCATCTATCCCCCATCTTACTTTTCAGAGGGATTCGGCATGAAAGCAACCATATACGATGTGGCCAAAGAAGCAGGGGTATCGATTGCCACTGTCTCCAATGCCATTAACGGTAAAGGCAATGTCAGCAAGAAAAGACGGGAACAAATCTTTAAAATAATGGAGCAGATGAATTACCAGCCGAACGTAAACGCTTCCGCCCTGATGGGGAAAAAGACCTATACGCTGGGATTGCTTATACCCGATATATCCAACCCTTTCTTCTCCGAGATTGCGCGGGCTATCGAGGATCAGGCGCATCAATTGGGGTATAGCGTAATTATGTGCAGCACGGACAATAAAGACGAGAGAGTAGAACGTTATATTGCGCTGCTGGAACAAAAGAACGTCGACGGCATTCTTATTGGAACCGGCGTAGACAACCTGGACATCCTGACAAACCTGCAAGCCAGGAACATCCCGATCGTGATGATCTCAAGGGAAGCGACGGCTTTGGAGGTGGATACGGTTGTTGCCGACGACTATGTTGGCGGGCTCATGGCTGCGCAGCATTTGGCGGATATGGGACATACCCGGATCGCCATCTTGTCCGAGCAATTGAAGGTAAGCAGCGCCCGGGAAAGGATCCGCGGCTTCAAGCAAGGGCTGCAGGACCGCCGGATTTCATTCGACGATCGCAATCTCGTCATCTGCGATTACATGGTAGAGGAAGGACGCCGCGGAGCCGGCGAGCTGCTGGGCCGCGAGGACCGTCCAACGGCGATATTCTGCTGTAACGACGTGCTGGCAATCGGGGCGATGCAGGAAGCGAGGAGTCTCGGGATCAAGGTGCCCGAGGAGCTGTCGATTGTTGGCTTTGACGATACGATCCTGGCGTCTGTCGTTGATCCGCCGCTTACGACGGTAGCGCAGCCGATTGCCAGCATGGCGAAGCAGGCGTTTCAATTGATGATCTCCAATCTGGACGAAGCCGAGCCGGTCAAAAAAAGAATCGTGCTGCGGCCGGAAATCAATATCCGTCAATCGACGGCTAAAGCAAATACCTGATGAAATGCCTCCTGTAAGCCGGGAGGCATTTCATGTTTGTTCCGCGCCGGATTGGATGGCATAAGTTACGCAAAATTGGCTGGTTACAGAAGGTTGCCCGGACTTTATGATGAGGTCACTAACATCGTAAAGCAAAGGGTGGTTACGCATGAAGGAACTCATCTCCTTTATATTTCTAACGGCGGCGTTTATCTCCGGTCCGTTTCTTATTGTATTATTCGGACGTATGGCGGTACGCGGCGAGGAGCTTCTAGAAGCGGAGCAGAAGGCTCATTAAAAGAAAAAGACGTATGCATTGTGTCCCGAATGAGGACATGGCATACGTCTTTTTTCAATTGGACATCGTCTCTCTCAAGGCTGCGGCAAATTTATCAATCCCCGTCACAATTTCGTCGACGGAAGAACGGGCATAGGACAATCGGACAAACCCCGGCTCTGTGCCGAACACGCTGCCCGGAATGAACAATACGCCATGTTTGATTCCGTTATTAAGCAGGTGGTAATCTTTGATTTTTCGGTTGATTTTACACCAGAGATTTAACCCGCCTTGGGGCAAATGGAAGGAGACCTCGCTCCCAAGCTTCCGATGCAGCGCCTCCGCCATCATGTCCCGACGCAAACGAAGCGAATCCCTCAGCCGTTCCAGATGCGGAGCAAGCGAAGCGGACTCGAGCAAATGCGCGGCTATCCACTGCGGGAACAAGCTAAGGCCAAAATCCATCTGCTGCCGTGCATCCGACAGACGCTGGATAACGGTATGAGGCGCTGCCATCCAGCCGATCCGAAGGCCGGAAGCCGCTACCTTCGATAAGGAACCGATATATAGGACGCTCCCGTTCCGGTCCATGGCCTTGATCGGCGGAGGAGCGGCGTCATCGTAGGAGGTCAAGCTGAACGGATCATCCTCAACGATAGGTATTCCGAGCTGCTCGCAGCAGCTCAAGACCTCTTCTCTCCGCTGGGCGCTCATGACCATTCCGGTCGGGTTCTGGAAATTCGGATTGAGAAATACCATGCGGATCCGGTGCTGCTTGTAAAGAGCCCGTATTTCCTCCGGATCAACCCCATCTTCGTTAACCGTTAATCCGAACAAGCGGATTCCCGCCGATTGGAACATGGGCAGGGAGTAGCAATACGACGGATTTTCGATCGCGATGGCATCCCCCGGATTCAGCAGGCATTGCGTAATGAGATACAAGGATTGCTGAGAGCCCGAGGTAACCAGAATGGAATCATCGGTGGCCTGAATCCCGCGCAGCTCTTGGAGAAAGCCGGTTATTGCCGAGCGGAGCGGGACATAGCCTTGAGGATCTCCGTATCCGAGCGGCTCATGAAACGGCTGGTTCCGCATAATCGACGCAATCTCTTCGTTAGGCGACAGCTCCGGAGCTAATTCTCCGTTTGCGAAGTTAATAAACGGCTCTCCGCTTTGAACCGCTTCCCGAATCCTGCGCATGAATGGAAAGTTAGGCAGGAACGAACCGCCTTCCACGTAGCGGCTCCAATTCGGCGCGGGATCCATGCCCCATAGATGCCCGCAGACGCGGGTGCCGCTTCCCGTCAGGCTTTCGATCATTCCGGAAGCGCGAAGATTCTCATAGGCTTGGACAATGGTGCTCCGGTTAACGCCCAATTGCTCGGCCAGCTTGCGTTCAGAAGGCAAGTGGCTGCCGGGAGGCAGCTCCCCTAACGAAATTCTTTGCTCCAGATAGTCCGCGATTTGTTGATATAACGGTTTTTTATCCGTTCTGTCCGGTCTCCACATGCTGTTCACCTCTAACCACTACAATACTATACCGAAGAGCCATCCGTCTAAATCTGAGGCAGGGACGTTGATTTTGTCATGCCGATTAAAGTGTGCTAAAATTAGCACATATTATTGCGAAGGAGGAAACGGTCCGGCAGCTATGGCACAACTGAAACGGTTTGGATTTGGCGTACAGGCCTTAATCGTATTGGCTTCCCAGACAGAGCTGCTGACAAGCAGCGAAATTGCAGAGCGGATACATTGCGAGCCAACCGCTTTGCGGAAGATTCTGTCGCAGCTCGTGGAGGGCGGCATCATTGAAGTGAAGCAAGGGCGTACCGGCGGCTACCAGCTGGCCAAACGTCCGGAGCTTGTTACGCTCCGCGAGGTGTATAAGACCGTGCATGAAGAGGAGCCTCCGTGGGACCGCATGCTGGACACAACCGGGAATCATCATTTCGGCAAAAAAGTAAACGAATCTTTCAAGCAAATCATGGCGGATATTTCCGACCAGGTTTATTTTGTGCTGGGCAACTATACGATATCCGATTTATTGGATTAGAAATAGTCGTTCATCCATTCAAGAGCAGCCTCAACAGAGGTCTTCTCATTCTAAATTGTGCAGAAATACGCACATATTCAAAGGGGAATTCTTTTATGAAAATCAAATGGTATGGCCAATCTTCATTCTTGCTGACGACAGACGTAGGCACGCGGATCTTAATCGATCCTTACGGACGTCTCCTTGGCTACAGGATGCCCAAAAATATCGAGTCCGACATCGTTATCGTCACGCATGATCATAAGGACCATAACCAGATTCAGGTGGCTTCCGGCGAATATATGCTGGTTAATCAGCCAAGAGGATACGGGAAAAAGGAGGTGTCCATCTCAGGTATCCCGACCTTCCATGACAAAGCAGGCGGCAAGAAAAGAGGCCCTAATATCGTTTTTGTGATTAAGGCTGGGGACCTGACGGTATGTCATTGCGGTGACCTGGGACATCTGCTGACAGCGGAACAAATCGCTCAAATCGGAAAGGTGGATATTCTAATGGTTCCGGCTGGCGGAAAGATGACCTTAAACGGTGCGGATGCCGCGGCGGTGATGAACCAGCTCGATCCTGCCATTACGATTCCGATGCATTACCGGACTAAGGCGCTTGGACTGCCCGGCAAGCTTTTGTTCGATAAAGTGGAGAATTTCATCTCGGCAGCCGGCAAGCCAAGCCGGGAAGTGAGGCAGCTTGAAGTGAAAAAAGAATCGCTGAAGGATTATGCAGGCATCGTTACTTTCCTGTATGATTAACGAGTAAGGGAAGGAAGGATTGTAACGATGGGCAGGCATGCAATATCGGAAGCAAACGGAATTAAATTTTTGATAACTCTCTTAACCGCCGTTGGCGGCGGGATCATTTTCTACCTACTGAATACCCCGATACCGTGGCTGCTGGGGCCTATGATAGCGGTGTTAATCGGATCAAACGCATGGAAAGGCAAGTATAGATGGCCTCGCCAAATCCGCAATTCCGGCTTGATGATTGTCGGGTATACCATCGGTCTGTCCATGACGGGAACGGCTCTGAAAGAGATGGGGGCGCAGCTGCCGACGATGTGCCTGATGACCGTTATTTTGCTTCTATTATGCGGGGGAATTGCTTTTGCGGTATCGAAGCTTTCGGATACGGACTTCGAGACCGCTTTGCTTGGCAGTATCCCCGGAGGTTTGTCGCAAGTACTGACGCTTGCCGAGGAGACGAAAGGCGTAAATTTGACCGTTGTCACAGTGACGCAGGTCGTCCGGCTGATGATTATTGTCATTGGCATTCCGTTACTCGTGTTCAGTCCGATCTTCGGACAAGTGCATGACGCGGCTGCTGCAGCCGTGCCGATCGCGGCTAAGCATGATAACTGGGCAGCTCTATTCCCGAACATATTGATTTTTGCGCCGGTATGCGTCATTTGTGCGATTGCGGGCAACCGGATCAAATTTCCCACCGCTTTTCTGCTTGGCCCCGCGATTTCTACAGCTATTCTCCAAGGAATCGGGCTGCACGGGCCGTCGCTTCCGTCTACGTTAATAAGCGCATCGCAGCTGATGATCGGCACGTATGTCGGGCTGCTGCTTAAGCCGGGCAAGCTCCAGCGGAAGGTACGGACGTTTTCTTTTGCAATAGTAAGCAGATTGGTGTTAATGCTCTGCGCTTGGGGGCTTAGCGAGCTCATGACCTTGCTTCATCCGGTAACGCGGTCTACCGCTTTACTTAGTCTTGCGCCTGGCGGGATGGATCAGATGGGGATATTGGCCCATGAGATCAATGCGGATCTGTCGATGGTATCCGGTTATCAATTGTTCCGTACCTTCTTTATTTACTTTGCGGTATCGCCGCTGCTGCGACTGTTATTCCGGATCAAGCTGAAAAGCCCGCGCGCGGAGCAGCCGCAATAAATCCGTAATGGAAGGGAGAACGAAGACGTTATGAAAATCATGGTTGCCGGAGCTGCCGGCGTTGTCGGACGTTTGCTGCTGCCTTTGCTGACCGAAGCGGGGCACGAGGTAATGGGAATCACCAGGAGCGCTTCCAAGGTGGAACAAATCGAGCAAGCAGGAGCAACAGCGGTTGTTGCCGATGCTTACGATCGAGACAGACTGTTTGAATTACTTGCGGATTACCGTCCGGATGTCGTGATTCATCAGTTGACGGCTCTTAGCGAATGGAACTTGGCTGATAATGCGAGAATACGCATAGAGGGGACTCGCAACCTGGTTGATGCAGCCTTGGCTGCCGGGGTGCCGAGAATGATTGTGCAGAGTATTTCGTGGGCTTACGAGCCCGGTGAATCGGTCGCAACCGAGAAGGATCGTCTGGATGCGGAAGCGCCGCTGCCGCGAAAAATCTCGATTGACGGTGTCATTGCGATGGAGCGGGCAGCAGCGGAAATGCCGCATTCCGTTATTTTGCGGTATGGGGCCTTGTATGGGCCGGGTACGTTTTATGACCATGAGAGCGGGATGTTTGCCGGGCAGGTGAAGCAGGGTAAGGTTCCGGCAACCGACGGCCGAACCTCGTTCCTTCATATCGAGGACGCAGCACGCGCTGCCCTTCAGGCGCTGGATTGGCCGGCTGGTCCCGTAAATATCGTGGATGATGAACCGGCGGAAGGGAAGATCTGGCTGCCGTTATATGCCAATTCGCTTGGCGCGCCGGAGCCGGTTACGCAGGATGGCATGAACCGCGGCGAGCGCGGAGCCTCGAACGAAAAGGCTAAACAGCAATACGGATGGACGCCTAAATACCCGTCTTGGCGGGATCAATTGTTAAGGACTTGAGACATTATGTATCAAGTCCTTAATTTTACAACACCAATATTCTAAAGTTCACCCCTCCTTCATCTGGAAATGAAAGCGTTATTATTTAGCTAGACCTGCCACCTAGACTTCCATCCAATAAGATTTGGGAGGTAAAGAGGCAATTATGAAGAAGATGAAGAAGGTGACGGCCGCCGTTTCCGCATTGGCGCTTGCCATCAGTCTTAACACCGTCTATCCCGCAGTCACGCATGCTGCCATTCCGAGTTCCCCCGCTAACTCCACGATTTTTGGTCCTAATGTGTATGTCTTTGATCCATCTATGTCCAAACCCGATATTGAAAGCGTTACCAGCGCCGTATACGGCAATCAGGAAAGAAACGAATTCGGCGATGAACGGTATGCGCTGCTCTTCAAGCCGGGCGCCTACGACGTCAATATGAACGTCGGCTTCAACACATCCGTAGCGGGTCTTGGACAGAACCCGGATGACGTTACGATAACGGGCGCTTTAAATGTCGATGCCAAATGGGATAACGGCAATGCGACCCGAAACTTCTGGCGTTCCATCGAGAACGTAAAGATCGCTCCGGCAGATCCGAATGCAACCGTCAGATACGCTGTCTCGCAGGCAGCCCCGATGCGCCGCGTGCATGTCGTAAGCAAGGATATGCATCTGTTTGATTTTACGGCATCCTGGGATGCGGGCTGGGCAAGCGGCGGATATCTGGCGGATTCCAAGATCGACGCCAATATTATTCCGGCTTCCCAGCAGCAATGGTTCTCCCGCAACAGCGAATGGAACAGCTGGTCGAACGGCGTATGGAATATGGTATTCGTCGGGGATAAAAACGCGCCTTCCGGCGAATTCCCGGATCCTCCTTATACAGTCATCGATAAAACGCCGGTTGTGAAAGAAAAGCCTTATCTTTACGTCGATAACCAAGGACACTATCAAGTGTTTGTTCCTTCGCTCGAGACGAATACGCAAGGCGTCAGCTGGGCGAACGGCCAGACGCCGGGGCAGTCGATCTCCATCGATGATTTCTATATCGCGAAGCCAGACTCGGCTACTTCGGCGGCTATCAACGCCGCTTTGGAGGATGGGAAAAACCTGTTCTTCACCCCTGGCATTTATCATTTAAGCGACACGATTCACGTAACCAACCCGAATACCGTTGTATACGGCATCGGACTGCCGACATTGATTCCGGATAACGGGCAGGACGTCATTGTTATTGACGATGTGGACGGAGTTAACGTATCCGGGCTTGTTATCGAGGCAGGCGAGCAAACCTCCTCTACGTTATTGAAGGTAGGTGAACCGGGCAGCGCAGCCGATCACTCGGCCAATCCGATTTTTCTTGGGGGCTTGGCATTTATTCGTATTTCCGGGATGCGGCGGTTAAGCTGGAGAACGCGATTGAAGCACCGGCTAATCCGGGCATCAAATTGCATAATCTGACGACGATTTGGCTGAACGGAACCACAGGCAGCGAGATTACGCATATTGTCAACGGCAACGGCGGAAGCGTAACCTCCAGCAGCAACATGAGACAAACGATGAAATTGTTCGCGGGGGGCGACGCGGAAGCGCCAACCGCTCCAACAGGCTTGACCGCAACGCCGGTATCCAGCAGTCAGATTAACCTCAGCTGGACGGCTTCGACCGATAACGTTGGCGTTGAGGGTTATGAGATATACCGGAACAACACGCTGATCGGATCTACGATCGCTACCGCATACAACAGTACGGGATTAAAGGCGTCGACAGGCTATACGTATAAAATCGTGGCAAAAGACGGAAGCGGCAACCGTTCGGCAGCCAGCAGCCCGATAACGGCCGTAACGCCGGAAATATCCGGCGGTGCGCTTGACCGCACAGGCTGGACGGCGGAATCGTCGCCTTCCAGCGGAGATGCTCCGGCCAATATGTTCGATGGAGCAGGAACCCGTTGGAGTGCGGGAGTTCCGATGGCAAACGGCCAGTATATTATCGTGGATATGAAAACGGCAGCGGATATTACGAAGATTGTAACGGAATCGAGCGGGTCCGATTATGCCAAGAGCTATGAAGTATACGTATCCGCGGACGGCACGAATTGGGGCAGCAGCGCAGCCAGCGGCAATGGAGCAAGCGGTGCAACAACCATTAATGTCACGGCCGCGGGCGTCCGCTATATCAAATTGGTTCAGACCGGTACATCCAGCAGCTGGTGGTCCATCAATGAATTTAACGTATACGGCGTATATCAGAATACGCAGGTGGACACAACTGCGCCGGATACCGCAATTGTTTCTTCACCGGCAGCCGTATCGGTCGACAGTACCCCGTCGTTTACGTTCGGCAGCAATGAAGACGGATCAACCTTTGAGTGCAGCCTGGATAACAACGGTGAATATTACGCTGCTTGTACTTCGCCGGTTACTTTTTCGAAGCTTGCGGACGGCTCTCATACGCTGTATGTCCGCGCGGTAGATATTTTTGGCAATACGGACGAAACGCCTGTCCCGTATACGTGGGTGATTGATACGGTAAAGCCGGTGATTGCGATAAACGGCGATCCGGTTGTTCAATTGGAGAAGGGAACGGCTTACACCGATCCCGGAGCAGCTGCTACGGATAACCATGACGGGAATTTAACCGGGCAGATTACGGTTACGGGAACGGTTGATCCAACAACGGCAGGAGACTATACGGTTCAATATAATGTATCCGATGCCGCCGGCAATGCCGCCGTTACCGTAACCCGTACGGTCCGCGTGCTGGAGCCGGTCGTGTCGGAAGGACCTTCCGCTACGATTACCGGCGCGCCTAATGCCCTTTCGAACAGCAGCTCGGCTTCTTTCAGCTTTATAAGCAACGAGGAGAATGCGACTTTTGAATACAGCTTGGATAATTCGGACTGGACAGCGTCGGCTTCACCTCTCGCATTATCGGAGCTTGCCGACGGACCACATACCTTGCAAGTTCATGCAGGGAATGGCCAAGTAACAGGCGAAGCCGCATCGTACACTTGGACGATAGATACAGTGAAGCCGGTGATTACGCTTAACGGCGATGCGGAAATTCAGATCACGAGAGGCACGGCTTATCAGGATCAAGGAGCAACGGCAACGGACAGCAGACAAGGAAACTTAAATAACGTTGTTACAACAGGCGATGTTGTAGATGTAAATACCGTTGGCGTCTATACGATTCACTATAACGCGACTGATGATGCCGGCAATGCCGCCGACGAAGTCAGCCGTACGGTGCGGGTAGTAGCTCCGCCTCCGGTAATTAGCGGTCCATCGCTATCCAGTGATGCCAATTTGAAAGCAATCAGCCTGTCCGCCAAAGGGCAAGCCATCAGGTTGTCTCCAGCTTTCAGCCCGGCTACTACCGACTATACGGCTGATACGGAAGCTGATCAAGTAGAGATAAGCGGGACTGTATCGGATTCCAAGGCAAGAATAGGTTTCAAAGTAAACGGCCAGGTTCCGGCATCGCAAAGCTTCGTTCATCTAACGCTTGGAGCTAACGTGCTGGAGTGGACGGTAGCAGCGGAGAACGGCAATACCAAAACGTATAAAGTGACCGTTACCCGTACAGCAGTTCCGGCTCCGGTCTTTAAGGATCTTCAGGGGCATTGGGCGGAGGAACTGATCAAGCAGGCTGCGGAGAAAAAGATAGTGAACGGCTATGCGGACGGTACGTTCCGTCCGGACAATACCGTTACGCGTGCCGAATTTGTGGTTATGCTCGTAAAGGCACTGCAGCTTCCGGTCTCAAGCAAGGAAGTGGCGTTTACCGACGGAGCAAGCATTCAGGAATGGGCCGAAGATTCGATTGCAATCGCCGTCAATGCCGGTATGATTAACGGCTATGCCGACGGAACCTTCCGTCCGGACGCTGCCATTACCCGTGCGGAGATGGCGGTTATCATTGCGCGTATCCTCCAATTGCCGGCAGCTTCCGCCGGGACTACGGGCTTCAGCGATGATGAGGCTATTCCGGCATGGTCGAAGCAAGAGATAGAAGCGTTAAAGCAAGCAGGAATCCTTAACGGGCGCGGAGGCAATCTGTTTGCGCCAAACGGAACGGCGACGCGCGCCGAGGCTGTCGTGCTGCTGCTCCGGCTACTGGAGCAATAGGCAGCTAGAAAACCACGCCAGCCGGCGTGGTTTTCTAGTATTAATTTCCATATTAAACATGGTAAGCTTAACTGGTAGATTAATATGATGGGATGTGAAAAGAATGGCCGAAGCTACAGCAGGTCGTAATCAGCTTACGTTTGATATTGTTATTCAGGCTGCACCAGAGGATGTATGGGCAGCGGTTGCCACCTCAGAAGGGGCTCAGGCAACCTTATTTGGCTGCACGATGCAATCCACTTTTGAGCCGGGAGCGCGAATTGAATTCCGCGGGCAAGGGGCGGACGGAGACAACACGCTGCATGTATACGGTTTTGTCCGCAGCTATGAACCCAACCATGAATTTGCTTATGAACAGCATGCCGCGCCGGCTTACGATCCTCATCATGAGACAAATTATTGCGATATGCACTTCCGTATTATTCCTGAAGGAGAGGAGACCCGGCTAATTCTTACCTGTGACTGGACGGCTGGCAATGCCGGCTATGAGCATGCCAAAGCGACTTATCCAGAGTCCGATTATATGGATGGGATTAAGCGTTTTGCGGAATCGCGGTAATGGCCTTATTTGTGGCAAGCATGACAAGCGCATACGCCATGCGGCTCTTGTCCCACATACAGTAACGGGACAACAACCATGGAGGTGCAGGCTTGAAATCCGCAGTCCGGAAATCTAGGAAGCACAAAAAGCATTGCAGGCGCAAAAAGGTATGCCGTCACCACAAAAAGAAACATTGCAAAGTCCATGTGACTGATGCGGAATTCGCTCGATTGATTAGCATTCTGGAAGGGATTAAGAATGAGCTCCCTACGGCGCTTACGCATACGGAGAGTCAGCATAATCACGGGCTGATGATGCAAAACGTCCGGCTGCACGATTTTGTAGCCAAATCCGGAATGTGCCGCAAAGATACGCTGCTGAAGCTGCTTAAAGATTTTATCGACCTGCTCAAGCGGATCGAGCTGTCCTTGATCGATAAGGCGATAGAACAGCAGGTCATTATTAATCAGTTGTTTATTACGATGGAAACGGTCAACCTGACGACCGTACAGCAAAACACGTTTGTAACCGAGATCAACCAAATTAACAATATAATTAACGTATTCGAAAATGATGGCCCTCCGGGTCCGCAAGGCCCCCCTGGCCCTCAAGGTCCTCAGGGTCTGACGGGACCGCAAGGCGCGCAGGGAGCACAAGGTCCGGCAGGAGCGCAAGGCCCTCAGGGAGTGCAAGGGCCGGCAGGTTCGTTCTCGCCGGCTTACGCCAATGTGTACGATAATGCGGCGCAGACCTTGGTTAATAATCAGGCGGTACGCTTTAATCAATTCGACCAGCCGTCATCCGTTATCGCAGGGGGAATTGTAGCAACGGCTACTTCGTTAACGGTGCCGACAGCCGGTGATTACACGGCAGACTGGAGCGTGTCCTTTCTGCCGCCTCCAACCCATTGCGCGTTCGGAATTTTTATTAACGGCACCTTGCATCCCGCAACCACCTCGGGGCTAGCCGTAACCGACGGTCAGCAAGTCAACGACGTAGGGGCAACGGCTATAATGCGTCTAGCTGCCAATGATGTGGTCGAGCTTCGGGCGCTTATCCCTGCGACCAGCACTCAGACCGCAATCAATATTAGTGCGGTCATCCAATACCCGCCGTTTGGCGGCGTAGCCGACCAGCCTATCGCCAGTGCATCGCTTAGAATCATCAAGCTGACCGCTTAACCGGATTTTTCTCGTTTAACTTCGCAAGGCTAGACAGGTTGTCTAGCCTTGTTTGTTATGTCCGGGTTTGTTTATCGGTTACTGGTTCACGCATCGGTTGACGACTAACTGCAACGTATGCTAATCTTGACTACGTTACTTATTTAGTAAATTAGTAAACAAGTATGAAGGAGATGATGAGCAAATGGAGAAACAGCGCAAGCGCGAACTAGGGACGGCTTACGCCCAAACCTTCCGGAGAATGGGTGTTTATCAGATTCGGAATACGGAGAACGGGAAAATTCTGGTGCTTGGCTCAATGGATTTGGATGGAGCAAAGAACCGGCTCGCCTTCATGCAGCAGACAAACATGAACACCGTATTCGAATTGCAGCAGGATTGGAACAAATACGGAGGAAGCTGCTTTGTTTTTGAAGAGCTGGATTCGATCAAGCCGCGCGAAGAGAATGTGACGGACCGTTCCGAGCTGAAAAAATATCAGGCGGAAGTGGATGCTCTACTCGAGCTTTGGATTGAGAAGCTTCAGCCCTATGAAGAAAAAGGCTATAACCGCCGGCCGCGCGCGAATTAAATCGTAACAACCTGTCATTCGATAATATACGGAACAACCCGCGACTTCCTTTGGAGGCTGCGGGTTGCTTTTGCATTCTGTGCGAATAAAACAAGCGAAAAGCTTCAGAAGGGGAAGCCCGCGACGTAGTTAAGCTTGCTACACGATCCTTG
This sequence comes from Paenibacillus sp. ATY16, assembly GCF_003399985.2. Classification (NCBI taxonomy): domain Bacteria; kingdom Bacillati; phylum Bacillota; class Bacilli; order Caryophanales; family Paenibacillaceae; genus Paenibacillus; species Paenibacillus sp. ATY16. The sequence continues at coordinate 95,225 of NZ_NMOK02000015.1, read as the reverse complement.
TTCACCTACAATCGAATTAGGACATTATCGGAGCTTGACGTGGGAAGAGGGGAATAGCCATGCAGACTTATACCGATCGGCAGTTTGAAGGCGTTGATTTCAGCGGGGAAGATTTCAGGGAAGCCGAGCTGACGCGCTGCGTATTCATAAAATGCAAGTTTATCGGCGCTCGGTTGGAGGAAGTTATTACGACGGGCTGCAAGTTCGAGGAATGCGATTTTCATGGCGCCGCGCTTAATGCTTCCGTGCATACCGAGTCGGCGTTTACGAATTGTTTGTTTGAAGGAGCAAATCTGTTTGTCGCAAAGTTCGCGGCCTGCAAAATGACCGGCTCCGACTTTACGCGTGCCGAGCTGAGCGGAATAACGATTGTTAAAGGCGACTGGTCCTATACGAATCTCAGGCATGTAAAGCTGGACAAGCAAAATCTGAGGGATATCCGCTTCGTGGAAGCCGATTTGATGGGAGCTTCGCTCGAGAAATCCGATCTTTGCAAATGCGATCTGACAAGGGCAAACCTGACGCAAACGAACTTAAGCGGCGCGGACTTGCGTGGGGCCGAGCTGGAAGGCGTACCTTGGAAGACGGTTAATCTTAAGGGAGCCCGGATGGATGCCATACAAGCGATTGTGCTGCTCAGGTCGCTAGGCGCTAAGGTAGAATGATGAAAGCGCATTAAAAATCTGCTAGGATAGAGTGGTTAGCACTTATCCTGTCATCATTTCATCATACATAAGGGGAGAAGCGGAAATGGCGGAATCTTCGGGCATTACGAGCTTTCTGGAAACAGTGGATATAGAATCCGGCGAGCGGAGCGTCCTGGCGTCTTTCGATTATCTGATTGAGGCGCCGAACTGGACAAGCGACGGCAAGACGCTTATTTATAACAGCAGGGGCCGGATATACAGCTTTAATATTGAACAAGGGACCAGCACGGAGATCCCTTCCTCCTTCGCCGTGCATTGCAATAACGACCACGTATTGTCACCGGATAATACCCGTCTTGCGGTCAGCCATCATACGAGAGAAGACGGACAATCCCGTATTTATACGTTCCCGCTGGAGGGAGGAGATCCCGTTCTTGTCACTCCGATGGGACCAAGCTATCTGCACGGCTGGTCGCCGGATGGCCGAACTCTCGCTTATTGCGCGGAGAGAAACGGACAGTACGACATTTATACGATACCGGCAATCGGCGGCGAAGAGACGCAGCTCACGAATACGCCGGGACTCGACGACGGTCCCGAATATTCGCCGGATGGCGGCTATATCTGGTTCAACTCCGTTAGAACGGGCCTTATGCAGGTGTGGCGAATGAAGGCCGACGGCAGCGAGCAGATGCAAATGACGTTTGACGAGAGCAACAGCTGGTTCCCTCATGTGTCGCCGGACGGCAAGCAGGTTGCTTATATCACCTACCGTAAGGGGGATGTGGCACCGGGAGATCATCCGGCCAACAAGCATGTGGAGCTCCGTCTGATGGACAGCAATGGCGGAGAATACCGGACGCTTGTTAAGTTGTTTGGCGGACAAGGGACGATTAACGTCAATTCCTGGTCGCCGGACAGCCGGAAGCTTGCTTTTGTCAGCTATCGTTTGGAATCCTAATACGGAATTATAAAAGCCGCTCTGCGCCTGCCTTATGAAAGGGGGCGATAGAGCGGCTTTTTCCTGTCTTCCGCAAGTCCGCTATAGGCAGGAATGCTTCATAAACTGGATGAAGGAGCGGACATGGAAAGCCATAATATCGGCCTTTCGGAAGGCCAGGCAAATATGGCGCTGCTGCACGTTTCCCGGCAGCTCGCGAAGCACCAGCTCCTTCGCCTGCACCTCTCTTGTCACGCTCCGCCAAGGCAGCATGCCAATGCCAATCCCGTGCTTGACGGATTCCTTGATCGTCTCGATCGCCCCAAGCTCCATGATAACCCTCCATTCCAGGCCATTATCCCTCGCCCATAGCTCGGACAACTCTCTGGAAGTAGAGCCGTGTTCATGCAGAAGGAAAGATTCATTCTTTAAATCTTCAACAAGGATAGTTTCTTTGTGGGCAAGCGGATGATTATAAGGCAGCACCAGCTTCAAATCGTCATCCGCCAGCGGAATAATCTCGAGATCGTCGAAGGGGCGGACGATCAGCGATACAACCGCGACATCAATCTCGAATTCTCTCAGCAGATTGATAACGGTACCGGCCTGCTTTACTGTCATTTGCGGCATAACCTTGTCGTATTTAGCTTGAAAGGCAGCTAAATAGGGGGGGAGGAAATAGGTAGCGGGCGTATAGCTTGCCCCTATTTTCAGATGCCCCCGGCCCTGCTCCCGGTGCTCCTTCATGAGCTGACCGGACTCATCCAATAACGCGCATATCCGCTTGGCATAGGGCAGCAAGGTTTGTCCCGCATCCGTCAGGCGCAGCTGCCGGGGATGCTTATAGAACAGCTCAACGCCTAGCGCTTCCTCGAGTTTTTTCAGATGAAAGCTTACCGTTGGCTGTTTAAGCTGCAGCTCTGCTGCAACCTCGGTTAAGGTAGACAGGCGTGCGGCATGGGCAAATACGCGAAGCTGCTGAATATTCATTATGGGCTCATCTCCTTAACTCTTCTTGTCATACTATAGATAATTTCGATGAAGCTATCAATATAGATAGATGTTATTTAATATAACTTTATCATTCACTTAATCTTCCATTTACAATCCGTCGTTAATCTGAGAATGAAAGAAAAAGACATTGGAGGGGTAAGAGAAATGGCAAACGGGTATAAAATGAAGGGTCTTATGCTTGTCAGCGTCTTGGCGGTAACAGCAGCACTGTCGGCTTGCGGAAATAACGGCAATAACGAAGCTAATACGGCAGCAACGGGCAACGGCGCAACAAATGCCTCCGCAACAACGGAAGCAAGCACGGAGCCATCAGCGGATGCGGCGGCTAGCCCGGCCGCGGCGGATGCAAGCAAGGATGAGCCTCTCGTTGTATATTTGAATGATTTCGACGATATCGTAAAACCAATGTTCGAAGAGAAGACAGGCTATAAGCTGGAGATCGTTTCCGGCAACGGCGCCGAGATCGCTTCCCGTATCGAAGCGGAAAAAGGCAACCCGCATTGGGACGTCGTATGGATGGACTCGATGCCAACCATCGACCAAATGGGTAAAAACGGACAGCTGCTCGACAACTGGACACCAAGCAATCTGGATGGATTGACGGATTTCGCAAAGACGGTCGTTCCAGCGAACAACACCTACTTCCCTACGGGCGCGCATGCCGCATCCGTTATCGTCTATAACACGAAAGCATTTGACGCAAACAGCGCTCCCAAAACATGGGATGACTTGCTTGACGCGAAATATAAAGGCGTAGTAGGCATGGCCGATCCGGCCGTAGCCGCACCTGCGTATCCGTTCGTAGCGTGGTTCTTCCAATCCAAAGGCATGGATCAGGGCAAAACCTATTTCGAAAGCCTTATGAAAAACGGCGTTCACGTTTATCCGAAGAACCCTAACGTAGCTAAAGCGCTGACCGACGGCGAGATCAAAGCGGCAGCTCTTCAAGAAAGCAATGCGTACACGCTGAAAAATGCCGGCGAACCGGTTGATATTATCTGGCCGGCGGAGGGCGCGCCTGCATCGGTACGCGTGGCAGCGATTCAAAAAGAGTCCAAGCATCAGGAAGCGGCAAAAGCATTCGTAGAATTCCTCCTTGATCCGGCAACCCAGCAGGCGCTTATCGATAAAGGCGACGAGAGCTATTTCGAGCCATCGGTAAAAGGCGTTAACCCAAAAGCCGACCGTGCGGCAGATGCAAAGCTGCTTGTTGCGGAAGCTGGCTGGGCGGGCGAGCATGAAGGCGAAATTAAACAATGGTTCGCGGATAACGCGGTGAAATAATGCTGCGACTTCAATCACAAGGAAACCGGACTGGCTGGCTCGTGCTGGCCGTCCTGTTTCTTCTTATTCTGCTGCCGCTTATTGCCGTCGTCATTCAGGTACTCCTGCCCGGAGTTTTTTTTGGTCAATTCGAGCTTGGCGATTTATCGCTTTTGCTGGATGTGTTCCGGCGGCCGCTTTGGTATGTTTCCCTGAAAAATTCCGTCATTCTTGGCATTGGAACCACGGTGCTGGCCACGATGATCGGTACGGCCATCGCGATGGCCAGATCGAACTGGGCCTTCCGCGGCGCCAAGCTGCTTGACTTTGCCGTATGGATTCTGATTATTACGCCATCCTTTATTTTGGCGCAGGGCTGGGTCATGTTTGCCTCTGCAGACGGACTTGCCGCCAAGTGGCTGGGCTGGCATAGCCTGCATTCGTTTATTTTTCAGCCAATCGGGCTTATTACCGTCATGACGCTCAGCAAATTCCCGCTTGCTTATTTAACCGTCTATTCCGCGCTGGAGTGGAAGGTAGACCGGCTGAGCGAAGCCGCGCGATTGTCGGGCGGGTCCAGCTGGACGGTATGGCGTACGATCCAAGCGCCGCTCCTGCTTCCGGCCATCTGTTCCGGAGCCATGCTTGTCTTTATGGATACGGTAGGCGACTTTGGTCTCCCGGCGTCCATCGCGACCATTTTCCGTTTTCCAACCTTGCCTTATTCGATTTATTCCGCGTTATACACGTCGCCGATCCGGTTCGATATGGCCGGGGCGTTATCGTTCTATCTCGTGCTCCTCATTGCCCTGGCGATGAGCGTACAGCTGTATGCCATGCGCAAGTCGCGTTATGATTTCCTGTCTTCGAGAGCAACGCGCTCAGAACCTAAGAAGCCGCGTAAGGGCGGGATTTATCTCGTTATTGGCAATATCGTGTTTCTTGCCGTCGTAATCGGTATTCCGTTCGGCTCCAACCTGCTGATGTCTATTTCGGGCAGCTCGACCGCCGGCAAAGGGCGCGAGTTGACGTTCGAACATTATAAAGCTTTATTTGCCGGTAATAACCGCAATTTGCTGGAAGGACTTGTCCATTCGCTGGAGATTGCGGCCGTAGCAGCCGTTCTCGGTCTGTTTGTTGGGTTCCTTGTCGCGTACGTTCTGACGTATTCGCAATTCAGGCTGCGCAAAACCATTGATGTCATCTCGCTGGTATCGCTCGCCGTACCCGGAATCGTACTGGGGATCGGGTATATCTTCATCTGGAATCAGGCATGGCTCGAAAAGATTGGACTTCTGCTGTACGGAACGCCTTGGATTCTGATTCTGGCTAGCGTAGCCGGCGTGATTCCGGTTATTACGCGCGTAGTGGTCGGAGCGATGGCGAAGGTGCCGAGACAGCTGCTATCGGCGGCGCAGATGCAGGGAGCATCGTTCGGCCAGAGAGTAACCACGATTCTGATGCCTCTAATAAAAGGGGCTCTCCTATACGCGGGTCTGGCTGCTTTCGGAGCAAGCGTATTTGATCTGGCCATCTCGTCCATTCTGTATCCGCCTAACTTTATGACGCTTCCGGTTGTCATTAACAAGGCATTCGAGGATCTCAAGTTTGGATACGCGGCGGCAGCAACGCTGACCGGCGGGGGAATTGTCATCTCGATCATTGCCGTAATGGAATTGCTTGTTAAACCTTCAAGAAAGCGGGTAAAATCATGACGAATACGATACTGGAAGTTGAACGGCTGGGCAAATCGTTTGGTTCCCATACCGCGCTGCGGGATATTAACTTCTCGGTGAGCCAAGGGGAGATTATCAGCGTGCTAGGACCGTCCGGGTGCGGCAAATCCACGCTGCTCCAGCTGATTGCCGGCCTCCAGCAGCCGGACGAAGGCGAGATCCGCCTGCGCGGCGCAACGGTGGCGTCGGTATCCCGGCTGGTTCCGCCGGAGAAACGCGGCATCAACATGGTATTCCAGGATTACGCGTTATGGCCGCATATGACGATCTATGACAATATCGCTTACGGCCTCCGCAGGCAAAAGGCAGCGGCAGCAGCCATCCGCGAACAAATCGCGGAGCTTGTAGCACTCCTGCATCTGGAAGGGCTGGAGGATAGGCTTCCGCCGCAATTGTCCGGCGGACAACAACAGCGGGTAGCTATCGCGCGTGCGCTGGCAACCAAGCCGGATCTGCTGCTGCTTGACGAGCCGCTCTCCAATCTGGACATGCGGCTCCGCATCGAGATGCGCTCGGAGATGGCTTATTTGTTTCGTCAGCTCGGCACAACCGTATTCCATGTGACGCATGATCCCGATGAAGCCTTTGCCATGGCCGATCGTCTTATGATTATGCGGGCTGGCGCCGTTGACCAGATTGACCGGCCGCAAATTTGCTACGACCGTCCGGCAACCTTGTCCGCAGCCATGCTGCTTGGAGCGGGCAATCGCTTGAAGAGCAAGCTGGTCAGGGAGGGGGAGCATACAACCGTACGGATAGCGGGACAAGAAATAGTAGGCACGTCACCAGGCTCTCCCGGGGTACAACGAACACATCTGGTTGATCTGCTGTTCCGTCCGGATTCCGCCGAGTGGAGGTCCGTGCCAACGGCTTCGGCGAACCAGCTGCCCGTCCATGTTCTGCATAGCGTATTCGAAGGGAAACGCTGGCGCGTGCTTGCGAAGACATCCGACGGACAGTCGATCTCCTTCCTGCACGACGAATACCTGGATGCGGGAGAGGAAGGCAATCTGCATATCAGCGTTTCCGATGCGTTCGTGTATCCGCAGCAATCGGCATAAAGGCATTCAAAAAGAGACAACCGTCCATGCGGTTGTCTCTTATTGGTCTTATTAGCACCACAAGTGCGGGTTAGAAGAAATAAGGCGGGTTGGGCTGCTGGAGATAGCTGAAGGGTTGCGGATATTGCTGCTGTTGCTGCGGATAAAACTGGGGTCCAAAGGGACCATGTGGGCCATAACCCTGCGGTTCATTGGGATAGGGAGCATAGGGCGGCTGGGCCTCCGGCTCGCGCTGCATTTGCTGCGGCTGGCAATTGGCCGGAGGACCGATGACTGTCGTATCCGTAATGGGTGCCAGCGTTTCTTTGACCATTTGCTCGTTCAGACAGTAAGTATGGGCGAGAACCCCGGGAGGCGTCAGGCGCAGCATATCGGAATATCCGATAAACTCCGGCACAGGTGCGTCAAAGATTGCAAGCAGATGGGTGTTATCTACCGTAGCGATTTCGTAATGCGGCCAGCCTTGCGGCACGTTCGCGACTTGACCGGGCTCTATCGGGAAGTTCAGCAGCTTTTTCGTAAACGGGTTAATAATGGATACAACGGCCGAACCGGAAATGCAATAGACCAGCTCGGTTGCGTTCTGATGAATATGCGGCTCAACTACATTCGAACGGCTGAGGTAAATATCCAGCAATGAAACGTTGCCTAGCGTATTTAATTGTGCAATCGACAAGGTATTGATGAAGTTGCGATTGTCTTTCTTGAACGTTGTGTTTGTGTTCACGTCATACCAGAACTGCACGTTAGGGGAAGTGAAGTCCATATAGGATACCGCCACTAGCTCTCCGCCTTTCCAGACTCTAGACTAATGGGATATCCTATGCATTCGCCCGGAACGACGTTCGCCTATTTCAAATAGGATTTGCCCGGGTATTTCACGACCGGCCACTTCTCCTTGCGCAGCGCATTCAGAAGCTCGGGGCCAACATGCAGATTATCCCTTATCAGATCTCTTGGCGTAAGCGCCATCCATTGGTTGAGGGATACGTCCATAAACCGGTCGCTCTTGAACATCTCCAGAAACCATAAGGACTCATCGCCGGTATTCTGAATGTAATGCCCATAAGCAAACGGCACGTAACCGACATCTCCCGCCCGGTAATCAAACGTTCTTGCGGCACCGTTCCCGGCAAAAACGGTCATCCGTCCTTGTCCTGTCAAATAATATTGCCATTCGTCATTGTTTGGATGCCAATGCAGCTCCCGCATAGCGCCGGGTTTGATCTCGACAAGCGCTGCGGCAATCGTTTTGGCGGCATGAAAGTTGGTCGAGTCTGCAATCCGAACCGTGCCGCCCGGCGTAACGATGGGCGTCTGGGCAAGAAGGCGGTATTTGAAGCTTTGAGGTACCGTGCCGTAAGGCGAGTGGACCTGCTGGCTTTCGATCGAGCCGGGTACTTCATCCTGGAAAATATAAAGCTGATCCGTCGGGATGGAATCAAAGGCCGATTCCGGTACGCCAAAGTTAGCGCATAATACCTCTTTTGGCGTGTGGGCGAACCAGTCGGAGATCGACAACGTATTCAGGTCGGAAAATTTGCCATCGTCAAAAACAAGCAAAAACTCGCAGCCATGCTCAAGCCCTTGTATGGAATGGGGCAGTCCTGCCGGAAAAAACCATAAGTCGCCTGCTTCAACGTCCGCGATGAAATTGCGTCCGTCCTGGTCGACGGATGTGATCCTCGCGCTTCCCCATATCATATAAGCCCACTCGGATTGCTGATGCCAATGCAGCTCGCGGACACCGCCGGGCGTCAAATACATGTTTACGCCGGCGAGAGTTGTGGCAATCGGCATCTCGCGCTGCGTGATCTCGCGGGACCAGCCGCCCTGATTGAGCTGCATATGCGTATCGGAGAACGAGAATTTCAGATTCGGTACCAGTCCGTTGTCGGTTATCGGAGGTCGAAGCATATCGGGATTTTCCAAATCCCGCATAATGTCCCGCGGACCTAAGTCAGGGCCTCCCGCGCAATCGATTGGCCGATAAGGCTGAGGAACGGCAAACGATTCGCTTTTCCCGCCATTCGCCTCAGGATTATTGGAAGCATTGGCATTGTTACTGCCTGCGTTGGAGTCGTTCATTCCTTTCCCTCCTAAAAATAAGCTCTTCAAGCATGCTTATGACGGAAGGGTTGGTTATTATGAGGCAGGCTGGCAGAAAAAAAGCCGGGCAAGCCGCCCGGCTGTCATGCGTTTTAGAAATCGGCTGGTCCCATTTTGCCATCCTGGAAGTCGACAAACGCTTGAAATACTTCTTGTCGGCTGTTCATGACAAACGGTCCTTGCTGGAAGACCGGTTCATCGATCGGTTCACCGCTTAGAACGATCACTAGCGTATCGTCGGTCTGACCCTCAATCTGAATGGCTCCTGCGGTATTGGAGAAAAGGACAAAATCACCTTCGGCGGCTTTTCGCTCTCCGTTAATGAGGGCATTGCCTTTAAGCACCATCGCCGCCGTATTGTAAGAAGCCGGGAGCTCAAAGCTTGCTAGACCTCCCGCTTTAAAAGAAATGTCAAACAGATTAACCGGCGTAAAGGTTTGAGCAGGACCGGTTACGCCGTTGAAGCTGCCCGCAATGACGCGAACCGTACCGCCGCCGTCAGGAAGCTCCGAATACCCCATATCCGCTTTTAGCAGCTCCTGATATTTTGGCGCATGCATTTTGTGCGCGCGGGGAAGGTTAATCCACAGCTGAATGACGTGGAACAGTCCGCCGCGGCGGGAGAAGCTTTTCTCATGATATTCCTTGTGCAGCAGACCGGAGCCCGCCGTCATCCATTGCACATCGCCTGGACCGATAATTCCGTGATGGCCTTTGTTGTCATGATGCTCGACGTAACCGTCATAAGCGATGGTCACCGTCTCGAATCCGCGGTGCGGATGGGCGCCAACGCCTTTCACCTCATTGCTTGGCGGGAAAACAAACGGCGCATTGTAATCCATCAGAATGAAGGGACTAAAGCGCTCGCCGAAGTTCGTGCCGCCAGGGAAATAATTCGATACCCGGAAGCCGTCGCCGACCATATGGATCGGAGCCCCTTGATATACGCCTTCTACTGCCCGTAATGTTGTTGTCATGATTGAAGCAACTCCTTCTATGTGAATTTTGTCGATGAATAATTATCTTAATTTAAAGATATTGTACTATAAAAAAGTAAGTGTGTAAAGGGGAGGGTGTGACACGGAGAAATTCGTACCAGCGTATGCTTATCTAATTGATTGGACATGAATATAAATGAAAAGAGTGAATTTATGCTGATAATTAATAAGGTGGACTCTCTTGAATATACGACCTCTAAGAACTAAAGTAATCTCAAAAAAATAGCGACTGAACAGGAAACTTCTGTTCAATCGCTATTTTTATTCTAAAGCGGCATCTGAGCGAGAATTCGCCTGCTCGTGTGCTTAGCCCAATTTGATTCCAATTGTTGCATTGTCATCCGGTGTTCCAAGCCAGTAACCGTAAGCGATAGCGACTTGAACAAAATGTTGCAAAACTTCCGGCGAAGGAGGACCTGGTTGAATCGTATCAGCTGGACGGCCGATTTCAACGAAGAAATCTCCCATTTTCGCAGTCGAGGCGACCAGCAATTTGACGGTTTCATTCGTGGAATTTCTCCAAGCGTGCTTCACGTGGCCCGGAATATCGACCGTTTGTCCAGCATGAACGGTTTGCCAGCTGTCATTTGTAAAAGCTTCGAGTTGACCCTTGAGAACGACAAAGGTTTCGTGGTCATCGTGACTATGAACTGGAACGACCACACCTGGCGGAACTTCCGCTTCCATAAGGCTGTACTCCCGATTTTCCGCTAAATCAGTCAAAAGTTTGATACGTGGTCCCATAACATCTAAAAACGTCGACATAGTTGTTTTCCTCCATAATGTGTATTGTATTTTGTGCTATATTTCGGTTCTGACCCGATATAAGCTTCCTTTCATGTTCGATATTATAGCCGTAATGTTCTTTCGGTTCTGTAATCTATTTTACGAGAAACAAATTTTATGTAATCTCCCACATTCCTTGGTCTGCAGAAGCCGAAAATATGATGCATTATGATGAATGCAGCAATTGAATAGAGGAAATATTACTCGATAGCGAATGGAAAGAGGAGGACTCATGTGGAGCATTTCGAGGCAATTATTATTGGTTTCGGAAAAGGCGGGAAAACGTTGGCCGCAGCTTTGGCTGACCGAGGCAAGAAAGTTGCAGTGATCGAACAGTCCAAGATGATGTACGGGGGCACCTGTATTAATATCGGCTGCATTCCGACAAAGGCGTTGGTGCATCATTCAAAGCTTTCCCAGTTGAAGAGACTATCGAGTTTCGAGGATCAAGCCAGTGAGTACCGTTCAGCCATTAACAAAAAAACGGAGTTGATCGCTGCCATGCGGCAAAAAAACTTCGAAAACCTCGATAAGAAAGAAACAGTAACACTCTATACGGGTAAAGCTTCTTTTGCATCTCAGCATGAAATCTCCGTACAAACGGAGACCGGCAATGTGATGCTGCACGGCGAGCAAATTTACATTAATACTGGAGCAACTACTGTCATACCCGAAATTGATGGGATCCAGGAAAGCAAACATGTTTACACTAGTACTTCATTAATGGAACAGACTGCTCTTCCAAAACGCCTCGTTATTATTGGTGCTGGTTATATCGGATTAGAATTCGCTTCCATGTATGCCGGTTTTGGTTCCGAGGTTATCGTTATGGATTCGCATCGCGACTTACTCGAAAGGGAAGATCGAGATATTGCGCAAGCCGTGCGAAGCTCATTAGAGAAAAAAGGAGTAACATTCCATAACAACGCAACTATTGAATCCGTGAGAGATGTGGAACATGCCGCAATCGTTACATATGCAGAAGCCGATCAAAAGCGGCAGGAAACAACGGATGTTGTCTTGGTTGCAACGGGTAGGAAACCGAATATTGATGGTTTGCAACTTTCTAACGCTGGAATTGCGATTACCGAACGAGGCGCAATCCAAGTAAACGAGCGTTTGCAAACAACTGTCCCTCACATCTTTGCGATGGGTGATGTAGTAGGCGGGCTACAGTTCACATATATTTCGTTGGATGATCAACGGATCATCATGGACCATTTGTATGGAAACAAACGTCGGACAACTCAAGACCGACAATTCGTTCCTTATTCCGTCTTTATCGACCCGCCGTTGTCTCGTGTAGGATTAACTGAACAAGAAGCTGTCGCATCTGGACATGAAGTGAAAATTGCACTCTTGCCGGCCGCAGCCATACCTCGAGCCAAATTGAGCGAAGAGACGGAGGGACTCTTAAAAGCGGTCGTCGATGCACAAACGGATCGAATCCTAGGCTGTACGTTGTTTTGTGCCGACTCTCACGAGATGATAAATATCGTTCAAATCGCAATGGTAACCGGACAGCCCTATACCTTCTTAAGGGATCATATGTTTACGCATCCTTCGATGAGCGAATCCTTGAATGATCTATTTCAAAAGATTTCGAACTGATCGGTGGAGACTGGGGAATGTTTGAACATCGGTTGGATTTATGAACTGTAACTTAAATTACAGAAATATGTCGTAAGCTGCGCTAAGATGAGCACATAACAAGGAGGGATGCACAATGAATAGGATTGAAAATGAAGCGCAATTCCAAGAACAAATCGGTCAAGATAGCTATACCATTATGAAGTTCGACGCAACCTGGTGTCCGGACTGCAAAAATCTTGATCGTTTTATCGGAAATATCATCAGTGAAAATAGCGACAAAGCCTTCTTCGCCGTCGATTCGGAACAATTCGAGACGCTCGCAGAAAAGTATGACGTTAGAGGAATACCAAGCTTGCTTGTATTCAAGAATGGTGAGAAATTGGATCACTTGCACAGCAAGTTTGCAAAAACTCCAGCTCAAATTAGGGAATATTTGAGTAAGTTAGATTCACCTTCAAAAGATCAATAAACAAAAACGATGGAACAGGAATAGGGGGAGTCATCGTGTCCAATCAACAAGTTCAACTAAATATTCGCTTCAAAGCAAAACCAGGGAAAAAGGAAGAATTCCGCAAGGCGTTATCTTCCCTTATCGAAGAAATGTCATCAGAGAAATCATTCATCAGCGCTATCGTCTCCGATGATCTGGATCAGCCTGATGATTTAGTCATTTATGAAACATGGCAAGGCACAAGAGACAGCTGGATTGCAGAGGAATTCACCAAGCCATATCGTAAGAACTACGAAGGAACTCTAAGCGATTTAATCGTTGATAGAAATGTTAGTTGGCTTGAACCTAAGGGTGAATGGGGAAGTCAAATCACAAACGCGTAATCATACGGATAATCGTTTTTCAGTTCAGGCAGAGGAGACTAATTACAGCTCCCTGCCTGATTTTCATATCCCGGCGTACGGAGGATCGGCACCTGTTGTAGAGGAATGATCCTGTTCCATTTCGATTCAGTAAAAATGTAAACACAAGGAGAGAGCGTAATGATTAACGTATACCCCGCAGAATCGAGACATTCCTTCGATCTGGGTTGGCTGAAAGGCAGCCATAGCTTTTCATTCGGTAATTACTTCGATGAGGAGAATACCGCGTTTGGCCCGTTAAGGGTCCTGAACGATGATACGATTTCTCCAAAACGTGGTTTTGGCGCACATCCGCATAGCGACATGGAGATTCTTTCAATTGTTCTTGATGGAGCGCTCCGTCACGAGGACAGCTTAGGAAACGTGATGGTGACGACATTTGGTGGCGTTCAGCGAATGTCTGCTGGCACTGGAGTGGTGCATACCGAACATAATCCTTCGGATACCGAAGATGTCACGCTGCTTCAGCTCTGGTTCGAGCCAGAAAGAAGAGGATTAGCGCCATCTTATGAGACAACGAAGTATGATCCGAGCTTGCTTCCCGGACGGTTGCTGCCGATCGCTTCTAGCAATTCGGTCGAACATTCGGTTGCAAAATTGCATCAGGATATGACTGTTTATCTAAGTAAACTGCAAGCTGGCTCAACGGTGTCATTTAAACAACAACCGGGAAGAAGGGTATTTTTGTTCGTCATTGAAGGACGGCTAGAGGTAACCGGCACGAACGATGCAAGGACGCTGCTGTCCAGACGGGATTCCGCGCGCCTCGTGAATGAAACGGTTTTGAAGCTTGAAGGAGTACAAGAAGCAGATGAAACATTCTTTATGTTGATAGACTTGCCTTAAGGAGGAGCCATAATGGCCAGATTTTTGATCAAGCATGCTGTAGGCGGGAGGACGTTCGTAGATACTGATGCTAACCCGCAAATTCAATTTGTAGTGAAGGCACTAGATAAAGGCAGAAAGCAGATAGCCGTCTATCTTCCTGCGGAGTTGGAACCGGAAATAGCTGAGTTGCTAAAGTGGAGACAAGAACTGAATGTGTTTATTTTTGACGAGCTTGAGAATGGGCTTCAGCAGAAAACCTGGTTTTATTCGGGAGATGGCGACCTCCATTACAATGAGACCGATCGAGTCTTAAATATCGGCAGCAGCCGCGATATTCGTTATTTGCCTTCCAATTTCCTAGAGTAGTATCAGTAAGAAACGCTATTCAAGGTCTCAGATGGGCGATCTGTTCATATTCATACTATGACGGTTGAACTTGCAAGGAGGGAGAGCTATAGATGTCCTTGGCTGTGCAGTATAAGAAAATGAACATCGAAGGGATAGAAGTCTTCTTTCGCGAAGCAGGAAATCCGCGGAACCCGGCGATTATTCTTCTTCATGGATTTCCGAGTTCTTCCCATATGTTTCGGCATTTGATACCGCTACTGGCCGATTGCTATTATGTCATTGCACCAGACTATCCCGGATATGGAAACAGCAGCATGCCCTCAGTGGATGAGTTCTCGTATACGTTTGAACATCTTTCATTGGTAATAGAACAATTGATTAATGGACTTTGCATTACTCAGTATATTTTATATTGTCATGATTACGGTGGTCCTGTCGGTTTCAGGCTTGCTATCCGTCATCCGGAGCGGGTACTAGGCTTTGTGATCCAGAACGCAGTTGCGCATGCTGAAGGGCTTGGACAACCATTTGATTTATTCAAGGCGCTTTGGGCAGATCCTAGTCCAGAGAACAAGGACAAGTTTGCCACGCTTGTTGATGCTGAGTTCACCAAGAAACAATATACCTTTGGTGCGTGCGATCTTTTTCGAATTAGTCCGGATGGTTATATAATGGACCAATATTTCCTCGATCGGCCGGGCAATGGCGCTATTCAGTTGGCATTAGGCTATGATTACCGAAATAACGTGGAGCAGTACCCGAAATGGCAACAGTATTTACGGACCTATCAGCCTCCAACCTTGATCGCCTGGGGCAAAAACGATTTTATTTTCACCTTGGCGGGGGCATATTCGCTCGCAAGGGAACTAACATGTGTCGAACTCGTGCTTTTATGCGGCGGGCACTTTGTCCTCGAAGAAGAGAGCTTCACGGTTTCTAGATTAATCAAATCATTTTTTCGTCGGGTTTATGGATTTTAGTGAGAAATTATTAAAACAGATGAAACGGATGGCGTTCAGCCGATCCGTTTTTTTTTTGCGTTGATCGATAAGGGTTAAATTGGATTTGACGTTTATTTATAAAATATATTAGAAAGAAGGATTAAGATTATGTCTACAGTTTTGTATATCACCGCACATCCGAATGAAACCGAGGCTTCGTATAGCTTGGCGGTTGGCAAACAATTTCTTGAAGCATACCAAGCAGCCAATCCGAACGACGATATTGTTCATCTTGACCTGTTCAAGATGGATATCCCGCGCATCGATGCTGACGTATTTAGTGCTTGGGAGAAGTTGGAAACCGAGACGGCATTCAATGAACTAACGATCGCGGAACAAACGAAAGTCGCTCGACTCGGCGAGCTGGTTGATCAATTCGTAGAAGCAGATAAATATGTATTCGTTAACCCGACTTGGAATTTCTCTTATCCTCCAGTATTGAAAGCATACATTGACTCGATTTGCGTCGCTGGAAAAACGTTTAAATACACGGAAAATGGTCCTGTAGGTCTTCTGGACAACAAAAAAGCCATCCACATTCAAGCTAGTGGAAGCGTACTGTCCCCGGGCTCCGATTATGCTGAATTTGAAATTGGGCACCGTCATCTGGACGTCATTATGAAATTCATCGGTGTTCCTAGCTTTGACGCTATATTCGTAGAAGGCATGGCGGCAGCGGCAGATCAGGCTCGTCAAATTAAAGAGAATGCCATTCAACAAGCATGGAAACTTGCAAGAACATTCTAATATTGAGGGAGTCATATTAACTTGATCCAACTTTATCTGCGTAGCGGGGAAGACATTCCAGTATGTCCCAGGCAAAGGCCCGGTTGGATTATTGGAACACAAAAAGGCGGTTCATATTCAAGCAAGCGGCAGTGTATTGTCGCCTGGTTCTGACTTTGCCTCTTTCGAGATGGGGCATCGCCACCTGAACGTAATCATGAAATTTCTTGGTGTTCCTAGCTTGGAAGGTACAACAAAGTGATTATGATTAGTGATTTTTTTTTGGGAAAAACTAAGCAATAAAACTGCGATTTCGCACAATTTGAGAGGGCGTAATGGATTCGATTGTCGTATTATTGTTCAGATTTGAGATGATCTATACAGAATTCAGGAGGTGGGCATCTCGGAATGTTAGATAAACGATATTACTTATCACAAATGAGTATATTTGATGTACTGACTCCCGATGACTTAGATGAACTAGATCATATATCCCCAATGACACATTTTAATACTGTCCCTAAAGGGAGTATCATACAGAAGCCTGATACTGCCCAAGACGGATTGTATTTTATTAAAGAAGGAAAAGTACGTTTATATAGAATTACTCCGGAAGGTAAGCAATTTACGGTGGTCATTTTAGGTAAGGGTAATATCTTCGGTGAAATAGAAACATTTTCGTTTGGAACGAATGGTTATTACATCGAGACCATGGATGAAACGTTGATCTGTTCGGTGTCTAAACAAAATTTTGAAGGATTCCTTGCTGAGCGGCCTTTGCTTGCTATGAAAATGTTAACGGAATTGAGTAAAGTTCTTAAGGATAAGGATGAGATGCTTGAAAAGTTAGCCCTTGGTGATGTCCGAGAGCGCATACTTCATTTATTATTCAAGCTATCCGAACGATTTGGAGTCGAAGATGAGGGGAATATAAGAATCGATTTGCCAATCACACACCAGGATTTAGCGAATATGGTAGGCGCTACTCGCGAAGCGGTTTCTGTCATTTTGAAGACTCTTGAGAGGAATAATATTATTCAAACGGGAAGAAAATCGATTTCCATCTCACCCTTGAAAGTAGCGGAAATACTCGAACTAACCTACTCGTGAAGAAAGTAAGAAAGCAAAACATAGCAGCTCCCAATGCGGGGGCTGCTTTTCGTTCCTTTTGTAATCTAGATTACAGATGAGATTCAGCTTGCTGAGCTATGATGGCACAGGAGGGTTTCAAAATGAAAAAAAACTTTTTATCGGGAACTAACGAAGCATATGGAAGCTAAATTCAGCATGTCGCAAATTAAGTCATTCGAATCTCTTTCGTCGGAAATAATTGATGTGATGGATCAGGGCATGAATGATTCAAATCTGATTACGAAGCCGAAAAACCACATCATTCAAACACCTGGTCATGAGAAAAATGGTTTGTTTTTCATCATTTCCGGTAAAGTTCGATTCTATAAAACCAACTCAGCCGGTAAAGAATATACGGTTTGCATTCTTGACGATGGGGGAGTGTTTGGCGAAGTTGACTCGTTCTCTTTAGGGAATAAAGGAACTTATGCAGAAACGCTGGAGGGAACGACATTCTATAGAATGCCGAATGAACAATTCGAGCTTCTTATTACCAAATATCCAGAGCTTTCTTTACCCTTCTTATCCGAAATAAGTAAGCGATTGCGACTTCAGGATGAATTAATTGAAAAACTGGTTTTTAGAGATCTTCGAGGAAAAGTACTTTACTTTCTCAACAGACTTTCCAATAAATTTGGTATTGAAGAAGACGGATACCTAAAGATCGATATACCGCTAACACATCAAGAGCTGGCTAATATGATTGGTGCTACAAGAGAAGCTGTATCGCTTACCTTACAAGAACTATCCAACGAAGGAATACTCTTAACCAGCAGAAAAATGATCATGATTCATATTGAAAAGGCAATGAATGAATTGACGTGATTGTAATCTTTAGCAGTAGCGTATAAAGCGCCGCTTCGTTCACAATAATGGATTCTGTATGACTTGAGGAAACTAAAGACGGTTATTCGTTTAAAAATTGAGAGTTACACGAGGTGCAAGTGAGTGTATCCAATATTAATGTCGTGGGATGTCCCTGCGATGCTAGTGATGTTCATGCTTGGTTTAATCGCTTCGACATTTGGTGCCATTGTGGGTTTAGGCGGAGGGGTTGTAATCGTACCCGCGTTGCTCCTGCTCGGCCCATCCATGCTCGGTAAGAACATAGACACGTCACTGGCAGTTGGCGTATCGCTCGGTGCGCTCGTGTTTACATCGTTTACATCAACGCTAACGTTTGTAAAGGAGGGAAAAGTCGACCTTCGCAGTGCGTTATTCTTCTCGATCTCAAGCGGTCCGTTATCAGTATTGGGCGCAAGCCTGACCTCGCTGTTCGATCCGGAAGTATTCCAGCGAGCATTCGGGTATTTCATGCTGTTCATGGTCATGCTGCTTCTGTTTCGAAAACAAATCAAACCTTATACCGGTAACTGGCGTTATGTGCGGAAATACACCGATAGCGCTGGAGTGGAGCAAGAATACGGTTATAACGTGTTACCGGCATTGTTAATTGGCGGGGCCGTCGGCTTAATTGCCGGATTGCTCGGCATCGGCGGTGGTATATTACTTATTCCCACCATGCTACTTTTGTTCCGCTTCCCGCCGCATATGGCTACGGCTACCTCAATGGCCGTTATCTTCGTCTCGGCATTGTTCGGCAGCGGCATGCATCTGATCCGCGGTGAATGGGACTGGTTGCTTGTATTGTCTCTGGCCCCGGGAGCGCTGCTTGGCGGCTGGATCGGCGCACGAATATCGCGACGGATCAGCAGCGTGCTGCTGATTCGCATCATGTGCGGCACCTTGCTGCTGTTCGCAGTGAGGATGATTCTTACATAACTCGGGAAAGAGCAAGCGCCATAAAAAATCCCCTCCAGTTCATGGTGAGTTTCTTGTAAACTCAACATGAACTGGAGGGGATTTAATCAATTATTCATATAACTTCATTTCTCTGTTTCAAGAAAAATGTTTGCCTACCGTAATCGTAGTTCCCCACTCAGCTGTCGGTGTGTAGAAGCTAAGCTCCCTTCCCAATAAAAACTCTGCTGCCTTCGTATAAGGACCTTGACGATAAGCCTTCGATTCCTCTTCTGCCAGCCAAGTCTCTTTCGAACAGTTCCAAATTTCATAGAAGACAATTTCATCCGGATTGTCAACATTCTCATGAACAATTCCATTTACAAATGTCGGTTCTTTTGACATGGTATCAAACAGTGGCTTTAGATTATCAAAAAAGGCTTGTTTATCTGAGTTAGGCTTTAATTGAAAGCGAGCAATAATTACGCTCTGTTCTTTTGAATTCATTATAATTTCTCCTTTTAAGCTCAATTTATTTTAAGTTTCCCGGGAACACTTCAAATTATATCGGGAACTTTCCGAAAGGTCTGTATGCTAAATTACAAATCAGCTTTGGCAAAGTTCCACAACATCCGTCTTGACGTTGCCCAATTGATTTGGATATTAAGTCCGTATAAATCCGGAAAGAATTGAGAATTGTATAAATTGCATTACAAGCTTGATTTTTGAGCGTCACTAGCGTCCATTACAGGAGGAGAACTAATGAAGGTATTTCCATTAAAAAAAGAAAATTTCCAAGCACAAATAGATCATGGAATTACACTAGTGAGCTTTTTTAAATCCGAATGTGAAACTTGTCAAAAAGAACTTCCTATACTAGAGGAGCTAGCCGATGAAGTAAGACATCAAGCAACACTTGTTCAAGTTGATATTGAGCAAGAAGGAGAACTTGCCTCGACATATGGCGTAACGAACACTCCGACTTTCATGCTATTTAAGGACGGATACCAAGTAGAAAAACTACATGGCTTTCAAAATAAAGAAAATCTGAAGCAGACCATCCTCCGATATTCAGGAATTGGAGATACGTGCTGATCTCATTCTTCAATGATTTTGATGCAGACCTGTTCAATACATTGAACAGGTTTTTGTGCTTTCCCACATGCGTCAATAGCGAATCAAATGCCATATTAAGGACATACTGGGGGGATAGGAAAGGGAGAATGGTAATGAATTCATTGCATGCGTCCACCAGCATAAATTTGCAAGAACTGAAGCGTCTTTATTCCGGCAACGAATTGTTCACCTTCCAAAATATAGGGAAATCGGATACCAACGATGAAGCCGTGGTCATCTATATGAATTCGCTCGTGGATGAAAAACGATTAAACCAATTCATTATTCGAAAAATGAATATGGATTTACGTGAAAACAGTGGGCTCGCTGGAGAAGTCTTATTGGATTCGCTGCATACACTTGGCGATGTCACCATTCTCTCAGAGATCGAAGAAATCATAAACCATATTGCTGACGCCAATTTCGTATTGATCATCGACGGGCATGTCGAGGCTTACGCCATGAAATTGCCCGGCTTCGAGACGAGGGCCATCGACGAACCGCAGGTTGAGCTTAACATTCGCGGCCCACGCGAAGCCTTCACTGAGGACTTACAAAAAAACTTGGGTATGGTGTTGCGGCGGATAAAGTCGCCGCAATTGAAAGCGAAATCGTTTGTCATCGGTAAAGACAGCCAAACGAAAGTGATGCTTCTCTATCTTGACGACAGAACCGATCCCCAAGTGTTGAACGAGCTCAAACAACGAATGGATGCCATTCAATTAGACGTGCTGTCTGACAGCATGCAGATCGAAGAATGGATACAAGACAGCACGTTTTCGCCATTCCCGCAAGTACTGAATACGGAAAGACCTGATCGCGTCGTCACGGCGATGACTAGGGGCAAAATTGTCATTTTGACGGACGGTACGCCGAATGCCCTTATTACCCCAAGCACGTTTTTTGAAATGCTCCATCCCAGCGAGGACCAATTTGAACGGTTTTACTTTGCTAATTTTTTGCGTATTATCCGATTAATTACATTGATTGTTTCATTAATCGGTCCTTCATTCTACATAGCATTGACTACGTTCCATCTTGAGATGATTCCGACTCCGTTGTTAATCACGTTTCTATCCGCTAAGGCGGGGATTCCTTTCCCAACGTTCATTGAAGCATTGATTATGGAGGTCGCTTTCGAGGTGCTGCGGGAAGCGAGTATGCGCCTTCCTCGCATTATGGGACAATCCGTCAGTATCGTAGGAGCGCTAATCATCGGGGAAGCAGCCGTGCAATCCGGGATCGTTTCTCGTCCAATGGTAATTGTCATTGCGATGACGGGACTTGCTTCCTTTACAATCCCTTACTACAGTACGTCTATTGCACTTTGCTTGTTGCGTTTCCCGTTAATGTTCCTAACGGCTCTTACTGGGATGTTCGGATTATCCATAGGAATGTTTATTATCATTTTCCACGTTTGCTCCCTACGGTTTTGTGGGGTGCTGTTTCTTGATCCGATCGGTTCGGAAGGTTATCGGAAATCAATAAAAAAAATCTTCTTGCCTCCAATCAGGTACAGAGCAAGATTGAAACACGAAAGGAGCGAACTCGATGCACCCTCTAGACAACAATCTCATTATTTTCAAGGGAAGGAATGGGATTAGTCTTAGAAACATAGCTCGTCTTATTTTAGCGTGCTTTTGTGTGGTTTCAATCGCAGGATGTTCACCGGACGTAAACGAAATTAGCGATATTGCTCTGGTGACAGCAACAGCAATTGACTACAATGCCGAAACGAAAAAATTTTCGTTCAGCGCCTTTTGCGTCATGCCCTCGAATACAAGTCAGGAGAAGACTTCGACACTTACCCAATGGGTTTCAAGCGCCACCGGCACAACACCGTTGGATGCCGCAAGAAAAATGCGGTCGCGCGTTGGGAAGAATTTGATATTCCAGCATAATAAATTCTTCATCATCAGCGAAAGCGCAGCAAGACATGCTCTTTACGAGGTGGTGGACTACTTATCGAGAAAAAGAGAATTTCGGCTAACTGCATATCCCATTATCGCGCCAGGACAAGCCTCCGACAAACTTAAGCTCGGTACGGAATCCGGTGATATGTTACCCAACGACTTGCTGGGCCAAGTCCGTAATAATAAGCTGTCCGGTCAAGAAGTAGCGTTAACGATTAAAGATTTCGTGGATTTATTCGAGAATCCTAATCGGGGGTTCGTGTCAGGCAGAATAATGATCAAATCATCGGAAACAAGTAAAAAAAAGTCTCTCATTATGACCGGGGGAGCAGTGATATACAAACAGAAGTTTGCAGGATGGGTGGAGGGTAACGACGTATTGACCTTTAACACTTTGTCTAAAAGAAAAGTCTGGAAAGATATAGAATTCAATGATGTCATTCATTCGAAGAACGGATCGGAATTTTCGGCATTATTTCATGAAAAAGATTTGGAAATCCATGGCGATGTTCAGAATGGAAGCCCTAAAATGAGTGTTTATCTGAAATACACTGCTTCCTTGGAGGATGTGAACGAAGATTCCGATATCGGTGATTCGAGCGTTATATTACAAATGGAGCAAGCGGCCTCCAGACATTTGGAGAAAAAAATAAATAAGAGTTTGGCTTTTTTTCAAAAAAAATTGAAAATCGATGTTCTTGGTTTCTCCGATTATTACAGTCAGTATCATTCGAAAGCATGGAGAACAATGCAAAAGGATTGGGAGACGCTTTACCCCATGATTCCGATCCAAGTTCACGTCACCGTTCTGTTTGAAAAATCCGGCATGACAACATCCATACAGGAGGAGTCGTAAATGTTTAATATGGCTATTTTTGTCAGTTCTCTATGTTATGGCGTTGTATATTTTGTTCTGTTGCGCAAACGAGGAAAGATATCCGATGCTATAACGATGCTACTTCTTTGCGTTTTCATTGCAGGTTATAACGTTCCACTCATCGGGAAAACGTGGCCAACGGTCGAGAAGCTGTACAACGGCTTATATACTCCGCTCTCCCGGTACATCTTCGGTCATGTATTGAGATTTAGTAAGTGAAAAGGTGGGTCAAATGAGCGTGAAGGAGAAGATAACTCATCTTCAGTTAGGCTGCTTACTATTTGGATTTATCGCTGGTTTCGAAAGCATGTTTTTAACCGAAACCAAGCTGATGAAACAGGATGTATGGATCGCGAACCTTTTCAATACCGCAGCTGGGATCGCGTTGCTCTGGATTATTTCGTTCGTCCAACGTCAGTACCCGAACCTTAATTTGACTGAGATTTGTGACAAGTTGCTCGGAAGAGGGCTCAGCAAAGTGCTGCTCTGTGTGTATCTGCTCAATAACTTGGAAACTGTATCTGGTGGTTTCAGGGCGGTATCCATGTTTTATACGACGGTAATTTTGCCAAATACGAGTTCTGACTATCTGATATTGATGTACGCGGCTTGTTCAACCTATGCCGTATACATCGGCCTCGGTACTTTAGCGCGAACAAACCTGATCATCCTACCGTTCTTTTTAGTCGGTTTTCTTGTCACGTGCTTGTTTATCATTCCGGAAATCCAAACCAATCCTTTTCTTCCTCAGCTCAAGAGCTCATTGCCGGATAGGGTGGTCGGAAGCATGCATTTGTTTACGTTTACCTTCTCGCAAGTGATTACGTTTGGATTTCTCATGTCGCGAGTTGAAAATATAAAGAAAATTTTCCCTTCCTGCGCAATCGCAATATTGATGACAAGTATTTATTTAATTATGATTTCCTATTTGACTTTAAGCTCTCTGGGATTTAACTATGTGCAGACATCGACGTATCCGTTCTTTTCGACGATTCAAATGGTAAAGTTCGGAGAGTATCTAGAGCGGATTGAAGTTCTATTGGTGGGTCTATGGACGGTCCTTACCTTGGTCTATGTGGTGGTCATGCAATATGTGTTTACGCTTGTAGCTGGCCATGTTTTCGGTATTTCTAAGATGAAACCTTTTGTGGTAGCAATAGGGCTCCTATGCTTCGTACATACTTCAAAAAGCTATATTCGCACTGCAGATCACTTTACGTACGGCATAAAGATTTATCCGCTTTCCTCATTACTGCCCTGTATTGCCTTTCCGGTCTTGTTACTGGTTTTGACATTGATTAAGAGGAGAAGAGAAGTGAAGTCCTTATGATGGGGATAATGTAATGTACCTTACAGCTAACCATGCGGTTTTTGTAATAAACTGAGTTGAAGCCGAGATTTGAAAAGCTTAATGGAGCAATTGGCTTAAATTGCTTCTTAAATAAAATGTAAGAAAGGGAATGAAAAACATGAATCAAGCCATAATTGAAAAACATATGTATTCGGTCTGGAGCGAAACAGACCGGGAAAAGAGAAGAGCAGCTATTGATGAAGTTTATGCGGAGAATTGCTTAATTTACGATCCGTTGTTTCAAGAGCCTTTCCAAGGGCGCAGCAGGCTAATGGAGTTAATCGATAACGTACAAAATCAATTTCCTGAATCCGTCTTTCGCATTGAATCTTACGATATACATCATCAAGCGGTTCGACTCCACTGGTCGTACGGTAAGCCCGAAGAATCTCCAGCGGTAACAGGTGTAGACTTCATGCTCTTTGAAGGGAATAAAATTCAAACCATGTATATTTACATTGATCAACTGTCTTGATTAAACCGGCTTGATTGAAAGCGTAGGAATCAATTTCCTTCGGTTGCTCATCCCGTTTAGTAATCTATATTACGGTCGAAAAATTCATCTAGCGTTATGATTTCTTCATCCGGTAACGGAGCAACACGATAAAATAAAATTTCAAAGGAGCCAGTAACATGAACCAAACTGAACTGCAACAAAGACGTATTGATTCGGCAGTTAATTACTTTCGATATGTTGAAGTTGGGGATCCACGCTTAATGGCACTTTTTAAAGATAATGCTACAATTTATTTCCCGAAGGTAGGTATGGTACACGGCAAGGATGAAATTGGGCTTCTTGCTCAAGGATTCGGGGCTTTAGATGTCGCCTCTATGGAACACGACATCAAAAACTTTAATATTATGCCAAGCGGTGATTATGTAGTGATTGAGGGACAAGTAAAAGGCACTACAAATTCCGGCGAGGCTTTTCCAAGTAACGCGTATTCGCATGGTCGCTTCTGTAACGTTTTCGAATTTGACGGCGATCTCATTAAAGGGGTAAATGTGTACCAAGATCCTGATTTCAAGGGTGAGGATGCTCCGCGAGTAGAGTGGGCGAAAAAGGTTCAAGAATCCATTGCACAGCACAGAAACTCTCGCTAACTTATTGTCACTTTGATCTAATGAGTTTTTAATCACAATGTCTATGGATGTAACCTCGGGAATTTTTCTTAACAACAAGTACAACAAAATCCATGGAGGTACAGAAAAATGGACCTTGGTCTAAAGGATAAAGTAGCTGTGGTTTCAGGAGCGAGTAAAGGCATTGGACTTGCGATAGCGGAAGAATTTCTTAATGAAGGTGCTAAGGTCGTCGCCGTGAGTCGTTCTCTTAGCGAAGAATTGAAGCACTTAATAGCGACTAACAAGGTGGTTCATGTTCCCATGGATGTTGCAGCTGCCAAAGATGTGAAAGAAATATCGTCGAAATTAATCGAGCCGTTCGGCCGAATCGATATTCTAGTTAACAATGCTGGTGCGATTGATAAACGTAAAGGTATTGGGTTTATGAATACAACGAATGAAGACTGGGAAGAGCTTTATAATCTTAATTTTTTCAGTGTCGTGCGTTTTACGCAAGCAGTTCTTCCGCACTTGTTAAAACAAAAACATGCTTCGATCGTTAACATTTCTTCAGTAAATGCCTATCTTCCGGAAGTAACGTACCCCATTTATGGGACAACCAAGGCTGCTATGAACAATTTGACCAAGCTGTTAGCTGCAGAACTTGGTTCTAAACAAATTCGCGTCAACAGCATTTCACCTGGACCGGTAAAGACAGATATGTGGACAGAAGAAAACGGATTGGCAGATGAATTTGCGAAAAAATTTGGAACGACACCAGAGAATGCCATGGAAAAATTTTCTGAGATGGCAGGAATTTTATTAAGACGATTATCGGAACCGAAAGATATTGCTGAGCTTGCTGTATTTTTAGCTTCTGAACGAGCGAATATGATTACAGCCTGCGACTATGCGATTGACGGCGGAGTATTAAAAAAAGGATAACTTTATAAAAAAAAGGAGATTGAAAGATATGGGTATGTTTGATGGCAAAGTAGCAGTTGTAACTGGTGGTACTAGCGGTATTGGTCTCGGCGCAGCGCAGATGTATGTGAAGGAAGGTGCGCATGTTTTTATTACTGGACGAAGACAGGCAGAGCTCGAAGAAGCTTTAAAACTACTCGGACCCAATGCAACAGGTGTACAAGGCGACGTTTCAAAGTTGGAAGACATCGATAAATTATTTGATACCGTTAAACGCGAGAAAGGCCATTTAGATTTTCTTTTCGCGAATGCAGGTTTGGGCTCGCTCGTTCCTCTTCAAGAAATTACAGAGGAACATTACTACAAGACGTTTGATGTTAATGTAAAGGGAACCATTTTTACTGTAAAAAAAGCATTACCGTTATTCCCGAACGAAATCGGTTCGATTATTGTTGTCGGATCCTTGGCGGCTGCCCATGGCGACCCAGCATTTAGTGTATATGGCGGAACGAAAGCAGCCATTAGACAAATGGTGCGGAGCTGGATTTTGGACTTGAAGGGTACACAAATTCGAGTAAATGTCATTCACCCGGGATTCATTAATACGCCTGCATATGAACATTTATTTGGTAAAGAAGCACTACCAGCTGTTCTGGAAGGGATGGCAGAGAAAACCCCGCTCGGTAGGGTCGGCACAGCAGAAGATATTGCGAGAGTCGTTAAGTTTCTTTCTTCGGACGATAGTGCATATGTGAATGGAATCGATTTGTATGTAGATGGGGGAGCAGGTCAGTATTAAAGCAAGACTAAAGAAGGGAAAGGTGCGGAATTATTAGTTGACGGCGGATGAGCTCAAATCAAAACGGAAATTCGGGTAACTCTTTGATATCAGGAGCAATAATGGCGAAAGGGTTCGAAATGCGCGCCTTCGTCCGAGATTCAAAAACTCCCCCGTCATTGGCAAGCGCCGGAGCGAAAGTCTACAGGAGTTGAACAGGAAGGACTTCATCTCGAAGTACGCCAAGTTCATGTCTCGAGAAAGCGATAACCATCGCTCGACGAAAAGTTGAACGAATCCCAAGACACATTTCAAATCAAAAACAAAAAACAAAAAACAAAGAACAAGATCCATGGGATCTTGTTCTTTGTTTTATATAATAATGGGAAGAAAATGAATAACTGGGTGGATATATTTTTGCTCTTTTTGATTTATAAGTTTGATATAGCCTCCTTTGTCGTCCAAGTAGCACTGGCAAATGCTTTATAATTGGTAACGGCAGCTTGAAAATCATCTTCACTAATTGTTGCGGTCGCATCGTATACAACAGCTGTTTCAAAACCAGTTTCAATTAGATGCCTCATATGTGACTCTACACAAACGTTGGAAAGCACCCCTGCAATAATTATCTTCTCTTTTCTATGTTGGCGTAACTGATATTCCAAGTCATTTGTTTGTGGGCTGGCAACCTTGTGAGGAGTTGCAATGACGGTTCTTCTATCAAAAATATAAGGTTTAAAAGAATGAACAAAATCAGCTCCAAATGACGGTGGTGTGTACGCATTTGTCACTTGATACATTCTAAGACCTAATAGCATCTTTTGTTCATTTCCCGTAAATTGCCAGCCATTATCATGAGGGTATAAATAATGGGACGATATGAAAAGTTGGTATCCCTTATTCATGGCAGTTCTCATTAATAGTTCAAGGTTTTGTATAGTATTGTTTCGTTCAATAGTTCCTTTAGTCAGATGATAGCCTCTTCCCCCAGGACTCATAAAGTCATTTTGTGGGTCTGTGATTACAACAGCAGTATTATTGGGATGTGGTTTAAAAGGCAAATTACATACCTCCCTCGCAGCATGAGCTTGCGGAAATTTATGCATCCTGTTCAGGGAAGATGGAGGTGTTGTTTTCTAAAAAGTTCAGCATTAACACGACAACTGCACCGAACAAGTACATAGTCATTAAAAACTCTATAGGCATCTATATGTATTTGTAGTTTGTTTGGTTCCCTCTGTTATAGAATTTAGTGTACAACTTGCGCAGGAAGGGGCAATTGAGAGAGCTTTTCGTGCATTAAATCATAAGTTGATTCATCGTTCTCCAGGAACAACTTTCTCAAATCCATTCGAAAAATCGCAAAATAACTCCGAGGGGGAAGCATGCATTACTTTGCAGGCATTCAACTATCTAGTGCATATTGCATTAGTCGATATGATTTCACATTGGAGGCACTCTGTTACTAGAGCTGGCGTTCCACATGATCTTTGGCATAAAAGTCTCGAGGAGAATCCGCATCTAAGATAGATATAGGTTTATTGCAAGGGATATTAATAGAAAGCTAGCTGAATTAAAGAAAAACACTGGGGATTACGGCGTTTTAAACCAAATATTTAATTAATTGGCTTTGTTCCGTTATATACAGCAAGGAATAGGAGAATACCTCATCGAATAATAAAAATATGGTGGTCAAATCGTGCCTAGTTACTGTCAGCGACACGAACACAAAGCTTTGGCTTTCTGCTTATTCCTGATAACGAAATATATGTTCTCTATAATCACATTGAGTAAAAATTTTACGATATGGGCGGTGTAATCTTGTGGCTTCAACAGCTCAAATAATGGACGTTGCAGAAATGATTACGAGAAAACTCCTCAAGGAAGCATAGGTTTTGTCTTTGCAGGTTCAGTTAGCTCCTTAATTCAGGGGTGTGAAATAGCTCCAGGGGATATCGACATTCTTGTTCCAAAATCAAACGATGTTTATAAAATAGTGTCTATTTTAAATGAGTTTTTAGAGGATGAAATATTTCCCCAAGGGGAGGGAGCCCCTGATGGAAGTTGGTTCTCTACAATTGCCACTCCGATTAGGGCATTTACCGATTTTGATAATAACTGGACTTTTGCTCGTCTTATGGTTCATGAAATAAAAGTAGAATTGGCTAATATACAGCCCTTAATACATAATGCATATATACATGGCTCAGGATTTTGGGAAAATGGCCCACATGTATGGGAGCACATTAAGCTGGTACCATATAAGGACGTTACACTACCAGTCGTTCCATTAGAGATTCAACTTGAAACTAACATGAACCGAGAGTTAGATAACAGAGTTAAAGAAATCAGCAGAGTTTTTCGAGCCCAAGGCTATAACCAATGGTTGATTGAATATGCCCTGAATGAGAGAAACAGAGCAAAATTTCAGGAAATTCTACGCTAATTACGTAAAACTAAACAGGATACGATAGCTCGATTAACCGCCTTTTCACAAAGGCGGTTTTCTTATGGTTAAAAATCAACATCGATGTACGTAGCATTTACAGGTGTTCCTTCTCTCGATTGCATGAACATGGAAACGAAGCTTAATAAGTGATAACTATAAAGATATTAGGCATTATATATTAGACCAATAGAAAATTGAGCGATATGATTAGTAATTAATATTGAAGGAGGATTTGATATGGATTTATCCGTTAAAAAACTTTTTGATGCAATCGCTACTGATTATGATTTGCAAAGAAAACAACTTATCCCTTGTTTCGAAGAATTTTATGGGGTAGCTTTATCCTTGGTTGAATCTAATAGTATCTCCCCAAAAATTCTTGATCTAGGTGCTGGTACAGGGCTTTTTTCCAGTATGGTCTACCAAAAATACCCTAACTCGTGCTTTACGCTAGTGGATTTGAGTGAAAAAATGTTGGAGGGTGCACGTAAAAGATTTTCCGGATTTGACCAAGTAGATAATATCCAATTTGTAGTTGCGGACTATTCAAACTTAACTTTTTCTCAATCCTATGACATCGTCATTTCTTCCTTGTCGATACATCACCTGACGCACGCAGCTAAAAAGCAATTATTCTCTACAGTTTATCAGATATTAAGTGACGGCGGTATTTTTGTGAATGCAGACCAAGTAGAGGGTAATAATACTTACACAGATAATTATTTTAAAAGTCGTTGGCTTGAGCATATTAGTGAAAGTGGCCTCACCAAGGAGTCGATAGACGCATCTGTAGAAAGAAGAAAATTGGATATTAATGCAAAGTTGAATGATCAAGTTAAATGGATGGAAGAAACAGGGTTTAAAGATGTTGATTGTATGTATAAATACTTTGATTTTGGTGTTTTTTTTGGAAGAAAATAATGTAGCCAAAAATCGAGATTGACACATATCATTGGTTGAAAAATGTAACTAAGACTGTTGATGAGCTAACAAAAGACGAGGAAGCTTTAGAGAAAACACAGAAAAGAGACTGCTTCTCGCGATTAGCGAAGTACTGTCGAAATCGAACGACTAATACACAATGATAAACCAAAGATTAGCGTTCCCGGAAATTAACCGGGAACGCTGATTTTATTTCGGCCGCCAATCTATCTTCACGCAGCCATTGATAAGACGGTATGAAATAAATAATGCTAATCTTGTTGAATCAAACTACCAAGATTGTTAATCGAGACATCTACGATGTATTTGACTTTCGTGTTAGGATAATATTCCGTTCGCCAGTCGGCTAGTTGATTAAATGGAATTTTACCTCTAAAGTAATTGCCCATTCCTATAGGATCACAAGCACTTTTTTGAAGTTTTTCGGTTATCCGTTCCAGTTCTTTATTAAATAACCTTTTGAGATCCGCTTCATGTTTGCTCTTAGGCTCATCGAACTTCGACTCGGTTAGCGCTACTTTCAAGGATAGCTTGCCGACAAGTTCCGGTCCGCTACTGGCTATAGAGCTTCTCCATTTCATACGGGCAGCATGTATGGTGACGCGTCGAATATTGGATTCAAATTGATCGCGAGGGCATTCGTAAGCAGCTAGAGCGTAATGCAAAAATCTGAATTGCAGCAAAAAAAACAGCCTCACATGAGAAACCATGAATCTTTATTTGCTTAGACTACTATATTTAATTGAATTGCGATAAACGTTAGTTGAGAAAACCAAATGGCAGCCGATCATCAGATGATCGGCTGCCATTTTTATAGAAAGAACGGGCATTAACCTCCATACATTTATTCAAATTATTAAGAAAACAATAACTTTAATAATTTTTTTCGCCCAATAGTGAACTTTTTACAGCGCTCGAGCGTCACAGTGCTGTTAAACCGTTTTTAATCAGTACAACGATCCCAAAAATAGAGAGGAGTCTCGTCTGCAATGAGCACGAACGAGTTCGAAGATTCGGCCGAGATCCGACTCGCGGTTCGGGGAGACGAACGTGCGTTGGCAAGACTTCTGCAATCGAATTATGAGATACTTTATCGTTACATGCTTAAAGTGACGATGAATAAAGCGTTAGCCGAAGACCTTGTTCAGGAAACAATGTTAAAAGCAATTGAGCGAATCGGTACATTTAAGGCAAAATCAAAATTTTCGACTTGGCTTATCGCAATAGCAACACATCTATACATGGACGAGTTGCGACGTAAGGGAAGAGAATACCGATCTCGTATCGACGAACAAGCCCTTCATGCGATCCGATTTGACACACTATTGGTCCAAGAAGAATGGCCTTATGCTCTTGATGTATTGGCTGGCATGCAGCCCAACGCACGAGTACCCATTCTTTTAAAGTACTATTACGGGTATTCTTACGAAGAAATCGCAGAATGGCTCGGTATCCCACTAGGAACTGTTAAGTCTAGGTTACACAACGGATTGAAACTGCTGCGAAAGGAGCTGCGATTGAATGATCAAGAGGATATCGAAAAAAAATAAAGTAAAGGTAAAAAACTTCAAACAACGAATGGAGACAGAAAATCTCGAAAGTCAGGAAAAAATTATAACCATTCTCACAGAATCCTTGAATAGTTGGGATGCAAGCATTGAGCTGCAAGTTCCGCACATAATCGAGCTGGAACAACTTATATCTGATCATAAGGAAAAAACCAAACGCAGGCTTTGGCGTGATCTAATACTTCTTTGGATGCTCGGTATCCTTGTAATCGGAAGTATGATGCTTATATATGATTGGAATGATAATGCGTTTTGGTTTCTACAATTATTAGGCGTGGTGGGTGGCTTGTTGTTCTTAAGATTCGTAAATCGTGAGAGCAGGGAGGCGAAATACAAATGGACAAGATGAAACTATGGGTAATGGTCATTGTTTTTCTTTTGTTACTTTGTCAGTCTTCCTGGCTCTACAGCGATGCGAGGAAACGCAGTCGCTACCCATGGATTTGGGCTATCTGGGGTCTCATTCAATTCCCCATGCCGCTATTTTTTTATTGGCTCATCATCCTTCGAAGAAAAAAACGCAAATAAGGAGAATATCCTATATGGACAAAATGACAAATACTCAGCTAGTCTCAATTATTGCTCCGCTTTTTTTTGTTCAAATATTGTTAATGGTGATTGCTCTTATCGCACTATATAGAGCTGAGCAAACTCGCGGGCCAAAGTGGCTTTGGGTCATTATTATCGTGGTTGGAAACTTGGTTGGCTCGATTGCTTTCTTTTTGTTTGGAAGGAGGTCAAGCTAATGAAAACACTGCTCTCCGTGGACAAGCTAACAAAAAAATTTGAACATACTTTGGCAGTCGATGATATTGGCTTTGAGATTGGCGAAGGCCGATGTGTCGCGTTGCTCGGCCCCAACGGTGCAGGCAAAACGACGACAATTCGGATGTTAACGGGATTATTGCAGCCAACTTCCGGATCAATCCAATTCTTAGGGATGAGACAAAATCAAGACCGTCGTGAATGGATTGGATACCTTCCGCAGACACCGGCTTTCTATGGTTGGATGACGGGTCGTGAATTCCTAATCTTTACTGGACAACTGTGTGGACTCTCTGCAAAAGATTCTGCCTTACGTGGAGAGGAGTTGTTAACACGCGTTGGAATTAGTTCCGCTGGCAAGCGAAAAATCTCGGGTTACTCGGGAGGCATGAAACAACGGCTTGGACTTGCACAAGCACTCATTCATCGGCCTAAACTGCTTGTATTAGATGAGCCCGTGTCAGCCCTTGATCCAATTGGCCGCCGCGAGGTAATGTCACTGATCGCTGAGATAAAGAGTGAAACAACAGTGTTGTTTTCGACCCATGTACTTCATGATGCTGAGGAACTTTGTGATGACATTCTCATTATGCGTGAGGGATGTCTCGCGATTAGTGGCCCTTTAACCAGTATCCGCGAGGCAAATCGCCAATCGATATTATCACTGGAACTTGAAGGTGATAACTACTCGCAACAATGGTTAGCAGGGTGGCTTAAGAGGGTTCCTAAAGATTTTAAGATCATATCAGAGTCTTCGTCAGGTGCCAGGATCATCGTGCAAGACCTCCACACAGCTCGAAACGCTTTGCTGAAAGAAATCGCAGAATACGAAATTAGAGTGGCAAAACTGGAAGTCGGATATACAACATTGGAGGATTTATTCCTTAAGGTGGTGACTGCACCATGACGAAATGGTTTGTTTTATTCCGCAAAGAGTATTTGCAGATGATTCGGAACTATACCATTATATGGCTGCCGATCAGTTTTATCGTACTTGGTGCTTCACAACCAATCACATCATTCTTCATGCCTGACATCCTATCAAGCGCTGGTAACCTGCCCGAGGGTTCGGTAATATCTATCCCTGCTCCAATGCCATTCGAGGTGATGCAAAGTTCTCTATCGCAATTCGGGGTTATCGGTTTACTATTGGTTTCATTAACCAGTATGAGTGCTTTGTCTAATGAGAGGTCTTCAGGTACTGCAGCGATGATTCT
Organism: Paenibacillus sp. ATY16; assembly: GCF_003399985.2. NCBI lineage: Bacteria > Bacillati > Bacillota > Bacilli > Caryophanales > Paenibacillaceae > Paenibacillus > Paenibacillus sp. ATY16. The sequence continues at coordinate 61,466 of NZ_NMOK02000015.1, read as the reverse complement.
CGTTAAGCCTGTTTCTTTCGTGTCGTTTGTAACGGCTAAGTGGGCGGCTAACCTCTCGCTTACCGTGATATCGTTCACATTCGGTTACTGCACCGCCTGGTACTACACAAGCACTCTATTTTCACCCCTAAATTTTAAAGTAGTTGTTCTTGGTGCGTTGTTTTTTGCTCTGTGGCTCAGTTTTGTCGGTACACTAAACTTGATGTTTAGCTCACTCATTCGTAGCGCAGCTGCAGCTGCCTTTAGTGCACTTGCAAGCGCAGCAATGCTCTCTATTGCATCCAATACACTTCCGTTTAAGTGGAGCTGGAATCCCGGCCAACTTCCTGGTCTAGCCGCTAATAGTTTAGATGAGACTGCGCGATTGAACGGTAGTACATTTTCCATTTTGATTACTGTCGTCATAACGATATTGGCAATAGTCATGGCTCTGATCGTTGCTGCGATTTCCATGAGAAGACAACCATCAGACGGTTAATACGGGGTTAACAAATACATTGAGGTACAACCAGCATCTTTCCCGAGTGTATATAGTTACTGTCACCAATCTAATTATGGAGGCTATATCTTGAATTCACCTTACATCGAAGTTAGCGATATTGATAAGAGCTACGGCCAACAGAAAGTATTGAACGGGGCGTCATTCTCGATCGAAAAGGGGACCATCGTCGGCCTGCTTGGGCCGAATGGTTCCGGGAAAACGACGTTAGTGCGCCTGTTGAATGGCGTTATTCTTCCGGACCAAGGCAAGATGCAGGTAAGTGGATACGACCCGATCACCGACGGAAACGCCATAAGGCGCATAAGCGGAGTGGTTACGGAAGGTGCCGGACTTTATCATGAGATGAGCGGGGTTGCCAATCTACGGTTCTTCGCAAAGCTATATAACTGTTTCGACGAGCAGCGGGTCCAGAGTTTATTGAAGCAATTCGGCTTAGAAAGCTCGCAGGAGAAGAAGGTCGGTAGTTACAGCACAGGCATGAAGAAACGCTTGGCTTTGGCGAAAGCGCTCCTCCATCAACCGGAGATCTTGTTCTTAGACGAACCGACGAACGGGCTCGATCCAGAAGGCATTAACCAAGTCGTGAGCGATTTGAGATACATGAACGAAACCTTCGGGACGACGATCATTTTATGTTCGCACGTGTTGCATCAGATGGAGTCACTGTGTCATACCTACATTTTTATGAAGAATGGAACCATTCTTGATTCCGGAACAAAAAAAGAACTGATGAAGAAGCATGTGAAGACGATTCAACTTCGATTAACAACCGGGCTTGCCGTAGAAGGAGATCAATACCATGGCTATCCTATTCGGCGACTGGGACCAAATCAGGTCCAATTGGAACTATCTTCAACGGATCAGATTTCGGCATTACTCCGTCAGATATTACAAGAGTCATGGGTGCATACTTCAGAGATTATGAATCATGACCTTGAATCGCTTTATTTTCAAGTTAGAGGTGAGCAACAATGAACTGGAATCAGATTACAGCGATCGCACAGAAAGACATCAAGGCGATCACAAGCAATGTGCAAGTATGGCTCGGGCTAGTCCTTCTTCCGCTTGTGTTTGGAGTTCTGTTGCCGGGCGCCTTGATCCTGCTGTTGAAATCGATAAACTTTGTCGATAATGATCTTGTCGATATGGTACAGAAAGTCATTAAGCAACTGCCGGAAGGGGCAAAGAAAGAGCAGATTACGGAGCTTCCAACTTTCAATCACCAGATTATCTACATTTTCGTGAACTATACGCTTGGACCATTCTTCTTGATCATCCCAGTGATGAATTCTTTAATGATTGCGCTTAACAGCCTCGTCGGAGAGAAAGAGCGCAGAACCCTGGAAAGTCTAATGTTCGCACCGATTGAGGTAAAGGACCTGTTCTTCGGAAAATTAATTGCAACCTTCATCCCAACCTTCGTCGTCACATTGGCTAGCTTCATCCTGTGCGGCATAATTGTTAACGGGCTGTCATACTCCATGTTTGACGGTCTTATCTTCCCGAATCTATCCTGGGGGATCATCTTGCTTTGGGTGGCACCGATGTTCTCCGGACTGGTTATTCTAATAAGCATTTTCATCTCCGCACGGTCCAAAAGCTTTCAAGAAGCTCAGCAACTCGGAGGCGTCGTCGTGTTACCTGTTGTTGGGGCTGCCATCTCCCAAGTTACCGGAATCGTGCTCCTAAGTCCACAACTATTGCTAGGCGCCGGCTTTGTGCTGCTTATCATCAACTTCTTATTATTGCATCGGCTTACGAGGATGAACCAACGGCACGTATTATTTGAGCGCCAAGTTCATTGAAAAGATAATTCCATCTTGAAAATTAGATTAAAATCCTCTAGTATTTATGCAAACGTTAATTCTGTTGGCGAAAAGAGGATTGATCATGCCGGTAACGCTTAAAGATATAGCAGCGGAATTGAATATTTCGGCGACTACGGTTTCCCGTGCATTAAAAGACGATGCCCGTATTTCGAAGGAAGTTCGGGATAAGGTGAAGAGGGTTTCGCGCAAAATGGGCTACCGCCCCAATTTAATGGCCAAAAGTCTGGTCAGCAATCGGACGGATACCATCGGTTTCCTCGTCGATAATTTATCCTGGTCCTTCTTTAGTGAGCTTGCGGAATATGTTCAAAACGCGGCGGAACAGCTGGGGTATTCGGTGTTTATTTACAGTAGCCAAAAGAGCTGGGAACGGGAACGTGCAGGAGTGGAGCGCTTCTTGTCTCGCGGGATTGACGGGCTGCTTGTATTTGCAACGGAAATGAAGGAGAACTTTGCTTATTATGAAGAGTTAAGCGAGCTTGGAATCCCCGTTCTTTTCTTTAATCATTTCAATCATATGAACGTGAACTGCGTAACAACAGACGATTACGACGGGGCTTGTAAGGCGATGAGGCATTTGCTGGACCTAGGACACCGGAAAATTGGCTATATTGGTTCGAAAGAAGATAGTTCTTTCAAGCGGCAGCGTTTGAGAGCCTATTCGGATATGTTGGCAGAAGTGGGTGTAACAGAGACTTCTTCCAGGATAGCATTAGAAGAGGATGACCCGCTTTATGGCTATCGCGTTTCCCAGAAGTGGTTCAAGCCTGGGGCGGTAGATAAACCAACCGCGATCTTTGCGCAGAACGACATGCTTGCATTTGGCGCGATCCGTGCCATTATGGAAGCGGGTCTTCGCGTGCCAGAAGATGTATCGGTCATCGGTTTTGACGATTTGGACGCCTGCGAATGTCTGTACCCGCCACTCACGACCGTCAAAATTCCACTTAAGCGGCTAGCCGAAGCAGCGGTACGTTTTTTATCCGAACAAATCGGAGACGGCAGGGATGAGGATGACGCCAGACTCAAAACAACAATCAGTCCTAATCTTGTTATTCGTCAGTCAACGGCTCATGCAAAGGGAGAATAAAATCATTAACATCGGAACAACCCTCGAGAGAGGGTTGTTTTTTACGTTTAGTATTTATTTTAAGAAGCAGAAAAAATACAAATTGACAGTTTTGACCGGTTAGACTTATATTATTTATGCGAACGTTCGCATTAATTGAATTGCGGTGTTTAAGATGGTGTTTTTACTGCTTTTGGATTTGCGATTGCACAAATTAATCTCAGTCTTTGAGGAGGAGAAATTACAAATGGCAAGTGGAAAACTTAAAGTAGCCGTTCTTGGCCTGCACAACCATTATCACATTTACCCAATGGCCCGTTACATTGCTCAAGGCGATATTCCGGATATCGAATGGGCCGGCGTTTATGACGAGCGAACCCTGCAAGCGGAGAAATTCGCTCGAGACTACGGTCTGACAGAATGTTATCCGACGAGGGAAGCGTTATTTGCAGACCCAGACGTAGACGCGGTGCTCGTCATGAGCGACACTGGGGCGCATGAGCGTGACGTGCTCGACTGTGCGAAGCATGGCAAACATGTTTTGCTCGACAAACCGATTTCAATTACAACCGATCAAGCCGAGCGGATGGTGCGTGCGGCAGACAAAGCAAACATCGTGCTGATGATGGCGTATCTAATCCGTTATTTGCCGCCTTATATCAAGGCAAGACAGCTTATCGAGCAAGGCGTAATCGGCAAGCCGCTGACAATGAAAATTTCTATCCGCTGCCCGCTCTATTTCATCACCGATTCACCAGATGTTTCTGAGCCTGGCTGGTATGTTGATCCGAAGCGCGGAGGTTATGGAGGGTTTAATGATCATGGCATTCATTACACGGATATTATGCGCTACTTGCTTGGCAGCGAACCGGCTTCCGTCATCGGCCAGGTTGCAAAGCTGAAGCATAAGGACCTTGAGGTTGATGATTACGGAGTATGCATCGTCACAATGGATGGCGGAGAGATTGTGACGATCGAGAGTACCTGGCATGCACCGGGCTGGTATACCCCGATGATTAGTCAAGAGGAATGCACAATCGTCGGTACCGAGGGAGAGATTCAAATCCATTATCAGAAGAGCCCGCAATTGGAAGTATCCGGAAACGGTATTCAAGGCAGAGATTATTTCGACTGGCAGGGAGACGACCGCTATGAAGTGTGTTACCGGGAGTGTCTGCTCGATTTCGTGAAAGTCGTCCGGGGCGACAAACCGCTGTCAGTAAGCGGTAATGACGGGCTGCAGGCGCTGCGGGTCATTGAGGGAGCCTACCGCTCCTCTGAAACCGGACGTCTTGTTCATCTGACGGAAGTAAGCGAGGGGGCAAAGCTATGAATCAGGTTCGAATCGGAATTATCGGCGCCGGGAGAATTTCGCATGTGATGTCGAAGGCTCATTCGGAAGTACCGGAATCCAGGCTGCACGGCGTATTTGACATCGTACGTTCCTCGGCAGAGAAGCTGGCGAAGCAGTATAACATCCCGAACATTTATGACAGCTATCAGGAGATGCTCGCCTCCAGCGAGATTGATGCGGTGCTTGTCTGTACGCCTACATTTCTACATGAGCAAATTGTGATCGACGCCGTTAATGCGGGGAAACATGTCTTCTGCCAAAAACCGATGGCGCTCACGGTAGAGCAGTGCGAGCGGATGAATGCGGCAGCGCAGGAAAACGGCGTTATTTTACAAGTCGGATTCATGATCAGGTACACCCCGCCATTCGTGGAGGTGAAGGAACGTATTGACACTGGAGAAATCGGCGATATTATCGCCATCCGCTCGGCTGTGTTCGGCTGGGAGCCGACGGGGGAATGGTTCTATGATCCGCAGCAGGGCGGCGGTCTTCTGGTCGATACGATCATCCATACATTCGACCTTTACCGCTGGTATGCGGGAGAAGTGTCGTCTATCTATGCCGACGGAGGAGCTTACGTATTCGAAGGCGCGCGTAAATACGGGACAGCGGACAACATCATGTGCTCGTTGAAGTTTGCGAATGGCGCAATGGGAAGTATTTATGGCAGCTGGTCCAGCGGCTATGGCGACAAGACGCTTGAGATTTACGGCACGAAAGGCTCATTCTTTATCGATTTGATGGAAGCCCAGGGTGGGAGAGCATTTATCAAGAAAGACAGGGAATCGACATTACCAAGCCCAACTGAAGGCTGGAACAATCTCGGCGTCCTTTGGAAATTCGGTTATCAGCAAGAGGCACGACAATTTACGTACAGCATTCTTGGAAAAGTTCCGCCGCAGGCCACTGGTACTGATGCGGTTGCTGCGCAGAAGCTAGCCTTGCTGGCCGATCAGTCCATTCGGACCTCCTCGGTTGTGCATATGTAAGGGGGGCTGGACAATGATTGGCGTAGGCGTAGTTGGAACAGGCTTCTGGGCAAGAATGACGCATTTGCCTGCTTTCCGGACGATTGAGGGCTTCGAATTGAAAGCGGTTGCCTCTGGAAATCAGGTCAATGCGGACAAAGCAGCAGAACAATTCAATATCCCCGTTGCGCATGAGAATTACTTAGCGCTGGTGAAGGATCCCAATGTGCAGGTCGTTGATATATGTACCCCAAACAACTTACATGTGGACATCGCAATAGCGGCTTTTGCGGAAGGCAAGGATGTGATCTGCATCAAGCCGCTAGCGACAAGCCTGGCGGATGCTTACAGGATGGTTAATGAAGCAGAAAAACGAGGCTGTAAGCTCTACTATGCGGAAAATGTTCCTTTCATCCCGGCACTTGCCAAGTTAAAGGAACTGATAGACGCCAGCTTGTACGGTCCGCTCTTCCGGTTCAAGGCATGCGAGGGCATCGGCTCGCTGCATGCATCCTGGTTCTCGGATCCGGAGCGTGCCGGCGGAGGCTCGATCATAGACATGGCGGTACACGGGATGTCCTTCCTGCAATGGATGGCTGCGGGAAAAAAGGCGGTGAAGCTGTATGCCGAGGCGGGAACCTTTGTCCATAGGCAGAAGGCGGAGGATACCTCTGTTATTGTCATCCGCTTCGAGGATGGATCAATCGGCCAAACGGAGGACAGCTGGTCGCTGGCTGGAGGGTATGACTCGCGGTTTGAAGTGTTTGGCACGAAAGGGCATGCGCTCGTCGACCTGCTCTACCAGCATCCGATCCGCTCGGTGACGGGAAGTTCGGCTGAAGGCGGCGCAACCGTGTCACAGCTCCATCCTGTGGATGAGCATTTCGTGAAGGATGGCCATTTGAACATGATGACGCATTTCCGGGATTGCATCCGGGACGGCAAGGTTTGCCGTTCAGAAGGAGCGGAAGGATTTGAAATTATGGAATGGGTAGACGCCGCCTATCGTTCTATGCAAACGGGCGTACCGGTTTTATTCAAATAATATAAGGAGGTACAGCAATGGCAAAGCTTAGAATTGGCATGATCAGCTATGAGCATGTACACGCCGATTTTCGTTCCAAGGCACTGTCTGAGATGGAGGAGGTTGAAATCGTAGCAGTCGCAGATGATGATATGGTCCGCGGCGAGGCGGCAGCTAACCGTTACGGCGGGCAATATTACGGGGATTACCGTCAATTGCTTGAGCGCAAAGATGTTGACTTCGTATTTATACATTCCGCAAATGCCGACCATTTGCAAATGGTGCTGGACACGGTGTCTGCCGGCAAAAATCTGTTCTGCGAGAAACCGATCGCGACAAGTGCTGCGGATGCGCTAGCTATGACGCAAGCGGTGGAACGCGCCGGACTCCGCAGCACGGTTGGCTTCTGCAGCCGCTTCATTCCGGAAGCCGAGCGGGCAAAGGAAGTGATTGACAGCGGGCTGATCGGCAAGATCATCGGAGTACGGTCCGTTATCGGGCTGGCAGGCATTCAAGAAATCGGCTGTCCGGATTATATGACGAGTTGGATGGTCGATCCAGTTCGCGGAGGCGGAGGCGCGTTTATCGACGAAGGTGCACACGCTATCGACCTGTTGCGCTGGTATGCAGGCGATATTACCGCGGTATCCACGCTAACGGCAAACAATGCGAAGCCTATGCTAAGCGTAGAAGATAATGCGGCGACCGTTCTGCAATTTGAGAGCGGCGCTCTAGGTACACTAAATACGCTTTGGAGCCTGCATATCGATGTTGGTATGCGTAATACGCTGGAGATCTACGGTACTCAAGGAACGTTATCGCTGGAGCTGACAAGCAAGCATCCTAAGCTGCAGGTGTATTCCGAATTTATGGGAGGGCAGGCAAGCGGCAGCTGGTTCGAGCCGCATATTAAACCAAGGGAAGCGGAGCCGCATGATTATCAGAGCTGGCCGACGCACGCGCAGCATTACAAGCGTGAAGTAACGGACATTATCGACTGTCTGCGGCAGGACCGGCCGTTCCGCGCCAGCTTCCGCGACGGGTTGCATGTTGCGCAGGTCACTGATGCCGGTTACCTGTCAGCTAGAGAAGGAAGAACAATTAGCATCGGCTAAAAAAGAACTAGTTTCGCTAACATGGACATATTGCCGTCATTTGGAAAAGCGTGGTATGATTACAAAAAAATCGCGGGCATTTACTATTTTTGGGGGATTGGGAGCAATGAAATGGACCAGCGTTTTCCGCACGGCTTCCTATGTTTGGAGAAGAAATACATTCGCGAAGCTGCTGCTGTCTTTCATCATCTTAAACGTCCTGAATCTGATCATCGTCTTTGGACTGTTCTATTACAAATCCAATCAGATTATGAAAGACGAGATTGATCAGCTGTCTCACAAGTTGCTTGCCCAAACACAAAATGTGTCCAACTATTTGTATACATCCACCGTAAAAGGCGGCTATGATCTTTATTATGACGAAAGCGTCTATTCGGCTATGTTTTCCGGAGACGAGGTTGACGTCTATGATCAGCATAATCTAGTGACCCGGCTTAACCGATTTCTCCAATCCAACCCGATCGTGCAATCCATTTACTTATATAATTTTGAGCTGGATACGGTCATTTCCACGGCATATCCCAATATGAGTACCAACCTGTTTCCCGATCAGGAAATGACCTCATTCATGCGTAAATTCCATTATGACTCGCCGCGCATCCCTTATTTGCTGCGGCATGGGATGCCGGGCAAGCCAAAGGACAGTCCAACGCTGTCCATGATCGTAACGGAGCCGTCTTCCGACTCGGAGCTCGTACGCGGGGCAATGATTATTAATATTGATGATGTCCAGCTCAAAAACCTGCTGACCGAGATGTCCAGCGATCCGGTTAATCAGCTCTTCATTCTTCAGAGCGACGGCGAGTTCGTGACGGATTCCAGCTCGAGTCTATTTGCCGGCGAGCACTCCACGTTCCGCTATAACAGCGTCATTCAAAGAGCACATGATGCCAGCGGGACCTTCATTCGGACGATTGACGGCCACAAGTATGTAATCGCTTACCAGAAAACAAATTTATCCAGCACGGGATTTGTTTACGTCAGTGTTTATCCGTATTCGATTTTATTCAAAAGCTTAATCCGCATCAGGGATATTACATTGCTTAGCAGCGCACTCCTGTTGATCGTCAGCGTGCTCATTTCGGTGCTTCTCTCCCGGAACATCTATGATCCTATCCGTTCGCTGACTCAATACGCGAAGAAACAAACGAAGAACGGAGCGGACTTTGCCGAGGCTGGCGATATCGAGACTATATCACGTGTCCTGACTGCCGTCATTAAGAAAAACGAAACGCTGGAGCATGGCTCATCCCTCACAAGCAAGCTTCTACGAGAGCAATTTCTGCGCAACATACTGCTGGGGTACGAGGATAGCCGCAGCTCATTTCAGCGATTGGTTCAAGAACACGGCATTGAGCTTGGAGCGGCTGAACGTATCCGCATTATCGTAATTCGGATCGATCATTACCGGCAAGTCGAAGTCAGCTACGAAAGCGAAAGCCGTTATTTGCTCCGATACTCGGTATGCAATATAGCCGAAGAATCGCTTGCCGGCGCTTTCCGGACATTATCGGTCGACATCGGCACGGATCATATCGCAGTTGTACTGGACCAGACGATGCAAGGCGAGGAAACGTTATTAGCAGGCCTGGAAAAGGTTAGAGATAATATAAGCAAATATTTGAAGCTTAGCGTGACTATCGGTATCGGCGATGCTGTCGAGACACTCACGGAGGCCTCTTATTCTTATGAGGGAGCGCTCACCGCTTCGCAGTACCGGATGTTTTACGGACGGGGAACCATTCTGTTCCGTGAGCGGATGTTTGTCCATTCAACGTCTGACTATCCTTATGACAAAGAGAAAATGATTGCAGCAGAGCTAAAGCTTGGCAGGCCGCAGAAGGTGAAAGAGGCCATCGACAGCCTGCTGGGCGGGCTGGAGAAGTATCCTCACCGCGATCTCTATGCCGTGCTTGCTCAGATGATTATGAATGTTATGAAGACCGTACAGTTAACGCAAGCGAGGCCTAATCATCTTCCTGCGTTAAGTTATGATGGTGTATATGCTCAGCTAAGCAAGCTGGAGACACGAGAAGAGGTCAGGGAGTCTCTTACAGAGCTGTTTATAGGAGCAACGGAAGAGAAGACGGAGAGCAAGTCGGCAAAGAGCCAGGCTGCCATCGAGAAGGGCATTCAATATATTGAAGAGAACTACCAGCAGGTCGAATTCTCGGTAACGAACGTTGCGGAATATCTTCGCTATTCGGTCAGTTATTTGAACAAACTGTTTAACGAGCATACTGCCTTTTCCGTCCATGAATACATTAACCGGAAACGGCTGCTCAAAGCGAAAGAGCTGATCGAGCAGACCGATATCCTTATTAACGATATTGCGGGAATGGTTGGCTTCAGCTCCAGCAATTATTTTTATTTCGTCTTCAAGAAAGAATTTGGTCAGACGCCAAATGCCTGCCGCAGAATGCATCATGCAGAATCCGGATAATATCCGGGTTCTTTTTTTGTGCCTTTTTAAGTCAGAAGCGGGATTTGGACTCCAAAATACGTATTTTAGCCGTTTTTCTGAGAGAAAATCAGATTTTAAACTAGAGCCGAGCTTCTCTCTTGGTCCAATATTATGAAGGTAAGCCTGCTAATTTAAAGGAGGGGTAGGCAAAGAACGGTATATCGCAACCACAGGAAGGTATTCCAAGCTTAAAAGTGAAAGCGCTTCAAATTAGTCAGCTGCTCATTTTCTTTTTACGTAAAAAAATAGGTGAGGAGGGTTATGATGCAACGTTTAACAAAACCATTACGAAAAGGGCTGCTTCCACTGCTTTGTATAAGCATGGCAGCATCGATTGCGGGCTTCGCAGGGATGGCCTCGGCCAGCTCTACATCACAATCGTTTAATACAAGCACCGGCTCCTTAAACGTGGACTACGCGGGTTATTTGTCCAAGCACGATGTTGTGTTTAATGCACCTGTTACGGATCCGAAGAGCGGCTTGACTGTAGGCAACGGTCGAGTAGGGGCAATGGTATGGAATTCCGCCAGCGGGCTTACGATGCAGGTGTCTGGAGTAGATGCTTCAGAAGAAGGCTTTGCCTCGCAAGGGCTGGTCAATTTGAATACAAGCCCGGCTATGGATACAGGGTATACCGCGTTTCAGGAGCGGCTGTCGTTGTACGATGGTCTTGTGACGACCAAATATGATAATAATCGGACGGTCACGGTTCTAGGATCTCCGAATTCTGAAGTGATAGGCATTCACGTCGATGACAGCCGGACCGGTGTCTCTAATGTGTCGCTTGATCTGAGCCTATGGGATGTTTCCGGCTTCGGCGGCGGAGATGTCCCGGATATTTCGACTTGGAGAACGGTAACTACCTTCGCGGATACTGCTGTGGCCGGCTTTAGCAGGGGACAGACGGATGCTAATCATTTCGGTTACACCCTTGCTGCGACGGTAGAAGGAGCGAACTTCACCACGCAAACCGTGAACGGCAGCAAGGTAAGGCTGAACATTACGCCTTCCTCCAGCTACACTATTTGGATCGCCTGCGCAAGCAGACTTAACGCGCCAAGCTATGATTCAGTAACGCAAGCCAAAAATCTGCTCACTAGTGTAAAAAGCACGGGCTACTCTACTACGTTAACGAACTATAAAAACTGGTGGCATAACTTCTGGGCCAAATCTTTCGTGCAGTATTCCAATACAGTCGGCGATGCGGACTATATGGAAAATATTTATTATCTCGCAACTTATATGATCGCGGCCGGCGGGTACGGAAATTATCCGTTTCATTTCATAAACGGAGTATTCAGTGCGGTAAAAGACGACGACAGCAGCAAGTGGAGCAATGCTTATTGGTACTGGAATCAGAGGGACATTTACAACTCCTTCCTTGCCTCCAATCATACCGACATGATGAATGTATTCAACAATATGTACAGCCGCAATTTCAACACGCTTAAGTCCTATACGATGACCAGGTACGGCATTGACGGGATCTGGGTGCCTGAGACGATGGGATGGAACGGCAGCGCGGCGGGAACGATCGGCAGTGACTTCGTCAACGATATTTATTCGACAGGCGCGGAAGCGGCACTGAACATGTATGCCCAATACAAGTACACGAACGATTCCGCCTATCTGAGCAATACGGCGTATCCGTTTATGAAGGAAGTAGCCAAGTTTTATGCAAGCAAGCTTTCTTACAACAGCAGTACCGGCAAATATTATATGGCTTCTTCCAATGCTCATGAGACTTATTGGGATGTCCAGAACGCGATCACAGATCTGGCTGCTGTCAGAAGCTTGTTCCCGAAAGTGATTCAGACGAGTCAGACGCTAGGTCTCGACAGCACGCTTCGCAGCGGGTGGCAGAACATATTGAACAATCTGGCCGACTATCCGGTTGATCCAAGCGATCCCAACAAATATTTCCCTCATACGCCGCCCGCCTCAACGATTCGCAACGGGGAGAATATCGTGCTGGAGCTGCTGTGGCCTTATAGTGTCAGCGGTATCGGAGCATCGGATTACCAGAAGCTGGTCAACAATTTCAACAGCCGTATCTTCACCTATGGCGCCATTTGGGATCCAGGAGCGATCCAGGCTGCACGTCTTGGCTTAGGCGACAGCGCCTTCCAAGGGATGAAGACGATGCTTCAACGTTATCAAGCGCTGCCAAACGGCCGCACGAACGACACGAACGGCGAGTTTGAATACTTAGGCGTACATTTGTCCGCCATTAATGAATCGCTTCTGCAAAGCTATAACGATAAAATCCGCGTGTTCCCTGCACTGCCGGGCGATACGAACTTCAACTCGAAATTCACTCTTCTTGCTAGCGGCGGATTCCTCGTCAGCTCCGAGAAGGAGAGCAACGAGATTAAATACGCGGGCATCAAGAGCCTATACGGTAATACCGCAACGGTAGTAAATCCGTGGGGGACTCAGCAGATACAGGTTCGAAGAGCTTCGGATAATGCTATTATTCTGACATCTTCCAATGCCGAGTTTACCTTTAATACAACTGCTAATACGGTATATGTTATTGAAAGAACTGCGAAGCCGCTCAGCAGCTACACGTATACTCAGCTTACCGGTACGGCTAATCAAGGTGTAAAAAAGCTAACTGGAACAGCAAGTGTTCTTGGTTCCTCGCCTTCAACTGGAGGAACAGATCCGCTCGTTAACGATGATGCTTCGACTGGATTCTCATACGACAGCGGTTGGTATAACAGTGACGGCAGAGGACTGGGTGACTATAACGACGATATTCACTACACGGTCACAACCGGCGCGACAGCTCAGTATACGTTCACGGGTACGGGCATCGATTACTACAGCGAGAAGAACAGTGATATGGGTAATGTGGATATTTATATCGACAACGTATTCCAAAAGAACGTGAATCTGAATGTCAGCGGTTCCCGTCAGGTGCAGCAAGTGGTCTTTAGCGTCACTGGTCTGGCGAACGACAGCCATACAATAAAAATCGTCAGCAAGACATCACAAGTTGCTGCTATTGATGCTTTCAAAGTATATACCGGGACTAGCGCAAGCACGGCGCCAATCGGTTCAACGATTTCGTTGCTGTCAATGGCTAACAGCATGTATGTGACAGCGGATAATGCCGGCGCCGAGCCGTTGATTGCTAACCGCACAGCCGTTGGACCTTGGGAGCAATTTGTTGTGGTGGATGCGGGCGGCGGCAAGATCGCTCTGCAAGCGGTCGCCAACAACAACTATGTATCAGCATCTAACAACGGAGCAGGCAGCTTAATTGCAAGTGCAACGACAATTGGCAGCAGTGAAAAATTCACCTGGATTGTGAACAATGATAATACGATTTCCCTTCAATCGGCCGTTAATAATCAATATGTGTGTGCCGACAATACGGGCGCTGATCCGCTCATTGCGAATCGCGCCACCATCGGGGAATGGGAGAAATTCCGGCTGTAAACTAAGGGAGGTGTGAACCATGAGGATGATTAGAAAAATGTTGATATTGGCTATCGCTGTGATAGTCGCTTTACCTCTATTGTTAAATCAATCAGAAACTGCAAGTGCTTCGACGGCCGTAATTGGCGAGACCATTGCGCTGAAAGCCTTGTCCAATAATAACTATGTAAGTGCGGATAATTCCGGCAGCGATCCTTTAATTGCAAACCGGACTTCAACCGGCGTCTGGGAGCAGTTCGTTGTTGTTGATGCAGGCGGCGGATTATTTGCTTTGCAGGCTAACGCCAATAACAAGTATGTATCTGTGCAGCCGACCAGCAATCTGCTTGTAGCGAACGCAACCTCCATTGGTGCAAATGAGAAGTTTCAGATTATCGATGCGGGCGGCAGCAACATCTATATCAAAGCTAACTCTAACGGTAAATATGTCGATGCGGATATAGCTCCAACTTTACCGCTGATTGCGGATCGGACCAACGCAGGTCCTTGGGAAACATTCGAGAAGGTCGTCATCTCCAGTCCACAGCTGCAAGGTCCGCATTATTTAGGGGTGACCTTTGGTTTCTCCGATACAACCTTGCATGGCGGTTCCTACGTCAACCAAGGAAATCCGATTTATAACCTGCCGATGTTCAAGGCTTCGTCGGATGAGTCCAAATTCTGGGATAACTATGTAGAAGAGCTCGTATCGTCTGGCGTCGATTTTGTAGCTCCTACCATTCGCGGCTATCTGGATCCCCCAATGAGTGCCAACAGCGGAGGAGATACGAGAAAGCTGAGCGGATTGGTTGATGCGATTAATCGGAGAGGTGTAGCCGGACAGCTTAAAATCAGCGCTCTGGATGATACGCCGGCTTCGATGACGGATAAGAAAAATGCGTTTAAGCACGGAACGGGCGGTTATAATCCTCCGTTTGATATCGGTGATGCCACGGGTGCGGGAGAAGGCGGTTACCAGTATATTTGGGACCATAACCTTCGCGCTTTTTTCCAGACGGTGCCTGACGCTATGAGATTCAAGATAGACGGCAGGCCGGTCATCTACGAATGGGGAATCGGGGATTTCGCCTTTACGAACCAAGGGAATGGCAATCTGAAAAAGATGGTTCAGTATATTCGCCAGAAAGCGCAGGATGAGTTCGGTGTGAATCCTTATCTGATCGTTGACCAGTCATGGCTGTCAGAAGATCCGACTGTCGCTTCCGTTGTTGATGGGGTTGACGGCTGGTTCCCGGTTCCGGGAGGGAAATCAGTTACTTCTTTCAATGGCCATAACTATGGCGTTACGGTTCCGTCGTTCCGCTTCGTTGTTGGTTCCACTAATATGGTCATTGATGCGAACCACGGGCAAACGCTGAAGGATAACTTAGCCGCTACTGTATCAGGCAGTCTTGTAACTCTAGTGGAGGGCTTCTCCGATTGGGAGGAAAACGCAGCGTTGTGGAGAGGCAGGGAAGGGACTTATGCCCAAACTCAATACGATTACCCGAACCAAATGATAAATATTTTACGGAAATATTCGCAGAATCCATTCCCGGCTGCCAGGAGAATAGAGGCCGAAAGTGCAGATTCCTACTACGATACAACACAAGGAAGCGTATTTAGCGGAATTTACCGTGACGGCAGCATCGATGTCGAGAACGCAGGAGATACGGGCGGCGGTTGGGATGTCGGCTCGATTGCAGCAGGGGAATGGCTGGAGTGGAAAGAAATTCCGCTGCAAGGAACGGTCACGATGAAAGTACGGATTGCGACGCCTAACAGCGGGAAACGGCTTCGTTTTGTCATCGACGGCACACCTGGAGCGACAATTACACTGCCTAATACCGGCGGCTGGCAGACCTATCAAACGGTCGACGCAGGTATGTTCACATTCCCGAGCGGCACGTATCATACGGTTCGAATTGAAATGATCGATGGTGATTTCAATCTTAATTATTGGTCTAACTAGTAACGGATAGCAAAGCGGGAAAGTCGTGAGATGCTGAGTATTACGAGTCAGCGTCCCACGGCTTTTTTCTTTAATTGGAGCGGAACAGATATCATTTTGATGTGAAATGCTGACTCCAATTATCGCGTTTTTGTCATTTATCTGAGTGATAATAGGATTTTGAACTAGTTTTCGTAGAGATTGAAATGGTTCACTATAGGAGTCGTAAAGCACAAATGTAGGGAGGATATTTGTATTTTGATAAAAGCGGGTCTGTAGGCGGGGCTAAGAAATTGAGCCTCCTATAGTTAACAAATTAATACCAACCTATAAAGTTTAGTTTTACCTCCGTGAAATTAATAACAGAGTCTTTTAGTATGGAAGTTGGGTTAATGGGTAGGCAAGAGCCTAATAATGTCTACTCCCCAATTGACGCCCTCTTCCTTGCTGAAGATAGTATGAAAACCGAGTTGGCGAAACGCGATGCAGCAATTGGATGTAATTATTGCTGAAACTCAAAAGCAAATCGATGCATACCTTGTAACTAAAAAGTAATAGCACTTTATAGTGACTAAGAAGAGGTCTGCCAGGAAGGCGGGCTTCTCCTTGTTGAGAAAGGAAGAATAAGATGATCAACAGTAAACAGATAGAACGAACAATGCAAAAGGTGAAGCGGCTTGGCGAGATTTACGGCGATTTTTTGTATGAGCAGGTGGATACGGCGGAGATGGCCTATTGGGAAACAATGGAGCATCTGTACGCCGTTCCGGAGGACGCGCCTTGGCGGCCTGCGCAGCTGGGGATGAGGTGGGGACAGCCCGGCGGATCCATCTGGTTCAAAGGAACGTACCGGATACCGGAGCATCTGCATGACAAAAAGCTGTATATCGTAGCCAAAACGGATGCTCACGAAACGATGTTGTGGGTAAATGGAGAGCCACGAGGCATTTATAACGTCAAGCGCAATGCCGGACAGCTTGGGTTTCACTCGGCGCTGGCCATGACTGGCCAAGCGGTGGCGGGGGAGACTTATGAGCTGGCTTTTGAAGGATATGCCGGCAAGCCGATCGTTGGCACACAGCCGTACCATAGCTATGAAACCGACGATACGTTTGCAAGTCCGTACAATCGCGAATTCGATGGTATCCACATCGCCGTCCGGCGTGAGGAAGTTAACACGTTTATATACGATCTGAAGACGCTTGTTCAAATCGCGGCCGCTCCAAGTACGGATCCGTTCCGCAAAGGGCAAATCGTTAACGGCTTGATGGACGTGTTTGAGACTGTCGTTCAAAAGCCGGAGGCTGTGGAAGAGTCAGCGTGGCGAGCGGGACTTGCCGCCGCTAGCCGGCGGATGCAACCGCTGCTGGCGCAAACAAACGGTGATTCCGCGCCGTCTGCCGGCATTATCGGGCACTCTCATATGGACACGGCCTGGCTGTGGACGCGCGACGAAGTGATCCGCAAATGTGCAAGAACGTATGCCAACGCGCTGAACCTGATGGAGCAGTATCCAGAATACCTGTTTATCCAAAGCTCGCCATTCCACGCAGAACTGATGCGCCGGCATTATCCTTCTATCTTCAAAGGCATCCAAGCGCGGGTGACGGAAGGCCGTTGGGAGCCCACGGGCGGTTCGTGGATTGAACCGGACTGCAACTTGACGTCCGGTGAATCGCTGGTCCGCCAGTTTCTTAAGGGGCAGCGGTATACTCGGAAGCACTTTGGCTATACGGCGGATACATTTTGGCTGCCAGATACGTTTGGCTACAGCGCGGCCATTCCGCAAATTTTAAAGGGTGTGGGCATTACGTCGTTTCTGACGACAAAGCTAAGCTGGAACGATATGAATCGTTTTCCATACGATTCGTTTATATGGAAAGGGCTCGACGGTACGCCGATGCTGACGCATTTTAACCACATCCACTGCTGGCCGGATGCGGAGACGATCATCGGCCGGGTATATGGCGCGGAGGGCGACCAGAACAATATTCAGCATAAGCAGGTGAATGACCGCCGGTTGATCTCGTACGGCTACGGAGACGGCGGGGGCGGCCCGCATGACGGGATGCTGGAGGCGGCAAGGCGGCTGGAAGACGTGGAAGGCGTGCCGAAGACGTCTCATACGACTGTCAGCGCCTTTATGGAAAGCTTACGTCAAACGTCGCGGCTTCCGGTGTACGCCGGAGAGCTGTATTTCGAAGGGCATCGCGGTACGCTGACGCAAATGGCGCAAATCAAGCGTAATAACCGCAAAGCGGAAATCGCGATTCATGATCTGGAATTGCTGGCCGTTCTTATGGCGGCTCAAGGCGGTACCCTAGATATTGTGGCGGAAAAAGCGGAGCTCGAGGAGCTGCTGCTAATCAATCAGTTTCATGACATTTTGCCAGGTACGTCCATTCCGGAAGTGCATGACCGGGCGATCCGTGAGGTTGGCGGTATCATCGAGCGGGCGGAAGAGTTGTCCCGCGAGCTGATGGGCAGTGCCGGGCAAGACGGCGATGCCGCAACGTTCTGGAATACGCTGAGCTGGGAGCGGAGTGGACAAGTCGTCATGGACGCCCGAGAGGACGGGCGCGTACCATCGGGACCGTCTATCGCAACCCAAAGCTATATCGATCTGAATGGTCGGGAGAAGCTGGCGGTTGGCGGCGTTACGGTTCCGGCGCTTGGCTATGTGTCGGTACCGCTTGAAAACGGGGAAGGCGAACGGGCCGAAAGCCCGTTCCGTTATGACGGCAGGACGCTGCAAACGCCTTTTGCCTCTGTTACGTTTGACGACAACGGCTACATGGCTTCCTTTGTTGATGTGCCAAGCGGACGCGAGCTCGTAGGGAAAGGCCATCCTCTTAATGCTCTGCTGATGGGCGAAGATGTACCGCTTGCCTGGGACAATTGGGACATTGACCAGGACATCAAGCTGAAGCTGGCGCTCCAGACGGATCTCGTATCGCGCGAGGTGGCCGCGGATGGCCCGCTGCA
Organism: Paenibacillus sp. ATY16; assembly: GCF_003399985.2. Lineage (NCBI taxonomy): Bacteria > Bacillati > Bacillota > Bacilli > Caryophanales > Paenibacillaceae > Paenibacillus > Paenibacillus sp. ATY16. The sequence goes on along the minus strand of NZ_NMOK02000015.1, from coordinate 42,779 downwards.
TTTCAGGCTGCGCAGCGAGTATCGGATCGGCAGCCGTTCGGTACTGAAGCAGGATATTGTGTTTTATGCTGATAACCCCCGGGTAGACTTCGAAACCGTCATCGATTGGAAGGATCGGTACCAGCTGCTAAAGGTTGGTTTCGATGTGCAGGTATTAAGTAGTCAGGCTAGGCACGAAGTGCAGTTTGGCCATGTAGAGCGGCCGACCCACCGCAACACGGTGTACGACCAGGCTATGTTTGAGGTTTGCAACCATAAGTGGACGGACTTGTCTGAAAACCGGTTCGGTATCGCCGTGCTGAACGATTGCAAATACGGCGTTTCTGTCGAAGAATCGGATATCCGGCTTACCTTGCATAAAGGCGGCTGTCATCCGGATCCGCGTGGCGACGAAGGCATCCATGAGGTAACGTACTCCTTCTTGCCGCATCAAGGTGGATTCCAGGCTGAAACAGTCATTCGTCCAGCTTATGAACTGAACATGCCGGTGAAGCCAGCGGGAGGCGCAAGCCTTGAAAATAGCGGCTCGTTGCTGTATATCGATGCACCAAATATCATCGTGGAAGCGGTCAAACCGGCCGAGGAGGACGATGCCTATGTCATTCGGATGTACGAAGCGGAGCGTTCGGCAGCTTCAACGAAGATTGCATTTGGCTGGAAACCGAAAAAAGTAGCGATAACGAACCTGCTGGAAGAGGAGCTGGAAGAGCTGGCGGTGAATGAAGCGGGGGAAATCAACCTATTCTTCCGCGCATTCGAAATTGTGACGTTGAAAGTCTATTTTTAGGCGGAAATCCGATGTTAACTGTCCGATTAACTTGACTCGTGAAGGTAAATTTCTATGAGAGGAGTTATTGACATATGAGCACCTATTGGAATCCGGACATGCCGCTCGAAGACCGTGTCCGGGACTTGGTATCGAGGATGACACCGGAGGAAAAGCTTTCTCAACTTTTGCACGATGCGCCGGCAATCGAAAGGCTAGGCGTGCCTGCGTACAATTGGTGGAACGAGGCGCTGCACGGTGTAGCCAGGGCAGGGACAGCTACTGTTTTCCCGCAGGCGATTGGCCTTGCAGCGACCTTTGATCCTGAGTCGCTGCGGCGAATCGCAAGCGTTATCTCAGATGAGGCTCGGGCGAAGCATCATGAATCCGTCCGTCAGGGAGACCGCGGTATTTACAAAGGACTTACGATGTGGTCTCCAAACGTGAATATTTTCCGGGATCCAAGGTGGGGGAGAGGGCATGAAACTTATGGCGAAGATCCGTTCCTCACCGCAACACTTGGCGTCGCCTTCATTAACGGTTTGCAGGGGAATGATCCGAACTACTTGAAGGTCGCTGCCTGCGCCAAGCATTTCGCTGTGCACAGCGGACCGGAACGGAATCGCGAGTCATTCGATTCCATCGCATCCATAAAGGACATGTTCGAGACCTACTTGCCAGCCTTCCGTGCATGCGTTACCGATGGGCAAGTGGAAGCCATCATGTCCGCGTACAACCGGTTAAACGGCGAACCTTGCTCTACTAACGAATGGCTTCTGGGACAACTGCTTCGGGAAGAGTGGGGCTTTGATGGCCATGTCGTCTCGGACTGCGGCGCGATTTATTTCATCAGCGAATTTCATCAAACGGCGGAAAACGAAGCGGAGGCTGCTGCAAAGGCTGTTGCCGCTGGCTGCGAGTTGCATTGTGCAGGCACCTACCGCTATATGCTGCAAGCTTACGAAGAAGGGAAATTCCCGGAAGACGTATTGACGAGGGCAGCCGAGCGTGTGCTCCGCACCCGTTTCCGACTAGGCATGTTTGATCCAGAGGAACGGGTACCCTATGCCTCGATCCCTTATGAGATCGTCGATTGTCTTGAACATCAGCAATTATCTCGCCAAGCGGCAAGAGAAAGTATCGTCTTGCTGAAAAACGACAACAACCTGCTTCCGCTGCCGAAGACGCTCCGCTCGATTGCCGTCATCGGTCCAAATGCGGCTGACCGTGATACGCTGCTCGGCAACTATCACGGCACTCCGTCCCGCCCAGTCACTATACTTGACGGCATCCGGCAGGCCGTGTCGCCGGAGACGAGAGTCTATTACGCCAAAGGCTGCGAGCTGTTGAACAACCAAGGCAACAGTATGATTACGGCGCTGGACCGCTTTTATTATGCGGAGGCGCTATCGGCTGCTCATCGTTCAGATGTTGTAGTGCTTTGTCTTGGTCTATCCGCGCGGATTGAAGGGGAGAACGGAGATGCTAACAACTCGGACGCCGCGGGCGACCGCGTGTTTTTGGAGCTGCCAAGCGTTCAGCAGGAGTTGATGGAACAAATCCATGCATTAGGCAAACCAATTGTCTTGGTGCTGCAGAATGGAAGCGCACTCGCTATCAATTGGGCACAGGAGCACATTCCTGGCATTATCGAAGCTTGGTACCCGGGTGGTCAAGGAGGAGAAGGTGTCGCAGATATCCTGTTCGGCGATTACAGCCCTTCCGGTCGTTTACCCGTCACGTTTCCGGCAACGCTCGACGATCTTCCGCCGTTTGAGGACTATGCCATGACGAATCGGACCTATCGTTATTCGCAGGCGAAGCCACTGTATCCGTTCGGCTACGGCTTAAGCTATACGATTTTCACCTATAGTGCCCTTTCGATAGCCGGCAATCCTTTGGAAGGCTTGCAAATAACCGCTACCGTCACCAACACCGGTACGGTTGCCGGTTCCGAAGTGGCACAGCTCTACGTGGAGGATGTTGAAGCCTCCATTCAGATTCCGAGATGGCAGCTCAAAGGAATCCGTAAAGTCGCGATTCAACCCCATGAATCGGCTGTCATCACCTTCGAGCTGAAGCCGTCCGATCTTGCTCTTGTTAACGAGGAGGGAGCTGAGGTCATTGAGCCGGGGTTATTCCGCTTCTACGTAGGCGGCTCTCAGCCCGACGCGCGGAGCGAGGAACTGACGGGAACGAAGGTGTTATTCGGATCTTTCCGGATCGAATTCTGAGCATAGAAAAGCGACTGTCTTAAGATAATGCCAGTATCTATTCCTTGGAGTACAGGAAATAGAAGGCTGCGGGAGATGGAAAGGTCGAAGGGTTAATACGACAAACTATAATAAGCAATTGAAGCTTTGGAAATAAGATAATAAAAAAACGAGGTAATTACCTCGTTTTTTTATTGCCAGAATACCATGCAAGATCCGCCAGTTCCTTTTCTCAACATGTTTACGATTGGAATATAGGAGTCGATCAGCTTATTGCCAGTCGACTCTCTATACATTCTGGGAGAAATTCCGAGTGTAAACATTAGAGGCGCAATTCATAAGGTTGACGAGTAGAATACTTCTTTACGAGATCGGTACTTGATCAGCTTTATTGCTGTTTTCTAGATGTCCGATATAGTTCCTTCTACGCCAGTTAAGGTCGAGATATTTGAGCGAAAAGGCGATAGATGGCGGTTTCAACCTTAGTTATTAGGCGAAGTAACAAAGTAGTAAATCCTTGAGACGCAGTTCAGCGTCCAGTCGAATTTTTTTTCTTCTTATGGAGCGTTTTTCATTACTCAGATGTGAAATGCTGACTGCAATTAACGCATTTTAGTCAATTATCTGAGTGATAATCAGATTTCGAACTAGTTTTTGAAGTTTGAAATGGTCCACTATAGGAGACGTAAGCCAAGCACAAATGTGAGGGAGGGAGGAAGCGAAATGCAGCAGGTCGCAGCTAGGCGGCCACGCCGAAGGCTTCGATCCGGTCAAAGCGTGCTTTATTGGATGGCGCTGCCGGGGATGTTGTTTTTTCTGATTTTCAATTATTTGCCTATGCTCGGAGTCATTATCGCTTTCAAGAATTATAACTTCAGGGACGGGATTTTCGGAAGTCCTTGGTCAGGGTTCGCGAACTTTGAATTTTTCTTCACTTCGCCGGATCTGTTCCGAGTCACTTATAACACCTTATTCCTGAATGTATTGTTTATCGGAAGCGGGACGATTGCGTCCGTAGGTACAGCCATTCTGCTTAATGAAATCCGAAGCAAAGTGAGCGGGCGAATCTTTCAGACCTTTATTTTCTTTCCTTATTTTATTTCGTGGATTGTTGTCTCGCTCTTCCTCGGTACGTTCCTCGCAACGGACAGAGGAATTATCGACAATCTGCTTGTTCATTTCGGCTTCGATAGGGTCGATTTCATGAACAGCCCCGGGTTATGGCCGGCAATTCTGGTGCTGGTCTATCTGTGGAAGTCAACGGGCTACGGAGTTGTTGTCTATCTGGCAGCGATAACCGGCATTAATCCGGAGTACTATGAGGCCGCTAGAATTGACGGGGCAAACAGGTTTCAGCAAATTACCCGCATCCTGCTGCCGCAGCTGAGACCAACCATTCTAGTCATGCTGATCCTGGCTGTCGGCCGGATCTTCTATGGAGATTTTGGTATGATCTATGCGCTTGTTGGGGACAACGGACAGCTGTATTCCACAACGGACGTTATTGATACGTACGTATTCCGTTCGATGAGAACACTTGGTGACATGGGGATGACATCGGCTGTTGGTCTCTATCAGTCGCTGATGGGATTAATAATGATCGTCGCTGCAAACTGGGTGTCCAGGAAAATGAACGACGAGAATAAAGGGGTTCTTTATTAATTAAGGAAGGAGCAGCTTCATGGTTGAACACAAAACATTCGGCTTCCGGTTATTTAACGTATTCAATTATTTGTTTTTCAGCATACTTGGATTGGTCTGTTTAATTCCTTTCCTGATCGTGTTAGGAAGCTCGTTTGAATCCGAGAACTACCTGAAGGCAAATGGATTCGCTCTTATACCGAAGCATTTCACGCTATTTGCATACGAAACCGTCTTTCAGCTGAATACCGTTATGCAATCTTTTCTAGTCAGTATTACCGTAACTGTCCTAGGTACGCTGCTCGCTTTATTGGTAACGAGTATGCTCGCCTATCCTCTCTCCCAGCGGGAAATGCGGTTCCGTGGTGCAATCCTGGGTTTCGTGCTGCTGACCATGCTGTTCAGCGGCGGTCTCGTGCCCTGGTATATTCTGATCACCAAATATTTGCATCTGAAAGACACATTGTGGGTATTAATCGTGCCTTATCTTGTGAACCCGTTTAATATGTTCGTACTCAAAAGCTTCTTCGAGACGATCCCTAAGGAAATCGTAGAATCCGCGAGAATTGACGGGTCCGGTCACCTGCGAACGTTTATGAGCATTATTATCCCGCTATCAACTCCAGGACTTGCGACAATTGGCTTATTCTATGCGCTGAACTATTGGAATGACTGGTGGCTGTCGCTTAACTTTATTGAATCCGACAAGCTTGTTCCCGTGCAGCTGTTGCTGAAGAAGATGATTTCCAATTTGACTTATATTTCGAGCCAGGTCGATACCTCCAAATTCATTCAGGTACCGGCCAACGGCGTGCAGATGGCGACAACGATTATATCAATCGGCCCTATTATACTGGTATATCCGTATATTCAGCGTTATTTCGTTAAGGGGCTTACGATTGGAAGCATTAAAGGTTGAATCTAGCTATTCACCGATTCCTGGTATAGCATATAAAACAAAGGGAGGTTTTACTAAGATGAGCAAAAGACTCTCCAGGCTTACGATGCTCGCTGCGGCGATCACGCTCATCGCATCCGGCTGCTCGAGCAATAGCGGCAATAACGGGAACGGGTCCGTGACGAACACAGACCAAGCAAGTCCAAGCAATAATGCAAGCGCTTCACCTGCAGCGACAGAAGATGCAGTCAAGAAGCAGGATCAGGTCAGCTTGAAGCTGATTCTGCCTGGTGATAAGCCGCAGCGCTACGATGAAGTTATGAAGGTCCTTAACGAGAAGCTGACTGACAAGATCCAGGCGACTTTAAGCATCCAGTACATTCCATGGGACAGCTACAAGGATCAAATTTTGGTGAAGCTAGCCGCTGGTGAAGAATTTGATTTCTTCTACGACGGCTGGTGGCAGAACTATGCTCAAGTGCTGAGCAAGAACGGCGCCTTGGATATTACCGATCTCTTCGAGAAGTATGCGCCGGATCTGTACAGCGGCCTTACGGCAGATTATATCAATACGAACAAATATAACGGCAAGGTCTATGGTATTCCGGTTCCTGGCCCGCTTGAATATCCGCAGGTCTATACGTACCGTGCCGATCTGGCGGAGAAATACGGTTATACGGCAGACAGCTTCAAGACACTCGACGATATTACCGCTTTCACCAAGAAAGTAATGGGAGCGGATAAAACTAGAATAGGCGGCCGGTTTAACGGGGAATACACGGGCAGCTATCAGTCGATCGCATTCCTTGGCACGCAAAGAGAATTTATCCCGAGCAACGATTATAATTCGCCGGGTATGCTGCTGAACAACGAGCCTGTCGTAATCAATCAATTTGAAAGCCAGCAATACAAGGATTATTTGAAATGGGCCAAAATGAACTGGGATGAAGGCCTCGTCGATCGAGATTCTCTCTTTAGCAAGTCCACCGTTACGACGGATGCCAATACCGATGTCAGCACAATTGGCGGTATCGGCAATGCGCCGGAAGGCTGGCTTGGCGACCGCACAGAAGCACTGTCGAAGATTGAGGCAGGTGCTCGCGTTGATGCCGTATTTATGGAGAAAGGAACGAAGATGGTCAGCTCGTTCAAGGCAGGCAACTTCACCGTGCTCTCCCCAAGCTCTAAAAACCCTGAGAGGGTGCTGCAATTCCTGAATCTGATTTACTCGGACAAAGATATTCGCGATACCTATCTCTATGGCATTGAGGGCACGGACTTCATCGCTGTTGGAGATGATCAATACAAATATCCGGATGGACTGGACGCTACCAAGACCTTTAACAACCAATGGTGGATGGTAACTCCATGGAAGAATACAAGACTCTCTGCGAATGCTACCGAGACAGACAAACAATCTATCGCTTATATTACAGATCCGAACAACTTCGTGAAATCGGTTATTGCCGGGTTCGAGTTTAATCCGGATGCTGTGAAATCCGAGATTTCCAAAGTATCAGCCGTTGTTGCCGAGTACCGCAAAATACTGGAGAGCGGTTCCGGAACACAGGCGCAGCAGGATGCGAAATATAATGAGTTCCTCTCTAAGCTGAAAAAAGCAGGCGTTGACAACATCATTAAAGAGAAGCAGCGTCAGATCGATGAATTTCTTAAAAAGTAACGATTTGCCGGGGAGCCGCGCTAACCGTACGGCTCCCGACCAATAAACTATTGATGGAGGTTAGAAAAAAATGAATATAAGTAGAAGGATGCTGCTGTCAGCGATTGCATTCTTATTGGCTATGCCGTTTTTCACCTATTCCCCGTCTAAAGCGAACGCTTCATCCGTTGTAATTAGCGAAACAATCGCATTCAAAGCGCTGTCGAACGATATGATCGTCACCGCCGAAAATGCAGGCAAAGATCCTATGCTTGCGAATCGCAGCGCCGTTGGCGTCTGGGAGCAATTTATTGTCCGTGATGCAGGCGATGGCTTGTACGCTCTTCAGGCGAATGCGAACAATAAGTTTGTTTCCCTACAAGCTAATAATCAGCTGATCCCGACAGCTGAAACGATTGGAGCTAACGAGAAATTTCAAATTATAGATGCCGGCGGCGATAATGTATACCTCAAATCTACTGCAAACGGCCGCTACGTCAGTGCTGATGTGTCATCGTCTGTTCCGTTAATTGTAAATAAGACGGAAGCAGGGCAAGCGGAAACCTTTAAACGCGTTATCGTGTCGAGTCCGCAATATGAGGGCCCGCATTACCTAGGCGTCACCTTCGGATTCTCAGATACGACGCTGCATGGCGGTAACTATGTCAATCAGGGTAATCCCATTTATAACCTTCCTTTATTTAAAGCTAGTGCTGATGAGTCCAAGTTTTGGGACAATTACGTAGAAGAGCTGCTCTCCGCTGGCGTAGATTTCGTAGCTCCAACCATCCGCGGCTATCTCGATCCTCCAATGAGTGCGAACAGCGGCGGTGACACGAGAAAATTAAGCGGCCTGGTAGAAGCAATCAAGCGCAGAGGCGCAGCTGATCAATTAAAAATCAGTGCGCTCGATGATACGCCTGCTTCCATGACCGATAAGAAAAATGCGTTCAAACACGGAACCGGCGGTTATGATCCGGCATTCGACGTTGGTGATGCCGACGGTACAGGGGAGGGCGGCTACCAATATATTTGGGATCACAATCTGCGGGCATTTTTCCAAGCAGTGCCGGATGAGATGAGATTCAAAATTGACGGAAGACCGGTTATTTATGAATGGGGTATCGGGGATTTCGCGTTTACGAACCAGGAAAACGGCAACCTGAAAAAGATGGTTGAATATGTCCGCCAGCAGGCACAAGCCGAGTTTGGCATTAATCCCTATTTGATCGTCGATCAATCCTGGCTGACTGAAGATCCGTCCGTCGCGGACGTCGTTGACGGTGTTGATGGCTGGTTCGGGGTACCAGGAGGCAAATCGGTTACTTATTTCAATGGTCACAACTTTGCTGTAGCCGTGCCTTCCTTCCGGTTCGTTGCAGGTTCAACCTACATGGAGATCGACCCGAATCATGGCCAAACGTTCAAAGAAAACCTGAAAGAAACAGTGCCGGGAAGTCTGGTTACTCTCGTAGAGGGCTTCAGCGACTGGGAAGAAAACGCAGCGATGTGGAGAGGCAGAGAAGGATCGTACGAGCAAACCCATTATGATTATCCAAACCAAATGATCAATATTTTGCGCAGCTATTCCCAAAATCCGTTCCCTGAGAATATGCGGGTGGAAGCAGAAAGCGCGGACAGCTACAGTGACACAACAACCGGCAACAGCTACGGGCTGTATAGAGACGGAGATATGGATATCCAGTCGAACACTGATTCTGAAGGCGGCTGGAGCGTAGGAGATACTGCGCCAGGCGAGTGGCTGGAATGGAAGGAACTGCCGCTTCAAGGAACAGTTACGTTGAAGGTTCGTGCCGCTGCGAAGACGGGGAATGTACGGCTGCGGTTTGTCATTGATGGAGTGGCTGGTCCTACAATTAAAGTTCCAAACACCGGAGGCATGCAGTCGTATGAGACGGTAAACGCAGGGACATTCACGTTCCCAACTGGATCGTATCATACCGTTCGCCTCGAGATCTTGAAAGGTAGCGTCAATATCAATTACTGGTCAAACTAGGCATTTAGAAGCTTTACTGCATGGATATAATCCCAATTGCCTCTTCACTCTTATAATCGAAGTTATAGTTAGTTGAACTGTTCAAAAACATATTTAGATTCCAATTTTACAGCAGCCAACCGGCTGCTGTTTTTTTGAAAATTATCTGCTTATCGTGTGAATAATAAAAGTTCGAAAAAACAGACTAGTTCTGTTGTTGTTGGACTGTTATTTTTTGCAGGATACACCAATATTGGTCCAGTTACAAATCGGTATTTATTTTACTACTGAACAGGGCGATTGAGTAACATGGAGGTGGTACGGCATTGATTCTGGTCCAATTGCCGTCCAACTCTGACGGCTTATTTCATCTGCGACAGCCTCGTGATCCGCTCGTAAAAGCGCCAGTGGCTTGAACAGAAGGAACCGCCCCATTTTTGGAGGGCGATTTTAATTTTGACATTGACACGAAAAGAGAGGATCATTTATATTATTTATGCGAACGTTCGCATAAGTTAAAACAATAATTGTAAGCGCTACTAATCTTATTAATTATGTTAACGTTATTCCATGGGAGGGGAAACCGATGGGTAATACGAAAATCCGTGTGGCCGTGCTAAGCCTGTACAGTCACTATTACACATGTGCAGCAACTACAAGCGGGAAGTGACCGGCATCATTGCTTGCTTGCGTGAGGACCGTACGTTCCGCGCAAACTTCCGCGACAGGCTTCATGTGGCGGAAGCCGGATACCAGTCGGCCCGGGAGAGAAGATGGGTCTCGTTCGGAGAAGGGAGAAAGGAACAATCTCGCAAACTAAAGGGGAGGTTTTTGTAAATGAAAACAAAAAAGCTCCGTTTGGCCTTGATTCTGGCATCTGTCGCCGCGTTTCTGTCCGCTTGCGGCTCGAACAGTAACGGCGCGGACTCATCTTCTTCCGCCTCCGGCAGCAACGGTGGAAAAGTAACGCTGACGATCTCCCGCTGGGCGGGGCCGCACGCTGACGACCAGAAGGAGATGCTGAAGCAGTTCGAGCAAGAGACCGGCATCACCGTCAAGATGGACGATGTTGACTATGCGCAGCTTCAGCAGAAGCAGACGCTTAACCTGTCAAACAAAACCGGCGAGTACGACCTGGTCTGGGCGCAAGAGATTTGGATTCCCGAATACGTCAAGAATGGCTACTTGCTGCCGATCGACGCTTATGTCAAGGATGACAGCCTCAACCCTAAGGATTTTGACTTCGCCGATTACAATCCGAATCTGATCAAGATTGTGACGGCAGACGGCAAGCTGTACGGCCTTCCGACTTTCATCCAGCTTCCGATCATGGTCTACAACAAGGACATATTGCAGGAGGAAGGACTCACGCCGCCGAAGACGTGGGATGAGACGCTAGCGGTCGCGAAACACTTTCACGACAAGGGCACCGGCATCGCTCTGCCCAGCAAACAAGGACAGGCGGCAGTGGATGTTTTCACTTCGCTCATCCGCTCCAACGGCGGCGACTATTTCGGCGCCGATGGCAAGCTGGACCTCTCCGGCCAAGCCAGCATGGAGGCGGCCAACTTTTGGAAGGACTTGAACGCCGTCGCGATGAACGGAAGCGCGACCTGGCACTATGACGAAGTGACCAAAGCGGTTCAGTCCGGGCAGGCGCCGATCGGCTTGACAATCTCTGGGCAGATCGGTTCCCTCGAAGACCAGGCCAATTCGTCCGTGGCCGGCAAGATCGGTTACGCCCCGCTACCGTACAGCAAGCAGCCGTTCGGAACGCTCTCGGTCTGGAACTGGTGCGTGGCGGCGGACAGCAAGCATCCCAAGGAAGCCTACGAATTGGCGGCTTGGCTAACAAGCAAGGAGACGGAGAAGGCGATGAGCCTCAAAGACGGACAGATGCCCGGCCGGCAATCGCTGTTCAGCGATCCGGAGCTGTCGGCGAAATATCCGTTCTTCCCGGCAGTCGGGGAAGCGATGAAGCAGGCCGATACGCAGCCGCTCATCGCGGACGCTCCGAAGCTGATGGACCAGCTGGCCACCGCGTTGTCGGCGATAGCCGTGGGTAACACGGACCCGCAAGCGGCGCTCGCTCAAGTCCAGCAGGATATGGCCTCCGCATCCATCCAGTAGTTTTCATGCCGGCGCAGACGACCACGGAAGTGCGCGGCGTTTACACCGGCCGACATCAGAAGGGAGGTTAGCCATGGCCGCCAAATCTAAATCTTCTTATCTTGCGGGGTTTCTCGTGCTGCCGGCGGCGGCGGTCGTCGCCCTGGCCATGATCGTACCGCTCGGTTATGCCGTTGTCATGAGTCTGTTCGATTTCTCTCCCGGGAAGGAAACGGCCGGCGTCTTTGTCGGCTTGCATTATTACGGGGCTTTCTTCCAGGATCACGTCGCGCTGAAGTCGCTGCTCGTCACACTGATTTTCACGGTGGCGGCGCTTGGATTGGAACTTGCCATCGGCATCGGCATGGCCGTCGTGCTTGCCGGTCTGCCGGATCGGCTGTCCCGGATCCTCCGGGCCATCTACTCGATGCCGCTTCTAGTCTCGCCGATCATCGTCGGTCTAATCTGGCGCTATCTGTACGATCCGACGTTCGGACTCGTCTATCAATGGCTCAAAGCGTTCGGCTTGGAGCACTTTGGCGGGCTGTCTAGGCCGGGCACGGCGCTCTTCTGTATCACCGTCGCCGACGTATGGCAGACGACGCCGTTCATCCTGCTGGTCATCACTTCCGGTCTGACAACGGTTCCTCACGAGGTGTACGAAGCGGCGCGAATCGACGGCGCTGGCTTCTGGCGGACGCTCTTCCGCATCACGCTGCCGATGATCGGCAAAGTCATCCTGCTCGTTACGCTGATCCGCGGGACGGATGCATTCCGGGTGTTCGACATCATCTATGCGCTTACGGGTGGCGGACCGGCGAACTCGACGCTGTCACTCAGCATTTACGCGTTCAAGCAAGGCTTCGAGCAGTATCAGATGGGCTACGCGATGGCTATCTCGCTCATCACCATGCTGGTGCTGATTCTGCTGTTCGCGCCACTTGTGAAACGTTCTTCGTACTTGGAACAAAGCTAGAGAGGGGGGCCGCCGATGTTGCGCAGAAGCGCCCGCAACGGCTTCAAAGGTATCTTGCTTTTGGCGTTCGCCTTATGGACGATCATCCCGATCTGGATGGTCGTGATGACGTCCTTCAAGACGCAGAAGGACACCTTCACGGTGCCGGTAAAATGGTTCTTCCATCCGACGCTCGACAACTATTCGAAAGCGTTCTCAAACGGCGATTTCGGTCGCTACTTCGGAAACAGCGCGCTTGTGGCGCTGATCTCGTCCGCGCTGGCCGTCGGCCTCGGCACGTTGTGCGCTTACGGCCTCACCTCGTTCGGTATGAAGCGTTCGGGCGTGCTGATGAACTTCTTCATGCTCGGAAAGCTCGTTCCGGCCGTAACGATGCTGCTACCGATGTTCGTGCTCATCAACGAGGTCGGCCTGCTCGGCAGCTACGTGGGACCAGTTCTCGCCCACACGGCGGTAAATCTGCCGTTCGTCGTCTGGCTGGCGATTAGCTTCTTGAAGGATGTGCCGAGAGAGCTGGAGCAGTCCGCGCTGATCGACGGCTGCACGAAGATGCAGGCGTTCCGCAAAATCATTTTTCCGATCATCCTGCCGGGCGTGACGGCCGCCGCGATTCTGTCGATGCAGTATTCGTGGAACGAGCTCGTGTTCTCACTGCAACTCACGAATATTGACACGTACACGCTTCCAGTCGGCATCTCGAGGTTCGTCGGCTCAGTCTCGGTCGATTGGGGCAAAAGTAGCGCGGCGGCGACGGTGACGATGATGCCGATAATCGTTGTCGGGTTCTTCATCCAGAAGTATTTGGCGGAGGGCACGACAGGAGGAGCGGTCAAAGGATAAAGAAAAGGTTAAGGAGGTCTTCGCATGTTCGGTACGCAGTATTATCGTCCCCCGTTCCCTGGCTCGCCGATTGGGATCGCGAGAGTGGTCGACTTCCAGTTTCTCGTGTTACGTTAGTTGGGCACAACAATATGGCAGCTGATCCAGATGATCAGTTGCCACGCTGATAACGTCAAAACAGCTAAAAAATCAAATCAACCTCTTAAAAAAGAGGTGTTTGAACGTATTGACGACATAAATGAAACTACGATGTATGCAGTGAATATTAACCAAACATGTAACGGATTTTATTTGAGGGATAACGAAAATCGGGGTCAGCACAGCCATTTGATGTTTCCGAAGTAACTAACTCCGAGGAGTCAATCACAACAATCGAGGAGCAGTTTGCCGCCGCGGCAGCTGCTCTTTTTTTCCTTAAGCGAATGGGCAGGATAACGTTATAAAACTATAAATTTTTGCATCTTTATGAAAGAGATGTTTTTTATTGATTTATGTGATGGAGGGGAACCAATGGTAATGACCGGCTCTGGAGAGGAGCAACGCCGTTATCCGGAAATGTTCCCCGCTATGTGCGAGATTCCTATCGAAGCGGGGAGCGAGCTCACGATAACGATTGAGGGGAACGAAAAAATATGGATGTTGGGTATAGGAAGATGAAATATTTCTGGAACTAGTGCGGAGGAAACCGAATCGCAGTAAATCAATATGCTAACGGGAGAACGTTAGTTAGACCGTGAAAAAGCTGCCAGCGCTGATCGACAGCTTTATTCTGATAATGGGCTGATTAAAGATTAATCTATGGGGTCCGACATTCCTGGTATTCGAACTCGTCGATTTTGCCCGATGTTAAGAGATAATAGATGGTTGCTTCTTTATGGTATGAAGTTTGTCTCGATATGCGGTTGTTGCGTTGTTGAAGATCAGAGTAGCGGGCCGGATAATCATAATGCACAAGATGATTTGCGGCCGTAATGTCGAGACCGGCGTTGACAGCATCCGTAATAAGCAGAACGGTAGATTCCGGTAATTTATTAAATCTGTCTATTAGCTCATTGACCTCATGGATGGAGAGCTGTTTCGTCATAATAAAAACGCCTTTGATGTCCTCGTCCGCAGAAAGCTCGTCTAATAACAGAGCGGTAACGGCATTCGATTTGGAGATGACAACCGCCTTTTCCCTTTTGTCACTTACATCTCGGATGATGGACTTCAGCATGCTAATTTTTTGCGGATTCCGGTTGCACATAAGCGCCATTTGCTCTTTAATCGCCATGAGCTGTTTTTTTTCAAAAATGGAGGAGGCCCGGCTGTCTCGCTCGGAGGCCGTAAAGTAATTATTCAATAGTTTCAAGTATTCGGTTTCATATTCGGGCTCCAAGGATACGACGATCTGTTTTTCAGTAATGTTCATGATATCAGTCATCCTTCCTTTTTCTTATTCTTTAAATAATAACAATTTAACTTATGATAAGGTTCTCTCGACGAAACGGCAAGCTTCATAAAATGGAATTTTACAAATGCTACGGCAAGAAATTGCCTCCAACGGCCGGACAAACGTAACTATTTCATAGCTTTTACTTAAAATCGGCAGCGTACCCGGGAGGAATGAGCGATGAATCAAGCATGCGAGCCTATCAGCCCTTGGGAGGAACACCTTTTTTGGCTGGAAATTCTGGACGATCACTCGATTTTTGTCCGTGACTTTTTGTCGCCTACGGAATCTCACTGGGTGGTATTGGCTCAACAATACAGCGAACGATTCCGTTATTTGCGGGCTGCTGGCGAAGATACCAAGCCGAAATCTCCCGATCCATGACCCGGCGATGATTGAGTTCGCCCATGTTGTCTATCCTGTTGCGGAAGGATACTATCGATTGGAAGGTACGCTGCAGAACTTGCGGTTAACAAACAGAGTCAATTTAAATGCCACGCATACTTAAGTATCGCAAACCGTTGCCGAGTTCTACTCGTTTGTCGTGCAGATTATCGAGCAATTCGCCAATACGGAGCTATTAAGCCGGACAACGCAGCGTTTCCTGGAACACCATCTGCCTGAGACCTGATATTTTTTGCGTAAATTGAGCTGTTTTAATCCCGAAATCTTCACGATCCCACACTGTTCGCTAGCGAAGCCGACCTTATATAAGACTTAAATCGATTCCCGAAACTCATTTTACCGCGCCTGTGCTTATCAACTTGATATGTGTTGTAATCTCGATGTCCGCTTGGGCAAACGCATCTCCCAGTTGTTTTCGACCTTCTTCCATTGAGACAATTGGTAAGTTTTTACATAATAGCCGAATCCAATTGGATCGACGTGGTAACGTTTAATTTTGTTGATAAGCTTTTCACACTCCTGTTGAAGCTGCTTTGAGACTTCCTGTTCCACCCGCTCGCAAAGCAAGCTGTGCTAAAGCTGGAGGATTTCTACGGGCAAGTGTTCCTCACCAATGAGAAGGGTTGTCCCTATCGAACGATGTTTGACCGGTCATTTGAGAAAGAGGGCATGGATAGCATTACGTATTTAGAATTTCAAAGTGCTGAGGCCATTAAACAATGTGCCATTTCGGGAATCGGTATTGCCTTTCTTCCGGAAATCGTAACGGAAGCCGAGGTTGAACGCGGCGAGCTAGTTCCCCTTGCGTGGCAAATTCCCGGCTTGCGCGTATATACACAGATGTTGTGGCATAAAGACAAGTGGCTTTCGCCAATCGTGTTATCTTTTATAGAAGCAGCAAGGGAAGTACTAGCCGTACAAAATGAAAATGTTCTGCCGGAAAACGTCCAAAGGAATTAATTTCCCCTTTTTGCCTATCTCGGGAACGCTGGTAGTTACAGCTTGCGTAATTCGCTTAATATATCCTCGGGCTCAAACCGCTTCATGAAGTCCGGGTTAACGTATGCCGAACGGATGAAGCCACTCTCGTTAATCATGAATGTCGAGGGCACTGGTAAAATCCAACGGCTCGTTGCGTTGTATTCAGCCAGATTGAGACCTAAGCCTTGCTGAAATATGTCCTGTACGTAGAAGGGCACGTCGTATAGGATACGATACCTCGCCGCAACCAAACCGTTCCGGTCGCTTAGAACATGGAAACGCAGCTCTTCCTTTTCTATTTGGGACAGTGTGGCATCTGGGCTTTGCGGACTGATTGCGATCAGTTGAGCGCCAAGCTTTTCGATCTCGGGCAGCACTTGCTGATAAGACTTGAGCTGTCTGCTGCAGTAAGGGCACCAGCCTCCACGGTAAAAGGTTAAAACGACAGGGCCTTTGGCCAGCTCATCGTATAAATGGACTGCCCGACCGAGTGCATCCTGCAGGGTGAAATCCTTAGCCTTCTGTCCAACAGGAAGACCAAACGGATCTGGCGATTCCTGTTGCTCCCGGATTAGCCGCGACAGAGCGGCCTGCGCTTCCATTGGCGTATGAGGGTCAAACGTCTTCTTCATCTGCGCTAGTTCTTCATTTAAGGTCATTGTCATTCTCCTTTTATTTTTATATTTTCATAAACCCAATAACCAGAAAAACGATGCCAATCGCGATGGAGAGGTAACCGGCAACTTTTCTTACAGGACCGCCCCATCTTGCTAATTTGCTTAGAATGGAAATAGAAAAGACTGCGACAGCCACGAGTATCACGCCTTTCCCTAACGAATAAGTCGTCATGAGCAGCGCTCCGTGCAGCGGACTCCCCTGAAGCGCGATATAACTAATCAGCGCAAAAAAGATGGGAATCGCGCAAGGCGAGATAACAAGCCCGTAAGGAATCCCTAGCTTGAAAGCGGCCAAATGGTTTTGCGGATGCTGTGGCCGGTTCAGCTTTTGAAAAGCAGGCATTGCGAATGAAATGACGCCAAGCAGCTGCAGCCCGGCGATTATGTCAAAGAGGGGCGGAACCCAGGTTAGCAAACGATATTTTTCAACAGCGGGCAGGAACTGGTGGCCGAGCAGTGCGATGATCAAACCAAACAATACCGAAGTGACAACCATACCCAAGATAAAGCTGACAGCGATCCGGACGGCTTTTCTTCTCTCTCCGGAAGCTCCTTTCTGTACATAACTTGCAAACATAGCAAGCACGGGCAAATAACAGGCCAATACCGCGCTTACGATTCCGACGATAAACACGAGAATGTAGGTAGAGGCGGAAATTCCGCCTGTAATCGTAAAATGATATAATTCTTCCATTTGTTTCTCCTTTTATCCAGTGGATTTATTGATGAAGTAATTCATACACGCGTTCACGAAGCTTAGGCAGTGAGGGCAAAGTGGCAAATTCCGCTCTCCCATTGATAAGGATCGCTCCGGCACTGAAAATGCTCAGTTCCTGGAGACGTTCAAACTGATCAACCACATGCAATTCCTGAATCTCGATTTGCGGAAACTCGTCCGCGACTTGCTTCACTGCCTTCATCGCTTTTTGACAAATGGAACACCCCGGTCCAGCTGTTACAACCTCGATTAACAATAGATCTCCTCCTTCTTTTCCTTTTTCATAAAAATCCGCCATGCAAAAGGAAGATTTGTTTTGATTATAATGATCGCGCTGTTAAATCCTTGTTAAGTCACTGAAGCTTCAAAAGAGCGCCGGATTTTCCTCGTTTCGCCGAAAAATGTGTGATATCCTATTTTCATTGTCATGGAAGGAAGGGGTGGATGATATGCGAATCCTCATTGTCGAAGATGAGGAGGATCTTTCACGCGCATTAGCCAAGGGTTTAAGGCGGGAAGGTTATGCGGTGGATATCGCCGTTGACGGGCTAACGGGGTGGGAGCTCGCGGATACGAACGATTATGACGTCATTCTCCTGGACATCAATCTTCCGGAGCTGGATGGGATTTCGCTTTGTCAACGAATTCGCCAGTCCTCGCAGTATAACGATGTTTTTATTCTCATGCTTACAGCCCGCAACCATCCGGATGAGGTGGAGGAAGGGCTTGATTCGGGTGCGGATGATTACCTCCGCAAACCGTTTATGTTCAATGAATTGCTTGCCCGCATCCGGGCGCTTCTTCGCCGGAGCATGTCCGTGAAAAGCTCCGTCCTGCGGTTCGAGAGGCTTACTCTTGATTCAAAGACAAAGGAAGTCTGGCTGGATAATGTGCTTATCCCGTTAACGAAAAAAGAATTTGGTTTGCTCGAATATCTGATGCTCCATCCAGGCGAGGTCATTTCGTCGGAGAAGCTTCTTGAGCATGTTTGGGATATCTTCGCGGATCCTCTTTCTTCAACGGTCAGGGTTCACATTAATTTCTTGCGAAAAAAGCTCTCGACCCATGATCCGGAGGCAGGAGAACGATATATTCAGACTGTTCAAGGTTATGGGTATAAATGGGCTCAGAGCCTTGAAAAAGAGGAAACGACATGAAACCATGGAACCGGCTTTCACTGCGTGCAAGATTGACGTTGTTCGCTATTCTATTTTTGGGAATTTTGATCACTCTATATGTGGGGATAGATACTTTATTATCCGTTTACAAGTTTATTCCGGAGATGCAGGGGCGACTCCTAAGCTTGCTTGTCGTATTGGCAGGCATGGTTCTCAGCGCGCAATGGCTCGCGGTGATTATCCTGAAGCCTGTCAAGAGAATGAGTGAAACCGCGGCCGGAATAACGGCAGCTACCCTGCACCAACGGCTGGAGATTGACCAGCTTCACGATGAATTGAAGAAGCTAGGGATTGTATTTAATACGATGCTGGATGGGCTGGAACATTCTTTCACTCAACAAGCTCGCTTCGTTTCCGCGGCTGCGCATGAATTAAGAACGCCCCTTTCCATCCTTCGAACGAATCTGGAAGTGGCCGGAGACGGTGACAGCATTGATTCAAGCGAATGGAGAGATTATAGGGCGACAACAGAACGGACGCTTGCGCGCCTGGAATCCTTAACGGAGGATTTATTGCTGTTGGCTGACGGTACTTACGACCGGGAAAATAACATGCACAAGGTTGCGGAGCTTGCGGACATTCTTGCGGACGCAGCTTCTTTCATGAAACCGATGGCAGACAAATACGGGGTGACGCTTCATTTGGCGGAGCCCTGCGATGCCCTTGTTAAGGGGGAAGAAAGCTTCTTATTCCTGGTCTTTCGCAATCTGATCGACAATGCGATACGGTATAATCGGCCAAATGGGAACGTGACGCTGCAGGTATCGCAGGAAGAGGGACGGATTGTGGTTCGGGTTTCGGACACGGGAAAGGGGATACCCCTTTCATCAAAGGAACTGGTGTTCGAGCGTTTTTACCGGCTTGACTCCTCACGGGCACGTCGTCATGGCGGCGCTGGGTTAGGCCTGTCAATCGTTCGCCATTTGCTGGCAATCTCCCAGGGTACCATTGAGCTCGAGTCGAGTTCCGAATCGGGCAGCGTGTTTAAGGTTACCTTGGTCCGGGGTTAAGATGCGGACAAGATACTTACCGACAATTTTTTGGTCATGAGCAGGGACGAAAACCTCCATTCGGGCACGAGCATTCGTGTAGGAACGGAGGTTTTTGGTTGTAGAGACATTTTTTAATCAAGAATATGTACAGGTGCCTGGGAATGGAAACGATTTCGCACACTTTGTTTACCAATTAAACAAAGTGTGCTACGATAGAAAGGGAGATTAAAGCGCTTTCTTAAAAAGACAATGAAGATCAGCATTGAAGATTCAAACCAGCCTTGTAAAGCAGTCACTATTATCAATGAGGAGATCCGAAAAATGAAAAAGCAAGGTTTAAATCCCTATCTTCCTTCATGGGAATACATTCCCGACGGGGAGCCGCATGTCTATCATGATCGTGTGTATGTCTACGGTTCGCATGACCGCTTCAATGGGCATGTCTTCTGTTTGAACGACTATGTCTGCTGGTCGGCACCAGTAGATGACTTGGCCGACTGGCGGTATGAGGGCGTTATTTATCGGATAACGGACGATCCTCTCAATCCGGATGGCCGGATGTGTCTCTACGCGCCAGACGTTACGCAGGGTTCCGATGGCCGTTATTATTTGTACTACGTACTGGACAAGGTCTCGGTCGTGTCGGTCGCCGTTTGCGATACGCCGGCCGGCAAATTCGAGTTCTATGGTTACGTACAGTATCCCGACGGCACGCGTCTTGGCGAGCGGGAAGGCGACCAACCTCAATTCGACCCAGGCGTTTTGACGGAGGGCGACCGGACGTACCTGTACACCGGATTTTGCGCAATCGGCGACAAGTCCCGCATGGGGCCAATGGCAACGGTGCTCGGTCCCGATATGCTTACCATTCTGGAAGAGCCTGTTTTCATCGCCCCAAGCGAGCCTTACAGTCAGGGCAGCGGGTACGAAGGGCATGAGTTTTTCGAGGCGCCTTCCATTCGCAAAATAGGCGATACCTATTATTTCATCTATTCATCGGTCGTCATGCATGAACTGTGTTATGCTACGAGCCAGCATCCGATCCGGGGCTTTGTCTATCAAGGCGTCATTATCAGCAATAACGATCTCCATATCGATACCTACAAGCCTTCGGACAAACCGATGTATTACGGCGGTAACAACCATGGAGGTATCGTAGAGATACGAGGACAATGGTATATTTTCTATCACCGCCATACCAACGGTACGAGCTTTTCCAGGCAAGGCTGCATCGAGCCGATTGCATTCCGGGAGGACGGGACGATTCCTCAAGTCGAGATGACTTCTTGCGGGGCTAATGGGGGGCCGCTGATCGGCCGCGGGGAATACCCGGCCTATCTGGCCTGCAATCTATTCTGCCAGGACGAAGCGGTATACACGGGAACACATGGAGCCTGGATGGACGGCCGGTTCCCGAAGATTACCCAGGACGGTAAGGACGGAGACGAAGAAATCGGGTACGTTGCCAACATGCGGGATTCCGCGACGGCAGGGTTCAAATATTTCGACTGCCAGGGTATCCGTCAGGTTAAAATCAAGGTTCGCGGCTACTGCCGCGGTTATTTTGCCGTGAAGACGGCGTGGGACGGACCGGAGCTCGGCAGAATTTCAGTTGACTTTACGAACGTATGGACCGAATATTCGGCGGATATCGTTATACCTGATGGCAAGCAAGCCTTATATTTCACGTATGTGGGCATGGGTAACGCAAGCCTGGCTTCATTTACGTTAAATTAAAATAGCGAGCAAAAACGAAGGAGCATGCTGCGGCAGCTCCTTTTGTCATTTTCGACGATAGACCGGATAACGCTGTTAGGCTATTCAAACAAAGTAGTAGACAGCATCAAGAAAAAAAAGGTAAAATTGATATTGTAGAATAGAGTTCTATAATATAAAACTGAAAGAAGACCTAACTCATGCCGATTATCCAATCGCTCGATCGGGCGCTGTCCATTCTGGACCTGTTCGACGAGCGGAATAGAGAGCTGAAAATTACCGAGATCAGCGCACAAATGCAGCTTCACAAGAGCACCGTTCATTCGCTGCTCAAGACGCTTCAACTGCACCGGTATATCGAGCAGGACGCGGACTCGGGCAAATACCGGCTGGGCATGCGGCTGCTCGAGAAGGGACAGCTGCTGCTTCAGGGCTTCGATATCCGGGAGATTGCGCGTCCCCATCTGGAGCAGCTGTCGCAGGAGACGGGGCAAACTACGCATTTGGTCGTGCAAGACGGCTCGGAAGGGGTGTATATCGACAAGGTGGAAGGTGCGAAAGCAGCCATCCGATATTCCCGAATAGGCAAACGCGTCCCGCTGCACAGCAGTGCAGTCGGCAAAGTGCTTGCTGCCTATTTGCCAGTAATGGAACTGAACCGGATCCTTGCAGCGTATCACTACCAGATCCAGACACCGCATACGATTACGAACGAAGCCGATTTGCGCGCCGAGCTTGAGCGCATACGGGCAAATGGCGTCGGATTCGACCGTGAGGAGAATGAACCGGGAGTGCGATGCACGGCCGCGCCGGTGTACGACCACAGCGGTCATGTCTCCGCCGCCGTTAGCATCTCCACAATGGTGTCCGCTGTTAATGACGAGGAGTTCGCCGAGTTCTCCGCGCTGGTCGTACGGACGGCAGACAGCATCTCTAAAGGGCTTGGCCGATTATAAGTCCGTGTTCTCACGTACATGCCGTTTGGCATGTGCGGATGCTGCTCAAATATGAGAACATAGTTTTATAATATAAAACTGAAATGGAGTTGAGCGTATGCGTATCGTTCGTTACCGGGAAGCATCGTTTTCACGATTAGGCGCTTTGACGGAGGAAGGGTCCGTCTATCAGCTTGAAGCGTCGGACCTGATGGAGTTGGTGGCCGAGGCGCGAGCTAAAGGACTATCTCCGTCCGAGCATGTAACCGGCTTGATCGCTGGGAAGGCGCCTATTGCTTTCTCTCTCGAAGAGCTTGAACTGCTGACACCCGTCGACGCGCCGGAAGTATGGGCAGCCGGAGTCACTTATTTGCGCAGCAAGGAAGCTCGGAATTATGAGGCAACCGGGGGTAAGCTGGATGCCACTACGTTCTACGACAAGGTGTATGAGGCGGAGCGGCCGGAGTTGTTCCTGAAATCAACCTTTGCACGCACCGTTGGACCGGGACAGCGGGTATGTCTCCGCAGCGATTCGAATTGGCAGGTCCCTGAAGCCGAGCTGGGTCTCGTGCTTGACCGAGAAGGGACTATTATCGGTTATACGGCCGGCAACGACATGAGCTGCCGAGACATTGAAGGCGAGAATCCGCTGTACCTGCCGCAGGCCAAGGTATGGAGCCGTTCCTGCTCGATCGGGCCAGCCGTCCGTTTGGCTGAAACGGTTGCGGATCCGTATGCGCTGCAGATCATATGCCGGATTTACCGCAACGGCGAGAAGCTGGTCGACGAGCAGGCAAGCACGGGCATGCTGAAACGCAGGCTGGAGGAGTTGGTAACGTTCCTGAAGCGGGATAACGAGCTCTATGACGGAACAGTGCTTCTGACCGGCACCTGCTTGGTACCGCCTAATCAATTTACTCTTGATTCGAGAGACCGGATTGAGATTGAAATCGAAGGCATTGGCATCCTGGCCAATACGGCTGTCTATAAACATGAACTGACGCAGCCGTTCTATCAGACCAATTAAGAAAGGGTGAGTGTTCATGAATGAACAAGCAAGAATCATAGACAATTATATTCACGGAGAATGGACGGCCCCGCTGTCCGGCAAGCGGATACCGAGCATCAATCCGGCAAATAAGAGAGAGGTTGTCGGCGAGGTGCCCGATTCGATTGATGCCGATCTGGAGAATGCCGTAGCCGCCGCCGAAGCGGCCCGTGTTTCCTGGCGGAAGCTGACCGGCGCGCAGCGGGGGGCCCTGCTGTTCAAGGCAGCGGATCTGCTCGAGGCGAGGCAAGAAGAGATCGGAAGAATGATGACGCGCGAGATGGGAAAAACGTTGCCTGAAGCCAAAGGCGAAACGGTGCGCGGCGCGGCGATCCTCCGCTATTATGCCGGCGAAGGCATGCGCAAGGTTGGGGACGTTATCCCTTCAACCGATGCCGAAGCGCTTATGTTCACGACACGGGTGCCGCTTGGCGTCGTTGGCGTTATCTCGCCATGGAACTTTCCAGTTGCCATTCCCGTCTGGAAAATGGCTCCCGCGCTTATTTACGGAAATACGGTCATCTGGAAGCCGGCTACTGAAACCGCTGTCACAGCTGCTCTTGTTATGCAGTGCTTCCATGATGCAGGATTCCCGGCCGGCGCGGTGAACATGATTGTGGGCAGCGGCAGCGTAATCGGCGGCGGTATTGCGTCGCACAACGGCGTTCACGGCGTCACATTCACCGGCTCCAACGCGGTGGGCAAACGGGTCGGGCAGGCAGCGCTTGCGCGCGGAGCGAAATACCAGCTCGAGATGGGCGGGAAGAACCCGGTCATCGTGGCTGCGGATGCCGATCTTGAGCTTGCCGCGGAAGCTACGATCAGCGGCGGGCTGCGCTCCACCGGCCAGAAGTGCACGGCGACCAGCCGCGTCATTGTCGTTAGCGACGTTTACGAAGCTTTCAGGGAAAAGCTGGTGGCCAAAGTAGCGGAGCTGCGAGTCGGCGACGGACTCAAGGAAGGTACCTGGCTTGGCCCGTGCGCTAACGAGAGCCAGCTCAATACCGTCATGTCCTATATCGGCAAGGGCAAAGAGGAAGGAGCGCGGCTTCTTGTCGGCGGTGAACGGCCGAGCCAGCCTGAGCTCGCCGACGGCTTTTATGTAACGCCTGCCGTATTCGACGACGTGAAGCCGGATATGGCCATTGCAAAAGATGAGATCTTTGGTCCGGTACTGTCGCTCATTCGGGTAGACAGTCTGGAAGAAGCCATCAAGGTGGCCAACGATACCGAATACGGACTCAGCGCTTCCATCTATACACGCAATATCGGCAATTTATTGACTTTCGTTCAAGATATGGAAGCTGGGCTGGTTAGGGTTAACGCTGAAACGGCTGGCGTTGAGCTTCAGGCTCCGTTCGGCGGGTTGAAGCAGTCCAGCTCGCATTCACGCGAGCAGGGGCAGGCTGCGATTGAATTCTTCACCTCCATCAAGACCGTATTCATTAAGCCATAGGCCTTCGAGAGGGGCAATTCGGGATGAATGAGCAGATAAGAACCATAATGGGCGAAGACGACGGGACCTTCTTCTCCGTGAAGACACATGCGCCTGGGCCTGCGGGCAAGCTCCCGCTGACGCCAGAATTATTGCTTCATGCGCCAAGCGGCGATCTGTTCGGACTGACGCAAAATGTCGGCATGGGCTGGAGCCCAAGCCGGCTTGGCGGGAAACAGGTGCTGATCATGGGGACGATGGGCGGTATCCGGAACGAGGACGGAAGCCCGGCGGCGCTGGGCTATCACACCGGGCATTGGGAAATTGGGATGCTTATGAAGGCAGCCGCTGACGAGCTGACCCGTGCCGGCCACATCCCGTTCGCCGGCTATGTCAGCGATCCGTGCGACGGGCGCAGCCAAGGAACGACGGGGATGTTTGATTCGCTGCCTTACCGTAACGATGCGGCGATCGTGGTTCGGAGGCTGGTGCGCTCGCTGCCTACCCGTTCCGCCGTCATCGGGGTGGCGACCTGCGACAAGGGACTGCCGGCCATGATGCAGGCGCTGTCCAGCATGCGCGATCTTCCCGTAATCATCGTACCCGGCGGCGTAACGCTGCCTCCGACATCCGGGGAGGATGCGGGCAAGATCCAGACGATTGGCGCCCGGTATGCCCACGGGGAACTCAGTTTGGAGGAAGCGGCGGACCTCGGCTGCCGCGCCTGTGCGACGCCGGGCGGCGGCTGCCAATTCCTCGGAACCGCGGGAACGGCGCAGGTCGTCGCAGAGGCTCTTGGTTTGACGGTGCCCCATGCAGCACTCGCACCTTCCGGCCAACCCGTATGGGAAGAGATGGCGCGCCAATCCGCGCGAGCTGCGGTTTCTATGGCGGAGCAGGGCATTACATCAGCCCATGTGCTGACGGATGCCGCTATCCGGAATGCGATGGCGGTTCACGCCGCATTCGGCGGCTCTACGAATCTGCTTCTCCATATCCCGGCGATCGCGCACGCCGCAGGTCTGTCAATACCAGACGCAGGCGACTGGACCGAGATTAACCGCAGTGTTCCGCGACTTGTCAGCGTATTGCCGAACGGACCGATCCCCCATCCGACCGTCCGCGTGTTTCTAGCAGGCGGCGTTCCGGAGGTCATGCTTCATCTGAGACGGCTCGGAGTCATCGACGACCGGGTACTCACTGTGACTGGATCAACGCTGGGCGAAGTGCTCGATTGGTGGGAGGGCTCGGAACGCCGCCGCCAGATGCGCAGCTATCTGCTGGAGCAGGACGGGATCGACCCGGACAGTGTCATCTACAGCCCGGAGCGAGCCAAAGAGGCGGGACTAACCTCAACGGTGACGTTTCCGACCGGCAATCTGGCGCCGGAAGGGGCGGTCATCAAATCGACGGCCATTGACCCGGCTGTCATCGACAGTAACGGCATTTTCCGACATGTCGGGCGAGCCAAGGTATTCACAACCGAGCGTTCGGCCATCCGCGCCATCAAGACGGGCGGGATCGCAGCAGGAGACGTGCTGGTCCTGATCGGCCGCGGGCCTTCCGGTACGGGTATGGAAGAAACATACCAGCTGACATCGGCTCTGAAGCATCTGCCTTACGGCAAACAGGTATCTCTGCTCACCGATGCCAGGTTCTCAGGCGTATCCACCGGAGCCTGTATCGGGCATATCGGACCGGAGGCTCTCGCCGGAGGGCCAGTAGGTCGGCTGCGCACGGGCGACTGGATCGATATCCGGATTGATACTCGCCGGCTGGACGGCACCGTCCATATGGTCGGCTGCGGCGATAAGCCGGAGACCGAGTTGGCGGGAAGCTTGATACTTGCCTCCAGGCCGCAGCATCCCGAACTGGCTGAGGATCCTGCACTGCCCGATGATACCCGGCTGTGGGCTGCGCTTCAGGCTGTAAGCGGAGGCACCTGGAAGGGCTGCGTCTATGATGTGGACCGGATCCTTGAGGTCCTCTCGGCCGGAATGAATGCGCTTACAGGAGAAAAGTCGGGGACGCATGCAGATTGACGCCATAGACGAGTTTGTTTTCGTTGACGGCCGCAGGCAGCGGAAACACCGTATAAGAAGACTCACTTTGATCGCTGAACTAACGCGATAATCCAGGAGCAGTTTGCCGCCGCGGCAGCTGCTCTTTTTGTCGATAAGCTATTGGGCTGTATAACGCTCTGCCTCGTCTAATTCGCAATGTCCACAGAAGAAGGATGAACTCGTCGCGATATATTTAAACAGAAACCACCTTATTTAAGCCTTACGTTAATCGTGGTAAAATGTGGATTAAATCTATTTAGAAACGATGAAACATATTAGGGTGGTGATAGAATGTGAAGTTGTCTAAACTAGGGGAATTGGCCGTTATTGCTATTGTTGTTGTATCCGTTGTTTTATGCGTCCAGTACACCAAACGCACCTACTATGGGAATGATGGGGTAGTCATCATAGCTGAAAGTAAACCTATGTTAAATGAGGTGCCGGTAGAGGTTAAAGCAACTATCGCTGAAGTTCATGGGATATTAGATGATTTACTCGGCTGGGGGGCCGATGAGGATTTTCAATTCACGGGTTCTTATAAGGAACAGTTAAAGGAGGCCGTGGTCAAATTGGATGGCGTTCCGCCGCTTTCAAGTCGCTTTTTAAGAGAGGATTTACAAAGTGCTCAAAACCTTCTCAAGTTCGGTGTCATGCGTGAAGATCTGAAAGCTATTCAGTATGCGTACCGTATCCTAAATGATTTAGATATTGCCTTTAATAATTACTTTGGCGATAAAGTTTGGAACTATTCGCTTGCGGGAGCGGGTAATGGAAAGAATGTCGAGAAGGTAAGAAAATATCTGAATCTCACGGATAATGGATAAAGGATTTCATTTACGAGGTTAGTGATTACAACGGAAGTTGCATAAACTGCGGCTTTTTTATTTTTTGCATAGAAGTCCTTGTCGTCTGCTCAAGACAAGAACTTCTATACATAAGCGACAAGCGAACAACCAAGATCGACCCGAGAGTGAAGAGATGATCGCAATGCTGATGCGAGCAGGACGCAAATTCTGATTAAGCGACTATCGGAGGGATATGCTCCCTTCCTTACTTACCTTGTCTCTCGATGAAGCGTCATCTTTTTATGAGAAGGACAATATTTGCTAAGCTCCAGGCGGCTCGGATTATTTTTCTTGTTTTTCATTGTCGTGTAATTACGGGCACCGCATTCCGTACATGCTAAAGTAATGATCACTCGCATGATGATTATCACCTTCCTTTATCACCATGTTATGTATGAGCTGAACCACTTGATCAGCACGAAATAAAGAATATACCGGAATTCATCATATTTTATTTAGGACATGAAAAAGCATCAACTACTCAATTTTATGCCCAATTGCACGGGGAACGTTGTAATTTTGATAATAACCGCCTGTGTTTACATATATGTGGTGCTGCTATTTTGAGTAAAAGGTAAAATGGATTATTCCGAAAGTCCAATCTCTTCATCATAAGCTTCAAAAATTTTTCGAGCAATTGGTGCAGCACTCCAACCTCCAAATCCACCCTCAGGAATAACAACTGCTACAGCTAACTTAGGGTTTTCAGCGGGCGCAGATGCGATAAATACACCGTTATCAATAGTTTTGCCCCCAACTTGTTGTTGTGAAGTTCCTGTTTTACGTAAGAAATTATATTTGAAGCCTTCAAATCCTTGAACACTGACTTGACGCATACCTGATTCAATTTCATCCCAATATTTATCTGGAAGATCTATAGTATTCATTACTTCTGGTTTGAATGTTTGTATAGGTGATCCACTTGAACTTACTATCTACTCAACAAATTGTGGTTTAATACGATTTCCTCGTGATGCAAGAGTTGCAACATATTAAACCAATTGTAGGGTAGTATATCTACCTTGTTGACCAAATGAGGCATAGACGAGAGGAGACTGGGCGCTTCCGGAGCTTTTGTATTCATTGTAGTATTCTTTAATGCCGGCTTGTTCTCCTAAAAGCCCGCTACCAGTTAAAACACCTAGCCCAAACAGTTGCATATAGTTATCCCAAATATCGAGGCCCTTTTTTCCATCTTTTATATAAAGTTGATTTCCAACCATTGCTGCCATGAATGGATTTGATGATTTGGCTATTGCCCTTGATGGATCTAAAAGACCGTAGACATGTCCCGATGCATTTCTTACATACGTTTCATGTCCCTTTTTACCAAATGAGAAGGAACCAGTATCTGAATATGTAGAGTTTATTGTAAATAAATTCTCATTTAGCCCGATTAATACGGAAAGGGGCTTCATAGTTGAGCCCGGTGGAACCAATGAAGACGGATGTTTCTTAAGTTCTTGATCGGAATATTGAGGGTAAACCTGACGAATCGTACCGTTATTCATTACCCACATTAAATTTTTATAGTCATAGTTACTTATAGAACCTCCAGACCAAATATTCGGATCATAATCAGGCATAGAGGCCATAGCAATAACTTTACCAGTTTGAACTTCCATGGCTACTGCGAATCCTATTTTTGCATTTGGAGCGCGTTCAGCACTATTTGTAGATGTCCTTATTTTATTGATTTGTTCAGTAATTGCCCGTTCTGTTGCTAGCTGGACATTTTGATTTATTGTCAAATATAGATCATTGCCCTTTTGGGGATTTGTTATTTGAACCGGCCCGATAATTTGTCCGGCATTGTTTACTGGGTATTGTTTGACACCATTTTTACCGCGAAGGTAATCTTCGTACATGAACTCTAATCCGTCAACACCAACCTCCTCATTATCTAAATACTGAGTAGAGGGGTCATCGTTATCTTTATTCACATCTTTATATTTCTCCATTGATTGACTTACGCCTTTATATTTCTTAACATAACCAACCAATTGAACAGCAACAGAATCCTTCGAATAATTTCTAATACTTTCCTCAACAATATCGATACCAGGAAATAAACTACGATGCTCCATAAAATAGGCTATTTCTGTATTTGTGAGATTGGTTTTAATCCTTCTTGGAGTAGAGATGGTATTAATTTTAAAATCCAAATCCATTTGACGAGTGATATCTGCAACTGACAATACATGGCTCTTATCTCCTAGTGTAGTGAAAACATCGTATAGTCTAGTCGCTAAGTCATTAGCATCACTTTTTTTTAAAATTAGGAGAAATTGAAAAGTATAGAGATTGTGTTGAAGTAGAATATGTAATCGGTTTACCAGTAGAATCAAAGATATTCCCGCGAATTGGTGCAGTAAGGACATTACGAGTTCCTTTTTTATTCCCGTTCTCACTAAGAGTAGGGCCTTCTACAAATTGTAAAATTGCTAGTTTAATAATAAGAATACTAAACAAAACAAAAACTATAAAGAAAAAGACATTTAACCGAAAGGGGAAATTTCGTCGAAGATTGCTTTTTTCATTATCAGTATTTGACATTAAAAACTCACCAATCCCTATTTTCATTTATCTCTTATCCTTAGTATTGAAGTGCCTCATATCTTTACAGACAATTACATATTATACCAAATAAATAAACTGAGGTGGAATAAGTTTTAAAAGGAAACTTATGATACTATAGATGTATATTTTAAAAAGTTTTCCTTTTAATAAAACTAACATAGTGTTCGAAAGGTCTAGATATTTAATCTGTTTTGTTTAAGTGCTATATTCAGCATACGAAAGAAATAAAAAATTATAGTGATGGTGGGATCAAATTATATGCCAGATCGAAAAGAAGAACAAAAAAGAACCTACCGCGCTTTGGTCATTGTCCTTTGTATTTTATCTATATCAATTGCTTTTTTGTGCTACGGATACTATCAAATTTTTTATGCAGAAAAAATAATTCTAACGCAAAACTCTCCTAACAAAATAAATCAAATCGAAATTAGAGTTCGAGGTCAGAATGCCTTTTTTTCGAATGCACCGATACGAATACACTATGGGAAAGTTGGACATATTCGCCCTTATATCGAGGAGAGAATTATCAACGACGGGAAAAGTCTTCATGCCGAAAATTTTGAAATTAATTGGGTAACAGAAGACAAAGTCTCTATTACTCTTAAAGGAGAAGAGCAGGAAGATAAAAAATTAGAAATTACTATTCCTAATTGATTTTGTAAGATTACATAATTTTATACAAACCAACTATTAAGAAAATTTTGAGTAAGCCATTCAGGAGCAGTGTATGCCACAAAGGCAGCTGTTCCTTTTTTTATTAAGTTAAAGGGCAAAGGTAAGATAGCTCAAATATGTGGTATTAGGGCGATATAAAAATAAAATTTTGTGGATCAAAAACTCTTTTAAAATAAATCGAACAAATTGAAGATATGGATTGTCTATATATTGAGGTGATGAGAATTGTTGGAAGGGTCCCTAAAGTATTTGGTCAATTTAGATGAAGTATCTTTCGATATGCTGATGAAAGATTATGGACAAGAGGTTTGGAATTTTGCTTATTCAATCGTCAAGAATCAGAGCATGGCCGACGATATAACTCAGGATGTTTTCTTGCAGGTGTTCAGGCATGTCACATCTTTTCGCAGAGAATCTTCAATTAAGACATGGTTGCTCAAGATTACACGGAACATCAGCTATAACTATCGAAAGGCAGCCTTTTTTCGGAAGGTGTTTCTTGTTGAAAGAATAGATAGGACTGAGTACAGTGTTTCAGCAGAGCAATCTTATTTCGATAAGGAAGCGACAAATGATATTTGGAGGTATGTCTTTAAGTTGCCTGTGAAATCGAGAGAAATACTTATTTTGCACGCTAAATATCAACTATCCATTCTGGAAATTGCTCAAGTATTAGGCATTCCAGAAGGAACCGTAAGATCCCGATTGTTCGAAGCCCGTAAGAAAATGAATGTGCTATTGGGGGAGGCTTACTCTTATGAAACGATCAGATCCTGATTGGTATAAGTTGTTACAAGGGGATATTCTGAAGGAACAGAAATTCGATAATGAACTCATGCAAAAAATCAGGCTGCGCACAACGCAAATTGAAACCATTCGTACGAAGAATAGGTTGCACCAAGCGGCTTTCGCAAGTCTGGCATCATTAATTGTAGTTGTGGCGATTTTGTTTACAGTAAGTGAAACCGCAACGCATTCTTCAATTTCTCAGCAGAATACAAATATAACAGAAGACGGGCACTCAGGTGGACAAGCAAATTCAGAGGAAATAGAAGAACTGCCAGAACTAACGGATAAGGATGGCGATCAATTGCCTGGAGCGGTTGATCTATCGAAAGTGCCGGAGGATGAGATTTTTATACCAAAAATGATTAATCTTCCTGGTTCAACGAATGAACAATCTTACTCAGAGGAATTGAAGATATTTGCTCAGAATACGGATGAGGGATTAATACTAAGAACGAAAGATTTTAACACGCCAACTGGTGTGATTTTCAAGATTACACAGGCACCTGCAACCATGAGCGAAGATGACACGATTCAATGGTTATTAACGAAAGCTTATACACAAAACAATAAAGAAAAAACCGAAGTTGAAGGTCATACCGTTGTGTATATTGAACAAAAAAACAGGACGGTTGCGCATCTGATTACCCCGCATCACTTCTTTACCGTTACGGCGACGAATGGGACCATAGAAGATTGCACCAAAATACTTATGCAACTCAAGCCAGAGACAGAGACATCCAGCCTTTCAACTACTCCTAACCGAATAGACCTAACCATGGTAAAGGATACGATTCATCTGCCTTTGAATTTAGTAGACCCACCTCTACAGCATACCCAAACTTCTTCGACTGCCCTCCAAATTACTAAATTGGTGGATGCGTATGGGCAAACTTCTATTAATGGAGAGACCATCTTGGTTATCTACCAACTTAACGATGATAAGCATGAGGTTATATTTACACAATCTCACAACAAATTCGAGGATGTACAAGCGGCAGTTGAGGATACAAAATCTTGGTATAAATCGGAGGATGTCAAGGTGATGGAGATTAACGGGTGCACAGCCGTAATCGAAGATTCGCCTAGCCGAAAACAAGTGCATTTGATTACAGCTACTCATTTCTACACCATTGGCTCTCCAGGTACACTGGATCTGGAATATCTAATAAAATTGGCTGGGAAAATACAGTCACCTTAAGGTAAGATGACGCTAGCTCGCATGGTAACATTTTTTGATTATAGGTAAAATACGGGTTTGCTTATTGAACTAACTATAGGCCCTGTATTTATATTGCTCCTAAGGAGATAACCGAATGGAAGATTACTATTGGAACGATAAATTTGATTATTTAAGCAAGACCAGATGGTTGTATTACAATGATGATTATTTAAACTTCCTTATAAGCTCTGTTTGGAATATCAAAAAGCCTGTTCGAGTCATCTGGATAATCCAAAGGCAATACTACAAAAAATGATAGATAGTTTGGTGGATCAAGGCAGAATAATTTGCTTTGAGCCTCATTGGATCTCAAGCATGGCAAGCTATCATCTTGAAGGTCATGCACTATCAGATATAGTGCAATTGGGGTTCCTCCAGGAGTTATATGAAAGGGATGCGCAACGGAGTGGGAAAGACGGCAATATAGGAATAAAGTTGCCTATTTATTTAAGCCAGTTAGGGGTTAGACAAATCGAATGCAGAGTCAGCGACAGGGTAAATTTTTTAGATCCCAATTCTGACTTTGAAAAAAACAGTGTACTTTACAACTCTCTAAAGGAAGATGGCTTCGGGGCTGATCCGGGGGAAGAAGAGCCGTTTATTAAGAATTTGGTGGACCGTGGTGCTGCCCTTGAAGAAGCGCAAAAAGAACACAGGCTGGAATCTTCCTTGTCGGTAGCTTTTAACAATGATGTTTTCTGTCGTATGCACCAAGTATGAAGATAACTTCAGGAATCATTGAAAGATAGGAAACTCATTAAGCCCCTCGGTACGATTCAGTTTCTTACAGCAGCCGGTCAATAATGACCGGCTGCTGACGTTTCTCAACTAATGGGCAGAAGAGTTGAATTCGATAACTTGGGTAACTTTCATTATAGTAAGCATGTAAGTTGATCCCTATTTCTTTACCTTCTGCTAATTCCAATGCTACCGATGGCTTATCGGTTTTCCTTGCGCTCCGTTCGAGACAGCTTCCCACGTCTCCCAAGTGGCTAAACGATCGGCATAGGTTTCGCGCACCAAAGGCAAGACCCCAGCGCCGACCGCAAACCGCAGAGGTGGGTCCTCGGCGTCTACGATTTGAAGAATCGCTTCGGCCGTCGCCTTCGGATCGCCACGTTCTTCGGTCGATAAACGAGTGGATACCCGATTTCGAAGTTCAGCGTAAACTTCCATTACTTGTGATGTCTTCATGGACAAGGGGCTTCCAAAGTCGGTGGCAAAGGCGCCCGGCTCAAGCAACGTGACCTTAATGCCGAAGCCTTTAACCTCTTGAGCGAGGCTATCGTGCAGTGCTTCGACTGCCCATTTGGAAGCGCAATAGAAGCCAATGAGCGGCGCCGCAACAATTCCCATGGCGCTTGATACGCCGAGAATGTGCCCGCTGCCCTGTAGTCGAAGCAGAGGCAGGGCAGCCCGGATGACACGAAGCGTACCAAAGTAATTGGCGTCAAATAGTTCGCGGACGTCGGATTCGTTAGCCTCCTCAGTCGTGCCAACCAGCGTATAACCGGCATTGTTTAAGACGACGTCCAGCCTGCCGAAATGCGCGTGAGCCTGCTGAACGACATGCTCGACCTGACGAGAATCCGTTACATCGAGCGCTAAGGGGAGAACAGCGTCTCCAAAACGTTCCTTAAGGTCGATGATGCTTTCCGGTGTGCGAGCGGTCGCGGCAACCATATCCCCGCGAGAGAGTGCGGCCTCTGCCCAGATGCGCCCTAATCCGCGAGAGGCTCCTGTAATAAACCAGACTTTTTTTTCCATAGTATTATCCTCCAATGCCGTTCCTGTGTGTAGTATTTTTAAAGCTTCTGTTTTCTTTTTTGTTCACCTCTAATGTTACGGCTTAGTAGCTTGATACGGAATTTCAAATAAGTTAGCATGGTATTAACCTATGGTTTATACAAAAGGAGGGGCCTTCCTGAATGATTGAGCAACTGAAGACCTTTGTTCAAGTGGCGGAGTCCGGAAGCTTCTCTAAGGCAGCCGAAAAGCTTTTTATTTCTTCAACCGCTGTGATGAAGCAAATGAATTTGTTGGAAAAGCAAGCTGGAGTCCCACTATTTATCCGTACCAATCACGGTGTCAGGCTCACAAAGGCAGGAATAACTTTTATCAAAGATGCAGAATTTATGCTGCAGTATTTCCAAGAATCTCTTATCCGTATGCATCAGTCCGCACAGACCAATCGGCATATGGTTCGGGTGGGCACTTCTATGCTTAACCCCTGTAATGTTTTGATTGAATTGTGGAATGGGATAAGCGACTTATACCCGCAATTCGGAATAAACATCGTTCATTTCGAAGATGACGCACATACACTCCCAACCACTTATCGCATGATTGGCCAATCACTGGATATCATTGCAGGGCCATTTCTTACAGATAACTTGAAGGATTACTACCGTATGCTTAAATTGGGAAGTTACCGTGTTTGCTTTGCCGTATCTCGGCAACATAGGCTAGCTTCAAGAAAAACACTTTCTGTCAAAGATTTATATGGGGAAAGATTGGCTATAGTGAACGGCGGCGAGAGTGCGATCATTCATGACATACGTGATTTCCTGATAATGAATCATCCTCAAATACGAATTAAGGATGTTCCGCGTCTCTATGATCTTGATGTGTTTAATCGCTGCGAGGAAAGTAATACGGTTATGCTAACATTGGAGGCCTGGGCAGATATTCATCCATCTTTGGTGACGATCCCTAGTGATTTAGATATAGAGATTCCATATGGTTTGATATATCCATTACATCCATCCCAGGAAGTTGATCAATTCTTAGAAATCATAAAAGAAATGCAAGGTAATGTTCTAGCTAAGGTTGAGTGATTCGAGGTGCAATGTGTAGAAGATGGTGACTGGAGCTGGAGCTTCAACAACATGGATATTAGATGGGATGGATATGTCATCGCGATTGATATCTGTTGAAATGGACGAATCAATACAGAACATTGCAAAATCTGTTATTAATGACGAGCGGGTACAGTTTGTTACGGCAGATGGTGGTGTTTTTATTGAAGAAAGTAAAGGAAAAAAATTTGATTTTATTTTTGCAGACACTTGGCCAGGAAAGTATTATTACTTAATTGTCGAACTTAACTGGTCGACGGGATTAATCATTGCAACTAGAAAATGAGGCGTTAAGCTATCGGTGAACGATATCTCAATTAGAAACGTCAGCAGCCGGTCAATAATGACCGGCTGCTGACGTTTCTTAACTAATACGGTCCTCTAGATGAAGATAAATGCATGTTGAGTTTTCGCTTAATCAAGTTTACAGATCGACTTTCCAGTTCCCCATCATCTTTGCAACTTCCGGATCACGGTACGATAAGAAAAGACTTTTTCGCGTATCGAGAGTGGAAATTTGTTCGATGTCGTCCGTGCTCAATTCAAAATCGAAAATGTTAAAGTTTTCGACGATCCGTTCTTTTTTTACCGACTTCGGGATTACAATGATTCCACGCTGAACAAGCCAACGAAGCACGACTTGAGCGACGGACTTGTTGTGTTTTTCAGCAATTGAGACCAGTACTTCGTTCCCAAACAAGTTGTTCAGTCCTTCAGCCAAAGGTGCCCAAGACTGGTGCTGTACTCCCTGCTCTTTCATAAATGCTGCACTCTCGATCTGGTGGTAGAACGGGTGCGTTTCGACCTGATTGACGGCGGGCACGATTTCGTTATGCACAATAAGGTCCATCAAACGGTCAGGCAGGAAATTGCTCACCCCGATTGCCTTGATTTTGCCTTCACGGTACAGCTCTTCCATCGCATGCCAAGCTCCATAGTAATCGCCGAAAGGCTGGTGAATAAGATATAAATCCAGATAGTCGAGCTGGAGCTTCTTCAGGGATTTGGCAAATGCCAGCTTGGCACTCTCGTAGTTGGCATCCTGAACCCAAAGCTTGGTTGTAATGAACAGCTCCTCACGTGGTATATTGCTGCGCTTGATCGCACGGCCGACCGCTTCCTCATTCAGATAACCGGAGGCAGTATCGATTAGGCGGTAACCAGCCATCAGCGCTTCATATACGGCTTTCTCGCATTCTTCAGCATCAGGGACTTGGTAAACACCGAAGCCGATGATCGGCATTTTCACACCATTGTTTAATGTTATGGATTGCATTGTAATTCCTCCCAGTTTTCAAATGTATAACAGCAAACGGCGCTCTTCCTAAATCGGACGCTGCAGCGGGGTTTCAAGATACGACCCGTTTGCGTTACACTAAGCTTAGAACCTTCGTGTTACACGAAGTCAAGCTGTTATACTATTTATTTTTCAAGGGGGATTTCACGTGTATACAGTTAAAGAAGCCGTTCAAATAACGGGACTCACCGAGCACGCAGTACGTTTTTACACGGATAAAGGTCTGGTTCCAAGTGTACAACGTAATAAAAACAATATTCGGATGTTTGATGATGAATCGATCAACTGGCTGCATGGCATCAAATGCCTCAAGCAATCCGGGATGCCGATTGAAGTTATCAAAATGTACGTTGATCTCTGTCTTGAAGGGGATACGACCCTCTCGCAACGCTATTCACTCATGATGGAGCATAAAAAGGAGGCAATCGCTAGGCTTGAAGAAGCCAAACAGCACGTTGCCCATTTGGAACAAAAAACCCTACTATATCAGGCCATTCTGGAGCACCGCTCTCCAGACACGATGAATCCTGGTAACTGGGACAAAATCAAGCATATGCATAGTGACGTATTTTACTCGCAGAAAACGTAAGATATCACAAGAGATTTAACCCCTTTGAATAATAAACTCGGATCGTCCTTTACCCATTTAATTTCTAACAAAACGGGAATGGATGAAAAAGATGCGGCAGCTGATCAATGATCAGTTGCCATTTTTGTTGAAGAAAAGGGAGGATTACGTTATAAAACAATAAGTTTTTGCGTCTTTATAATAGAGATGTTTTTTATTGACCTATGTAAAGGATGGAAAGGAGTTAACCATGTCACAACACCGTAAGATTATTTCTACCATAACCGTACTCTATACTATTTTGATTCTTTATTTTTTATTTCTCGCTTTCGGTAGAATAGGTGCCGCAGAGCAAACGACTGGCTACACCTTTATATTTTTACCGGACGATTTCTTTAAGTTGCCAAGTATATCGGATCTTCTACATCCTACCTTGATGGATTTTGTAGGATTTGGAAACCTCGCAGCCTTCATTCCTTTCGGCCTATTGATTCCATTGTTATATCGGATCACCTTTGTTAGATTCATTACAGTGTTCTTCCTGTCGATTCTCTTAATGGAAACCATACAGGCACTAACGTTGCTCGGCAGCTTCGATATTAACGACGCGATTCATAACGCATTAGGCGCGGCAGTCGGTTTTGGGGCATACAAGCTTGGTGTTCGCTATAAAAACGGTTGGCGCAATATTGTGATGACTGCCATCTCCTGCATGGTTCTTTTATTAGGGGTATGGGGATTGTTTGGGATTGTAGATAAAGCGTTCACCAAAGAAGAAGGTCCCTTTGTAGCGATAAACGAATTGAAAGACAGCTCCGAAAATTCATCAACGGGAGAAAAAACGAATAGCTTAATAATTAGCGGTCAAAACGTAAAACCCCGCTATAATATGTACGGCGTCGAAGGTGAAAATTTAGAAACGTTCACCTATACGTTTAAGGAGAAGTCTATTTTCTCCTTGTATTACGGAATACCTGATCAAACGGATGATTCCGGAAGCATTCGTGTTTCCGTCAATGGGAGCGAGGTAATGACCGGTTCCGGAGAAGATCAACGCCGTTATCCGGAACTGTTCCCGGCTATGTGCGAGATTCCTATCGAAGCGGGGAGCGAGCTCACGATAACAATTGAGGGGAACGAAAAAATATGGGATGTTGGGTATAGGAAGATGCAATATTTCTGGAACTGAGTCGAATTAAATCGAACTGAGTCCATCGCTGTACTTATTATTTTTGCTCGCTATCGAGGAACATCAGCATAAACAAAATAATACAGCTGCCGTGATTAAAACGGCAGCTGTTTTTCATTGAATCATAGAGACAGGATAGTTTAATCAATCCGCCGAATACCTTAGGCACGGCGAAATATGTGGACCGATGTACTTGAAGATCATCAACGAATACTTCACATTGTTAATACGATGGGGGAATGAATAAATGAAACATAATGAAAATATTCTCTATCTGATATCGGGACCACTCGGGGTTGGCAAATCAACCACTTCGAAAGAACTTGCACGAAATGTTCAGCAATGCGTACTTATTGAAGGGGATATTCTACTTGGCATGTTAAATGACGAACTATCACTTTCGTGGGAAGAACGCTTACGACTCACATGGGATAATATACTGACATTAACCAGGAATTATTTGCTGCATAATTTAAATGTCGTTATTGATTTTGTAGTGGAGGAAGAACTGGAATGGTTTTGTAACCAATTATCGGACTTGAAAAATGTGACTTTAAAATACGTCGTGCTGATAGCGGATAAAGAAAAAATAATCGAACGGCTAAACTCTCGAGGGGATATTGATTCCTTGGAACGTTCTTTGTTTTTATTAAACAAGATGGAAAGTTCACATTTCAATAAAAAATTTAGCTATAACACTACCCATAAACACCCGACAGAAACGGTAAAAGATATTATCGAAAGCTCTCGTTTTCATGTGCCATTGAATCCTTTTAGATTGAACTAACGGCAAAAACTTTAGTGCAATCAATACAGCTGCAGCTTAGGTTAGCATTTGACCATCCATAGCGGCCTTAACGGATGATCTTCAGATTGAAGTTCGAGTGACCGAGGGCGCCATATATTCTGGAAGTCAGCAGCAGAAGGCCCTCCGTTGCGCGCGCGGACGAGATGTCGCCTAGATCAATAATGTTCTTCCAGCCGAACCATTGTCGCAGGTACTCCGAAACCTCATTTTTAGCTTCTGTATCATTGCCCCCAATAAACATATCATGCTGTCCCTCCGCCAGATTAAGCGGATTGATCATAAGGGCAGACGTTACGGTATTTAGAGTTTTGACAACTTTTGTCTCCGGGAAGGCTTGCTGGATCTGCTCTCCAAGCGAGTCGTTAGGGGCGACTGACAATCGCAGCTCACCATTGGTGAATTCAAGCGGGAGCGCAACATCGATGAGAATTTTGCCGGCAAGCGACTTCTGACCAATCGACTGCAGCACTTCAAGCGAGGCGACTCCCGGAGTAGCGTTAATCACAAGTTCACCATGTTCGGCTGCTTCCCGATACGTACCAACGCTCGCAAGTTCGCTGTTCCCAAGAGATTGCTTCCAATTCGTCAGCTTGGCCGGTTGCCTCGCTCCTAATTTAACATCATGACCCTGCTCAACCAGAACGTGCCCCAACGTTTGCCCGACATTGCCTGAACCAATGAATCCTATCTTCATACCTTCTCCTCCTTAGAAAAGTATACATACAAGTCTGTATACTTTTGGATTTTATTGACAGTATACATACCGATCTGTATACTGTCAACTATAGAGGTGAAAAATAATGAGTGTTGCAAACGACCGGAAGTCTGCCGCACGAGAGCAATTGCTGTTGACCGGGAGCAAGCTATTTTTCGCGAATGGCTTCCATGCCATCGGCGTCGACCGCATTGCTGGTGAAGCTGGCGTTACAAAGATGACGCTTTACAAACATTATCCATCCAAAGATCACTTGATCGTAGCCATTCTGGAACGCTCCAGCGAGATGTACTGGGCTTGGTTCGAGGAGACGGTCGAGGGTGAGGCTGAACCGAGGGGCCAACTGCTCGCGCTTTTT
The DNA here is from genome assembly GCF_003399985.2 of Paenibacillus sp. ATY16. Taxonomy (NCBI): domain Bacteria; kingdom Bacillati; phylum Bacillota; class Bacilli; order Caryophanales; family Paenibacillaceae; genus Paenibacillus; species Paenibacillus sp. ATY16. The sequence continues at coordinate 2,199 of NZ_NMOK02000015.1, read as the reverse complement.
CAAGCGATCGCAAGCCAGCATTCGAAGTCTCCGCAGTCGAGTTTTTGTCTGTATCAATCTGCCGCAGTCGAATATCCATTCCCTGACCATATGGTGAATCAGGCCGTAAGCCGTCACAAGCAATCTATCGTTCGGCGATTGGAAAGCTTGTGCCGGCAAGCAGAGTTTCGGTCCCCCGAGGTCTTGTCGAGGCAGCTCTTCGTGCTGATGGAAGGATTCTGCATGACCGCACGGTTAATTGGCCCCGGCGCTCCGCCGGCTGAAATCGTGCAAGCCGCGATGACGCTGATCGAGGCATATGGCAAGTGAGACTTTAATTGTTATAAAGGTTTTCAAAGCCGAACCGAAGAATCGGTACGGCTTTGTTTGCATTTCGTCGATCTGAGCTCCTGGGTACTGAGTGTTGACAGCCATCCAAATATAGGATAACATGATGCCAGTCACCACTGACAGACATTAACGGGAGACGAGGTGTTCATCATAGATATCAGCAAGTTGGGAAGTAGCGAAAGACTCTTGCTAGTGGCGATCGATCTCATCTCGGAGAGAGGCTACAATGGGGTTACCACGCAAGAGATCGCTACGGCCGCCGGCCTGAGCGAGAAGACATTGTTCCGGCACTTCGGCAGCAAGCTGAAGCTACTTGAAGCCGCCTTCGAACGGTATCATTACGCCGAAGAGATGAGAAAGATTTTTGCGGAAAAGCTATCATGGGAGCTGGAAAAAGATCTCCTGACGATCAGCAAGACATATCACGAGATTATGAACCGCAATCGTAAATTGCTCAAGATCAGCATTAAGGACGAAACTCAGATGTCGGGATTTAAAGAACGATTGCTTAGGCATCCTCTACAGTTGCTCGAGTTTCTAACGAATTACTTCAACACGATGAGCGAGAAAGGGAAACTGCGTTTGACGGATCCGAGGATGCAGGCTTTTACGTTCATGATGTCGCAGTACGGAGCATTTATGAACGATCTGGAAGCCGGGAGGAACTACCCGGATATCGCGCTGGAACCTTTCATTGAGGAAAGCGTCAGAATGTTTGCTAGGGCTTTAACCCCCTAGCTTTTTTTTCAAACTAAATGTCAGTAAGTACTGACAGACAACAAGGGGGATTGAAATGGCAGGACTAGAAAACCTGTACGATGTAGCGGTGATTGGCGGAGGACTGTCGGGTCTTACGGCCGCCGTATATCTGGCTGCAGGCATGGCAAACGCTAAGAAAGCTGCTTTCTTTGGAGGTGATGAGCGATGAAAGGGGATAAGCTCGCCTACTTGCTGGCCGTCGTCAATGCCGTCGTAATTGGGATGTCGTTCCTAGTCGTCAAAAAGTCGCTTAACTACGCAAGCCCATTCGATACGTTGACGTTTCGCTTCGCCGCAGCGTTCGCCATCCTATCCATCATGGCAGCATCCGACTTGTTCAAGTTGAACTACCGCGGCAAACCGCTATACAAATTGCTGATGTTGTCCATTATGTATCCTCTCGGTTTTTTTACCTTGCAAACGTACGGACTGCAGTACACAACTTCCGCGGAGGGAGGAATTATTAATGCGCTTTCGCCTCTCGCAACGATGGTTCTCGCCTCCGTATTTTTGAAAGAAGCGACGTCCCGGCCGCAGAATCTATCCCTTATCCTATCCGTGTCAGGCGTCGCCTTAATATTCATCATGAAGGGCAACGGCATCGGCTTTTCCAATATGAAGGGCGTGCTTCTGTTGCTGCTGGCTTGCGCGGCTCTCGCCGGATACAGCGTGCTTGCCCGTTCCGTGTCGAAATCTTTCAGCCCGGTGGAAATCAGTTATTTCATGGTAGGAACGGGATTTGCCGCATCGCTGGTATTCTCCCTTGCCTTCCATGTATCGGACGGAACGCTGAGCAGAATGGCGGCACCGCTCGCGAGCATGACATTCATGATGCTGATTCTTTGCCTCGGAGCGGTTCAAGTCGCCACGGCGCTGATGGGAAACTACATCCTGTCCCGAATCGAAGCCTCGCGAATGGGAGTATTCATCAACTTGTCGACGGTTGTCTCCATTGCTGCCGGCGCCGGGGTCCTCGGTGAACCTGTTGCCTGGTATCATTTTATCGGTTCAGCACTTATTGTTGCCGGAGTTATTGGAATGAATCTGCGCATACGGAAGGAAGGACTGGCCTTATGATCAAGGGGCCGTCTCAAAAGGTGATCGCTCAAT